>NZ_JAFBAT010000044.1 GCF_019247615.1 Mycobacterium sp. | reverse complement strand
CATGTTCTCGACGGCGATCATGACGTCACTGGCGGCCTCCAGGTCCGAAACCTGGTCGCTGAATCCCTCGGCGTAGCGCCGTTGCCAGCGGAAAGGCGGATGCACCACGACGGTCTGGGCGTCCAGCTTTTCGGCGGCCTGCACGCTGCGCTCCAGCTTCGGGATGGGATTGGCGCCCCACACCCGCTGCGAAATCAACAGGCAGGGCGCGTGCACCGACAACACCGGCACTCGATACCGCTCAGAGAGCTTCTTGACGGCATCGATGTCTTGGCTCACCGACTCGCCCCACACCATCAACTCGACGCCGTCGTACCCAAGGCTGGCCGCATATTCGAACGCGGCCTCCGCCCGCAACGGATAGACCGAGGCCGTCGACAGTCCGACTTTGATTGCGGGGCGCACTGTGCGTGGTGACGCCTAGCCCGACTGCAACGACAATGCCAGCGGACCCAGGGTGATCAGCGCCCCCACGGCGACCGCGATCAGCGTGCTGGCGATGTCCTCCGTCTTGCGAACCACCCGCACCCCCACCACGAGGCCCAGGATGACCAGCACCGACAGCACCAGCGCCACGATGCTGTTCCAGCGCCACAGCTGGTCGAACGCGACGAACAGCCCCGCCCCGAAAGCGACGGCCAGAATCGACTGCAACACGATCAAGCTGGCCCGCCATAGCGCGGCGAGCCTGCCGTGCCCCGCATGGATGCCGTCGATACGGTCGGCCGCAACGTCGGGGTAGTCCTCGGCCCTGTCCTCTGCCCTGTCCTCGGCGACCTGCTTCGTGCCTCCCCGTCGCGCGATCTCATCGGCCAGGGTCTGGCCGCCGAACAGCGTGGTGTCCGACTGCAGCGCGGAATCAGACCGCAGGAAGGAGCGCACGTACGCCGAATCCTGGGTCGCGGTCTCGGCTTCGCCCACCTCGCTGTCCATCACGTCGACCGGGATGTCCGCGTAGTGGTCAACGGGGTCCGGGCGCATCTCCTCGGCGCCGGATTGGGCATCGGATCGGTCGGGCGTCTTGGCGGTGCGGTCCGCGGGTCGTTCGCCCTGGGGCAGGGGCCGCGGGTACGCGCTGCGTTCGGGTGCCGAAGCGCGCGGGGGTTGAGGCGGCGACTTGGGCCAGCGCGGCTCGGGCTCGGACCAGTAGACGGGTTTGGCCGGTTCCTCAGTGACCGGGGCGGTTGCCTGGACTGTTCCGGTCGCCCGGCGCTGCGGCGCGGTGCGCTCGGTGTCGCGGATCACCGGAATCTCTCCGGTCAGCTCCGCGACCGTGACCGCGTCGCTGTCACCGCGCCGGCGGCGGCGCCGCCGGGAGACGGCCGGTTCTCCGATGGTTCCGTTCCTGGCCAGCAGCTCGGCCACCGAGATCGGCCGACTGCCCGGCCCGTCGGTCTCGGAGTGTGGTCCGGTCATGATTTGTCGCCCTTCGATCGGTTCGCGTTCCGATCAGCCTTCTGCTCTCCAGCATCGCGCACCGAACCCCCGAACAGTGCCGTTCCGTCGGCTTCGCTGTCGAGTTTGCGCAAGATCAGCCCCTCCCGTAACGCCCAAGGGCAGATATCCACCGCTTCGATCGACAGCACTCGCATGCTCGCCTCCGCCACCAGGGCACCCGCCACGATTTGTGGTGCCCGCTCGGCGCTCACTCCTTCCAGCTCAGCCCGGTCGGCGGTCGTCATCCTAGAGATGAATGCTATGAGTTGCCTGAGGCCGTTTGCCGTGAGCGTCCGCTTGACCATCGGCCCGGCCGCCGACGGCGCCGCACCGGTCAACCGCGCCAGCGAGCGAAACGTTTTCGAGGTGGCCACCGCGAGGTCGGGTGGGCCCGCTTCCATGACCGCCTCGCTGGCCTCCGCCAGCTCGGCGTCCAGCCAATCCCGCAGCATCGCGACCCGGCGCCTACCGGGCGGATCGTCGGGCAGCCATTCGCGGGTCAGGCGCCCGGCCCCGAGCGGCAGCGACAGCGCGACGTCGGGCTCCTCGTCGACGCCGCTGGATAACTCCAGTGAGCCGCCGCCGATGTCGAGGTTGACGATGCGCCCGGCGCTCCAGCCATACCAGCGCCGCACCGCCAAAAAGGTCAGCCGCGACTCGTCGACGCCGGTCAGCACCTGCAGCTCGACATCGGTTTCCTTGCGCACCCGGGCCAGCACGTCATCGGAATTCTCGGCGTCCCGCACGGCCGATGTGGCGAACGCCATCAGCTCCTCGCAGCCCGAGCTGAGCGCGATCTTGGCGAATTCGTCGATGGTGGAAACCAACTTGTCGGCGCCGCGCTTGGTGATCTTCCCCGAGCTGTCGATGGACTCGGAGAGTCGCAACGTCGCCTTCGTCGAGCTCATCGGCGTCGGGTGCCCACCGCGGTGGGCGTCGACCACCAGTAGATGAACCGTGTTGCTGCCCACGTCGAGCACGCCCAATCGCACAGCAACAACCTAGTCGGGCGACGATGCGGGCCGCTTTGCGGCCCGCGGAGGAGCCCGACAATCCAACCCCGTCGGGCGACGATGCGGGCCGCTTTGCGGCCCGCGGCCTGCCCTGCGCGACGGCTCGTTCGCCGAGCCTGTAATCCCGCAGGCCTGTACTCGCACTTTGTCTGCAGATTTACCGGCTGGGCGAAGCTCCGGGCGGGCGGAGTCGTGGACTAACGTTGGAGGCGTGGCAAATTCGCACCCAGAGGGGGGATCCGCGGGCCAAGAGGTCGAATTGGACTTCGCCCGCGAATGGGTGGAGTTCTACGACCCGGACAACCCCGAGCACCTGATCGCGGCCGACCTCACCTGGCTGCTGTCGCGCTGGACGTGTGTGTTCGGTACGCCAGCCTGCCGCGGAACCGTCGTGGGCCGCCCGCACGACGGGTGTTGCTCGCATGGCGCGTTCCTGTCCGACGACGACGACCGCGCCCGGTTGGACGACGCCGTGAAGACGCTGACCGACGACGATTGGCAATATCGCGAGAAGGGCTTGAGCCGCAAGGGCTACCTGGAGCTCGACGAGCACGACGGCCAGCCCCAATATCGGACGCGCAAACACAAAGACGCCTGCATCTTCTTGAACCGCCCCGGTTTTGCCGGCGGCGCCGGGTGCGCGCTGCACACCAAGGCCCTCAGGCTCGGCGTTGCGCCATTGACGATGAAGCCCGATGTGTGCTGGCAACTGCCGATCCGGCGCAGCCAGGAGTGGGTAACCCGGCCCGACGGGACCGAAATCCTCAAGACGACCGTCACCGAATTCGATCGCCGCGGCTGGGGCTCCGGTGGCGCTGACCTGCACTGGTATTGCACCGGCGATCCCGCCGCGCATGTCGGTGCCAAGCAGGTCTGGGAAAGCATGGCCGCCGAACTGACCGAGCTGCTCGGCGCGAAGGCTTATGCGGAATTGGCGGCAATGTGCAAGCGCCGCAGCAAGTTAGGCCTCGTGGCCGTGCACCCGGCGACCCGGATAGCCGAGTAGCGCGGGCTCAGGCTGTTTAGGCCTGCTCGGCTGTCTTGTAAGACAACACCATTCGCAGCGCGCTCGCTTGCAGGTAGGCCTCGGTCGCCGCGGCGGCCGCCGCCGCGTCGCGCTCGCAGACGGCCTCGGTGATCGCCCGCAGGTCGGCCACCACGGGCCCGGCGTCCTCGTAGGCGGCGGTCAACTCGTGCTCGCGACCACCGAAGGCCTGCTCGACCCAGCGATACAGCAACCCCAACGCCCGGTTGCGACTGCTGTGGATGAGCACCCGGAAGTACGCGAGGTCGGCGGCCTGGCGCGCCGCGGCGTCGTCGGCGTGCCGTACGGCTGCGAGCGCGGCGCGCAACGCATCGGCGTCCTCCGGCTTGCTGCGCTGCGCCGCCAGGCGGCCGATCAACGGCCCGAGCGCCGCCCGGATTTCCAGCAGCTCGGCCAGGAACTCGGGGCCAAGCTTGCGGACGAGCGCCTCGACGACCGCGGGATGGGTGAGGTCCTCGGGGTCGCAGACCACGTTGCCGCTGCCGTGACGGGCCTCGATCAGGCCCATCTGCTGCAGGCGGGCCAGTCCCTGGCGCAGCGATGTGCGGTTGACGCCGAGTTGGTCGGCCAGCTCGCGCTCCGGCGGCAGCGTCGAGCCCGGAGGGAAGGCGCCGTCGAGGATCGCGTCCGCGATGGACGCGGCGAGCTGTTCGTCCACCCGCTGACGGTCCGGGGGCTGCAGAGCACTTGACTGGTTCATTGGCTCAACCAATATAGTGGACGAACCGCATCGTCGAACCGGACCACAGATGTCATGCATCGATTGTGCGGCCTGGGCGCACAGAGTGCCGTCAGTTACTACCCCGGAGGGCAGGCAGCAATGGACGACGAGATGCGATCGGCCGCCGCACCACGCTGGCGGGGCAAGGCCGGACGCCTGGAAGTCTGGTACGCCACCCTGTCGGATCCGCTGACGCGCGCCGGCCTCTGGATCCACTGCGAGACGGTGGCACCGGTGGGCGACCCGGGTGCCGCGTACGCGCACGGTTGGGCGACGTGGTTTGCGCCCGACGGCCCACCGCGCACCGAGCGATTCGGTCCGGAACCCACCCGGCCGGCCGCCCGGGGGGCCTGGTTCGACGCCGCCGGGGTGCACATGGCTTGGGAAAAGCTGGCCGGCAGCGCCCGATCGCTGGCGTGGGAATTGTGCTGGAAGGACGCCGGCAAGCCGCTGTGGACGTTTCCCCGAGCGGTATGGGAGCGCGAACTGCTGCCGGGCGCCCAGGTGGTGGTCGCACCGACCGCCGAGTTCTCCGGCTCACTGACGATCGCCGGCACGACCGTCGCGATCGACGGCTGGCGCGGCGGTGTCGCCCACATCTACGGACACGGCAACGCCAAACGCTGGGGATGGGTTCACGCCGACCTCGGCAACGGGGACGTCCTGGAAGCGGTTTCCGCGGTGTCGCACAAGCCGGGGCTGCGCAGGCTTGCCCCGATGGCCTTCGTTCGTTGCCGCCTGGGCGGAAAGGATTGGCCCGCAAGACCTTTACCGTCGCTGCGAATGAAAACCACGCTGGGCCTGCGGCACTGGCAGTTGGAGGGGAGCATGGCCGGTCGCCGCGTGCTCGTCCGGGTGGACCAGCATCCGGAACGGTGCGTGAGCCTGGGTTACACCGATCCCGACGGGGGCAGGGCGGTGTGCACCAACACCGAGCAGGCCGACATCTACGTCGACATCGGCGACCGGCATTGGTCCCTGCTGGGAACGGGGCACGCCGAAGTCGGCCTGCGTGCCGCCCCGGACGGTTCGGGGGCGCCCGAGATCAACGAAAGGATCCCCGCGTGAGCTTTGTCCTCGACCCGCCGCTGCTGTTCGCCGCCGGCGTCCTCATCGAGCGGCGGCTGCCCTCGAATCGTCGCGATGTCGCAGAGGCCGCCACTCTCGGGGTGTTCTTCGGCGGGTCGTTCGGCCTCTACAACAACGTGCCGGGCCTCGGGCTGCTGTGGCGTCCCTTCCGTGCTCGCAACGGACGCGACTTCATGTGGAACAGCGGCATTTTCGGCGTGCGGACCGAGCAACTCGGCTGGCAGCTGCACGCGGTGGCGGCCGCCATCTTCGCGACCTATCCGTTCTTCATCAAGTTGGGCCGCCGGTTGGGACGCCTGGTATGAGCAGTCTGGCCGCGTCCTTCGGCAGCGCACTGCTTCCCGAGGAGTACGGCGGCCCGCCCCCGGCCCAGCTCGTCGATCGCGTCGAGCGCTACCTCACGCGGCTGCCGACGACATCGCGCGTGGCCATGCGGGCCGGCATGGCCTCTTTGGCGGCGGCAAGCTATCTCACCACCGGCCGGTCACTGACTCGGCTGAGCCCGGACCAGCGGGAGCGGGTACTGCGGCGAGTCGCCGCCGTCGGCCCCAACGCCGCAGCGGCCGTGGAGGCAATGAAAACGATAGTATTGCTCGCCAACGGCGCCGAAACCTATGCGGCGGAACTTCTTTCGCGTGCCCAAAAGGACAGCGCGGCGCGCCCCGATGCATCCTTGACGATCATCCCCTCGACCGAGAGCCGCTCGGTCATTACCGCCGATGCGGTGATCGTGGGATCCGGCGCCGGCGGGGCGATGGTTGCCCGCACACTGGCGCGGGCGGGCTATGACACCGTCGTGGTCGAGGAGGGGCGCCGCTGGACGGCCGACGAGTTCCGTACCACCCACCCGATCGACCGCTACGCCGGGTTGTACCGCGGCGCCGGGTCCACCGTCGCGCTGGGGCGCCCGTCGGTCGTGCTGCCGATCGGTCGAGCGGTCGGCGGGACGACCGTCGTGAACTCCGGCACGTGCTACCGGCCGCCGCCGGCCGTGGTGCGGCGCTGGCGCGACGATTTCGGCCTCGCCCTCGCCGACCCCGACCGGCTTGCAGAGCGCCTCGACGACGTCGAACACACACTGCGTGTCGCACCGGTCCCGCTGCAGACCATGGGCCGCAACGGGCGCCTGCTGCTCGACGGAGCCGAGCGGCTGGGGTGGCGGGCGGCCCCGATCCCCCGCAACGCGCCGGGCTGCGAGGGCTGTTGCCAGTGCGCCATCGGCTGCCCGCGCAACGCCAAGTTCGGCGTGCACCTCAACGCGTTGCCACAGGCGTGTGCGGCGGGGGCGCGGATCATCTCGCGGGCTCGCGTCGAACGGGTGCTGCACCGGGGCGGGCGCGCCCGGGGCGTGCGGGCACGCCGACCGGACGGGACGGCGCTCGACATCTTGGCCGACACGGTGATCGTCGCGGCCGGTGCCACCGAGACGCCAGGACTGCTGCGGCGCAGCGGCATCGGGACCCACCCACGCCTGGGCCGAAACCTCGCGCTGCATCCGGCGACAATCCTCGCCGGGCGCTTCGACGACGACGTCGTCGCGTGGCACGGCGTGCTGCAAAGCGCGGCCGTTCACGAGTTTCACGAGTCCGACGGCGTGCTGATCGAAGCCACGTCCACGCCGCCGGGGATGGGGTCGATGGTCTTTCCAGGCTACGGCGCCGAGCTGCTGGGCTGGCTGGACCGCGCGCCGCGGGTCGCCACGTTCGGCGCCATGGTGGCCGATCGCGGCGTCGGCTCGGTGTCCTCGCTGCGCGGGCAGACGTTGGTGCGCTACACCATCACCCGGGCCGACGTCGCGAAACTGCTCGTTGCGATGGAGGCGATGGGCCGGCTGCTGTTTGCGGCCGGCGCCGTCGAGGTGCTCACGGGTCTCCCCGACGCGATGACGGTGACGTCGCAGCCCGCGCTACGGGATGCGCTGAGCCGCTGCGACCCGAGAACCCTGCACCTGGCCGCCTTCCATCCGACGGGCACCGCGGCGGCGGGAACCGACGAGCAGCTGTGTCCGGTCGACGAGACCGGGCGAATGCGTGGCGTGCACGGCGTCTGGGTGGCCGACGCGTCGATCCTGCCGAGCTGCCCGGAGGTCAACCCGCAGCTGTCGATCATGGCGCTGGCGCTGGGCGTGGCCGACGAGGTGGTCGCCGCTCGCGCGAGTTGAGTGTGAATCCTGGGCGTTTGCGTGTGCGTCCAGGGCGACGAAACGCCGGTGGGATCGCCGTCATTGCACACTCGACGCCGGCGACGCACACTCGGTGAGTGCCGATCCCCGACTTCATCGTCGAGCTTCGTCGCGCCATCGGCAACGCACCGTTGTGGTTGGCCGGCATTACGGCTGTCACGATCCGCGACCGAAAAGTGTTGCTGGTTAAGCGCTCCGACAACGGCGCCTGGACGGCGGTGACGGGGATCGTCGAGCCGGGCGAGAATCCGGCAGACTGCGCTGCTCGCGAAGTGAGCGAAGAAACCGGGGTCAGCGCGCGGGCTACGCGACTCGCTTGGGTCCACGTGACCCGGCCTGCCGTGCATGCCAACGGCGATCACGCCCAATATCTGGATCACGTATTCCGGATGCGATGGCTATCCGGGGAGCCATTGCCCGCCGACGACGAGACGACCGAAGCGGCCTGGTTCGACCTCGACGAGCTTCCGCCGATGACGACGGACATGCGCCGGCGCATCGCGTTGAGCGCGAGCGACGACGCCCGAACCGTTTTCGACGCGAACTCTTAACCCTCGAGCTTGTAACCCAGCCCCCGCACCGTCACCAGGTGGACCGGGTTGGCCGGATCGGCTTCGATCTTGGACCGCAGCCGCTTGACGTGCACGTCGAGCGTCTTGGTGTCCCCGACGTAGTCGGCGCCCCACACGCGATCGATCAGCTGCCCGCGCGTCAGCACGCGCCCGCTGTTGCGCATCAGGTACTCGAGCAAGTCGAATTCCTTGAGCGGCAAGGTGATCGTGTCGCCGTTGACGGATACGACGTGGCGCTCGACGTCCATGCGGACCGGTCCGGACTCCAGCACGCCGTCGCTGATCTCGGAGTCGTCGTCTCCGCCGCGGCGCAGCACCGCGCGGATCCGGGCGATCAGCTCACGCGCCGAATACGGCTTGGTCACGTAGTCATCGGCGCCCAGCTCCAGGCCGACCACCTTATCGATCTCGCTGTCGCGGGCGGTCACCATGATCACCGGCACGCTGGAACGCGCACGCAATTGCTTGCACACATCGGTGCCCGACATGCCCGGCAGCATCAAGTCGAGCAGCACGATGTCCGCGCCCGCGCGATCGAACTCGGCCAGCGCGGCGGGGCCGTCGGTGACCACCGTGGCCTCAAAGCCCTCCTTGCGCAGCAGGAACGCCAGGGGGTCGGCCAGCGACTCCTCGTCCTCCACGATCAGCACACTCGTCATCGGCGCCACTCCTCCACGTACGCGCGGGTCATCGACTTAGTTCTTCCTCTCGTTGTGACCTGTTGGGCCGCACCTCGCGGCCCCGCGGTTGCTCGGGTTGCTCGTCCCTGTCCCGGTAAGCCGGGATGGACAGCGTGAACGTCGATCCGGTTCCCGGCTTGCTCCACACACCGATGCTGCCGTTGTGGTTGGCCGCGACATGCTTGACGATGGCCAGGCCCAACCCGCTGCCACCGGTGGCGCGCGAGCGCGCCTTGTCGCCGCGGAAGAACCGCTCGAAGACCCGCTCCTGATCCTCGAGGGCGATGCCGATGCCGCGGTCGGTGACGGCAATCTCGATGTTGTCGCCGCGGCGGCGACGGCTGATCGACACCGGCGAGCCGGGGGGCGAATAGGCGATCGCGTTGGACACCAGATTGGCCAGGGCGGTCACCAGCAGCCCCTCGTCACCCAGTACTCGCAGGCCGCTGGGAGCATCGGTGCGCACCTCGATCTTGGCGTTGTCGGCGGCAACCTTGTGGCGCGCGATCGCTTCGGAGACGACGGTGTCGACCTCGACGTCGGTCACTGTGGGCAACCGTTCGGCGCCCTGCAGCCGCGACAACTCGATCAGCTCGGCGACCATGTCCCCGAGCCGGTTGGCCTCGATGAGGACCTTCTCCGCAAACCGGCGAACCGTTTCCGAGTCGTCCGCCGACGCCAGCAGGGCCTCGGCGAGCAGGGCCATTGCTCCGACCGGGGTCTTGAGCTCGTGGCTCACGTTGGCCACGAAATCCCGCCTGGTCGCTTCCATCCGGGCGTAGTCGGACTGGTCATGGACGAACACCACCGCAAAGCGGCGGTCTTCCTCGCTCAGCAGGCGGGCCTGCCCGTGCACCGACAGGCCTGAGCGGCCCGACGCACGTTTGCCGGGCCGCAAATCGAACTCGACGTCGACACCACTGAGCGCCTGCTGCGCGGCCTGCCAGGCCTGGTTGTCGAGCTGCCGATCGCGCACCAGCCCCAACTCTTTGGCCCGGTCGTTCAGAAACACGACGTCGCGATGCGAATCCACCACCGCGGCCCCGAGCGGCATCAGCGCCACGATGCGTTGCAACATCTGCGCGACGGTGATCCCGGACCATTCGGCGGTGGATTGCTGGCGGCGCTGGGCCACCCGCGGCGATAACCGGGTGCCGACCGCAACACCTACGGCCAGCGCCAGCAAGGACAAGACCCCGGCCAGCAACAGCGCCGAGAACACAGTCACATACAAAATCCTACAAATCTGGTGAACGCCGCCCTAGCGGAGCGAGGCCAAAATCGGACAAGTCACATCTTGCGCTATAGGTGTTCCGCTTCCGTTCACTCGATGTTTGGCAAACATGCCTTTAAAGCCGCGCCGGGCCCGCGATCAAAGTCATCCCCGCCCCTGCCCGGCAACGGCGGCCGCACCCGCGGCGGCGGCCTCCGGGTCGAGGTAGGTACCGCCCGGCAGCACGGGCCGCATGTCCGCATCCAGGTCGTAGCGCAACGGGACGCCGGTCGGGATGTTCAACCCCACGATCTCGTCATCGGACATCCCGTCGAGGTGCTTGACGAGCGCGCGCAGCGAGTTGCCGTGCGCGACGATCAGCACGGTCTTCCCCGTCCGGAGATCGGGGACGATCACGTCGGTGAAATATGGCAGAAAACGCACCACCACGTCGGCCAGGCATTCGGTCAGCGGGCCGCCCCCGATGTTCGCGTAGCGGGGGTCGGCATCCTGGCTGAATTTGCTGCCCCGCTCGATCGGCGGCGGCGGCGTGTCGTAGCTGCGGCGCCAGGCCATGAACTGCTCTTCCCCGTAGCGCTCCTTGGTCTCCGCCTTGTTCAAACCTTGCAACGCCCCGTAGTGGCGCTCGTTGAGCCGCCAGCTGCGCCGCACCGGTATCCACAGCCGGTCCGCGGTGTCCAACGCAAGGTGCGCCGTGGAGATCGCGCGGCGCAAGAGCGAGGTATAGAGCACGTCGGGCAACAGGTCGTGTTCGATCATGAGCTCGCCGCTGCGCACCGCTTCGGCCCGGCCCTTCTCGGTCAGCCCCACGTCCACCCAACCCGTGAACAGGTTGAGGGCGTTCCAGTCGCTCTCACCGTGGCGAAGCAGCACCAGCGTGGCCGTGTCTCCCATGCGGGTTAGTCTCTCACGCAGCGTGGGCGCCGTCGCGAGCCGAACCTGGCTGCGAATTACCGTCCGATTTCTCGCCGTGCGGTTCGGCTCGCGGCGCTAGTCGTCGTCGTCGATCAGATGGGCGAACGCCTGCAGGTTCTTCAGCGACTGCCCGCGGGACACTCGCCACTCCCACTCCTTTTGTATAGACGAGCGAAAACCCAACTCCAGCAACGTATTGAAGTCCGAATCCACCGCTTCGAGCACCTGTCCGAGAACCCGGTCGATCTCGTCGGGGTCGACCGACGCCAGCGACATGCGCCCCACCAGGTAGACGTCACCGACGTTGTCCAGCGTGTAGGCGACCCCGTAGAGCCGGCGGTTTCGCTTGAGCAGGAAGCGGTAGACGCCCTCGTGGTTCTCGTCGGGCTTGCGGCAGACGAACGCCTCGACGCGAACCGAATGCTCGCCGACGCTCAGGATGGTGTTGGTCTTGAGCTTGCGCTCGCCCGGCAGTTCCACCACCAGTCCCGGCAGGCCGCCATGTGCCCCAGGGAATTCCGAGTACGTCAGCCCGCCGGCCTGCAGCGCACGCTCGATCACCGAGCGCACCTGCCCGGGAGATGTCATGCGCCCACTCCGCGACGCGACGTCCAGCGGCGCGGTTTGCGCATCGACGCCCGGTCGCGAAACCTGCGCTGGCGCTGCGCGGTGAAGTCGCCGATCGCCCGTCGATAGCTGGCCAGCAGCGCGTCAGTGGTGTTGTCCCACGAGAACGTGGCGGCGTGGGCCGCGGCCGCGCGGCTCATCGCCGCCGCCAGCGGCGGATCGAGCCGAAGGAGCCGATCGAGGGCATCCGCCCAGTCGCCGACGTCATGCCCGGACACCAGGCTGCCGGAGATTCCGTCGCGCACCGCCACCGGAAGACCGCCGACCGCGGCCGCCACCACCGGCGTGCCGCAAGCCTGCGCCTCAACCGCGACCAGGCCGAAGGACTCCGAATAACTCGGCACCGCAACGAGATTGGCCGCCCGGAACAAGGTGACCAGATCGGCGCGGGACTGTGGTGGCAGGAAGGTCACCCGGTCGGCGATGCCCAGTTCGCCGGCCAGGCGAGCCAGCCCATCGGGGGAGGCGAGACCGTTGCCCGACGGGCCGCCGGCGATCACCACGTGAACCCGGGGTAGTTTCGCCGCGGCGCGCAATACGATGTCGGGCGCCTTCAGCGGCTGTATGCGTCCGACGAACGCCACCACCTCTTCGTCGAGGGGCAGTCCCAGCGCGGCCCGGGCCGTCCCGCGATCACCCGGTCGGAACTGATCCAAATCCACCCCGGGATGCACCACGTCGATCAGCGCCGGATCGGCGTGGTGGATCGAAATGAGTTGGTGCGCTTCGTCATCGGTGTTGACGATGAGCCGGTCCGCCTCGTCGACGACTTGCTGCTCCCCGACGGTACGCAGCGGCGGTTCGGGCGCCTGCCCGACGCGACCATCCGCGACTGCCGAGTTCTTCACCGCCGCAAGCGTGTGCGCGGTATGCACCAAGGGCACCGCCCAGCGGTCGCGGGCCAGCCATCCCACCTGTCCGGAAAGCCAGTAGTGCGAGTGGACGATGTCGTAGTAGCCCGGTTCGTGCGAGGCTTCGGCGCGCAGCACCCCGGCCGCGAACGCGCACAGCTGGGTGGGCAGATCGTATTTGTCCAGGCCCTCGAATGGTCCCGCCACCACGTTGCGCACCAGCACGCCCGGCGCCACGCGTACGACCGGCGGATCTGCCGACGCGGTGGCCCGGGTGAAGATCTCCACCTCGATGCCCCGCCGGGCCAGGTGCAGCGCGGTTTGCAGGACGTACACGTTCATGCCGCCGGCGTCGCCGGTCCCCGGCTGGGCGAGCGGGGAGGTGTGCACGGCCAATACCGCGACCCGGCGGGGGTCTATATCTTCCCGGCGCCGGAAGACGTCGTCGTGCCGCACGCTTTCATCTTTACAGGACGCGGCGCCAGGTGGCCGAAGCGCGCTGGACGCGCGGTCGCGTCAGGCCGACGATTCGTCGGCGTCGACGTCGCGCACCCGCGAATCGAGCGCCCCGGCCCGCCGCATCGCGCCCAGCGGGTCGGCATACAGGCCGCCCAGCGACACCGTCCCCGCCCCGGCTTCCTGCACCCGGTTACCGAAGGCGGTGACGCGGACATCGCGCGGCGCCAGCACCGAGCGCGCGGCGAATGCCGCCTCCATGTCCTCCATAGCCTCCGGGTACTCGGTGAATGCCTGGCCGCCGACCACCAGCTCGTCGGGGTTGAGCAGGTCGCGCAGCAGCGCCACCGCCTCGCCGAGCACCCGGGCGCGTTCGCGCAGCAGTCCCTGGGCCTGCCGGTTGCCGGCTCGGGCCACCCGAAGCAGCTCCGTCATCGCGCTCGTGGACCCGATGGTCCGCGCGGCGGGGCCGGCCGAGGCAAGGCCGGGCAGTATCTTCAGCCGTCGGGCGGCGGCCAAGACCGCCTCGTCGCTGACCGTGGACTCCAGCTGACCGCTGCCCCCGAGCAGCTCGGAATGAGCGGGCAGGGGCGCGATGGTGCCGGGGCCGCTGGCCGGGCAGTGCACCCGTCCGCCGATCACCAGCGCGTAGCCCACGGTCTCGCGGGCGTAAACGTACAGGCTGGTCGGTGAACTCGGCGCGAACCGCCGCAGGCCGAGCAGGAGCTCGGCGCCGGCCATGGCGTCGACGTGGGAGGCGACCGACACCGGCAGGCCCAGCGCGTCGGCCAGCACGGGTCCGACCGGCGCCTGCCGCCATCCCAGCCGCGGGTGGTCGACATGGCCGGTGGTGCGGTCGACGGTGCCACCGATGGCCACCCCGACCCAAAGCGGACGCCGCCGGTGCCAGCGCCTCAAGTACCGGCTGGCGCTCTCGGCCAGCGACGCCAGCGCGGGCCCCGCAGAGGAAAGCGGTGTGGGGGTCTCGACGGTGTCCAGCGTGCGCCCGAACAGGTCGGTGGCCACGATGCTGGTGGTGCGCGCGCCGATGTGGATTCCCAGTGTGACGAACGGTTCGTGGTTGACCTCGACCGGCACGCGCGGCCGGCCGATCGCCCCGGAGACGGCCAGGTCGGCGCGCTCCCGCAGGAGGCCGGCCTCGAGCAGCGCAATGACCTGGCGATTGACGGTGGCGATGCTCAGCGAGGTGATGGCGGCGATGACGTCGCGGCCGACCGGGCCGCGCAGCCGCACGGCCCGGAAGACGGATGCCGCCGCGGCGTCGGCAATGTGCAACGCCGGCGGCAGGACCTGGCGGTGCGGCCGCGGCTGGCTCTTGCGGCCGGGAGAATGGTGGCTATGGGTAAGGGTTGTCGAGCGCACGAGCGTCCTTTGTCGTCAGTTCCGATGGCCGGTCTTTGGCCCTACCTGAAAGTTCAGGAGCGGCAAAGTGCGCGGCAACAACACGCACTTGCCGCGCAAAGACACGCGGCGGTGTTGTTGAACAAGGCGCTGTGGTGCACCCCGAAAATTTAGCACGTTTATTAGAGTTGTTCCGGTGATTGCAGCCGGCGGCGACAAACGAGTTGCGGTGGTTACCGGAGCCAGCTCCGGTATCGGTGAGGAAACCGCCAAAACCCTTGCGGCCCTTGGGTTTCACGTTGTGGCCGTGGCGCGTCGGGCGGACAGGATCAACGCGCTTGCCGACAAAATCGGCGGGACCGCCATTGTGGCTGACGTCACAGACAATCGCGCGGTCGATGCGTTGGCGGCCAAATTGCACCGGGTCGACGTGTTGGTCAATAACGCCGGCGGGGCCCGCGGGCTGGAATTTGTCGCCGAGGCCGACTTCGAGCACTGGCGGTGGATGTGGGAGACCAACGTGCTGGGGACGCTGCGGGTCACGCGCGCGCTGCTGCCCAGGCTCGTTGAGTCCGGCGACGGCCTGATCGTCACCGTAACCTCGATCGCGGCGCTCGAGGTTTACGACGGCGGCGCCGGCTATACCGCGGCCAAACACGGCCAGGGGGCGCTGCACCGCACGCTGCGCGGTGAGCTATTGGGAAAACCGGTGCGGCTCACCGAGATTGCCCCCGGCGCGGTCGAGACGGAGTTCTCGCTGACCCGGTTCGACGGCGATCAGCAGCGGGCGGACGCCGTCTATCGCGGCATCACACCGTTGGTCGCGGCCGATGTCGCAGAGGTGATCGGTTTCGTGGCCACCCGACCTGCACACGTGGATCTGGACTTGATCGTCATCCGGCCTCGTGATCAGGCCAGCGCTACCCGATTCAACCGCCGGGCCTAGCCTCGGGACTGGTGGTAGGCGTTCCCGACAAGCTCGGCGCGTTCGACGGGGTGACCGGCGCGGTGACGGGAATCTGGGTGGACGGCGGATGCGCCGTCGGCGGGGGCAGCGCCGACATCGCCACCCAGGTGTCCCAGTCGACGGCCCAGTCCCAGATGTCGCCGTCCGAGTAGGACAGCTGGATCGAGCTGCCGGTCACCTCCACGGGGTCGCCGTACATCGCGCTGTGGTAGTACTGCTCGGCGTCGCCGGTCGACAGGTTGATGCAGCCGTTGGTGACGTTGCTGTTTCCCTGCGCACCCGCACTCATCGGGTTGGCGTGGATGAACTCGCCGTTATTGGAGATCCGCACGGCCCAGCGCTCGTGGGCATTGCTGTACCCGGCGGCCGGGTTGGACATGTAGAAGTCCGCGTACTTCTCGGTCACCACGTGGATGCCGTTGCGAGTCACGTTGCGCGCCTTGTCGGCCTCGCCGTAGCTGCACGGGAAGTCCATGATGACGCCGGCGTCGGTGACCACCTGGATGCGGTGCGAGGAGACCTCGGCCTTCACCACCTGCCGCCGACCGATCTGGATCTTCAGCGAGATGTCGTCGGCGCCGAAGGCACCGTCGCCGAACGGCAGTCCGTAGAACTTGGCGTCGACGTTGACCGTGGTGCCGGCCGGGTAGTACTCGCGGGTGCGGTAATGTGCGCGCGCGCCCTGCGCCTCGTCCGGCAGCCAGGCCCAACTGCCCTCGACGGGCGGGTTGGTGGTGACGGTGAGCGCCTTCTCGACCGCGGCCTTGTCGGCGATCGGCGCGTCGAACTGGATGATGATCGGCGCCGCTATCCCGACGGTCTGCCCGTCGGCCAACTGAAAGGCTCCGCTGATCTTCTTGGTGGGCGACACGGTGGTGAACTTGCCGGTCAGCGGGACCGCCTTGCCGTCATGGCCGACGACCGAACCGCTCCAGGTGTAGGTCGAGTCGTAGCCAAGCGGCTCGGTGGTGGTGTAGACGGTGCGGTCGGAGTTGAACGACCCGGCAACCACCTTGCCGGACGAGTTGGCCAACGCCACCTTCTGGAACCAGCCGTCGCTCACCTGGACGCTGACAGGAGCGATCGGAACCACGTCGGCGGCGGCGTCGGCGGGCTGGTACTTCACGCGCGGCGCCGCCGGCTGCTTCTTCTCGGCCTGCTGGGCCGCCGGGCCGGCGCAGGCCGCCAACGCGCTGGGAGCGAATACACCAAGCCCGAGGGCCGCCAAGGCCAAGCGCCGGTTGATCGGCGGCGGGGTGGATGTGTTCACGGAAATTAAGGATACCGTGAGACAAGACCGCTACCCCGCCACGACGATTCGACGGCGCCGTGCCGCAGCAGGGGATTTATGGCTACAGCCGGCATCCGACCAGGACAGGTTCCGGTTTGAGTGTGATGCCAAACACATCGCGGACTCCGTCACGTACGGTGCGAGCGAGCGATATGACGTCCTCGGCGGTGGCGCCGCCGCGGTTGGTCAGTGCCAGCGCGTGCTTGGTCGACAGGCGGCTCGGCGCTTCCCGAGCGCCCGGCTCCGGATGCGGATAGCCCTTCCCGAAGCCCGCCCGCTCCACCAGCCAGCCGGCGGCCAGCTTCACACCGCCGGGCGCGGGATAGTGCGGAATCGGCCCCTCGACAGCAACCGCCAGCCGCTCATAATCCTCCGCGGCGACCACGGGGTTGGTGAAGAACGAACCCACACTCCAGGTGTCGTGGTCGGCCGCGTCGAGCACCATTCCCTTGGCCGCGCGCAGCGTCAGCACCGCGTCGCGGACAGCCTTCGGGTCGGCGCGCTCGCCGCTGCCGACGTTCAACGCGGTCGTCAGTTCGCCGTAGCGCAGCGGTGCGCTGCGGCCGGATGCATCCAGGGCGAATTCCACTTCCAGCACCACCCAAGGCATTTTGCGTCCCAATGGGTCGGCTCGTTTGAAAACGCTGGTGCGGTATCCGAAGGCGAGCTGCGCGCCCGGCACCCAGCGCACCGCGCCATCGCTGCGATCCAGCACCCGGACCCGCGTGATGTTGTCGGACACCTCGACCCCGTAGGCTCCGACGTTCTGCACCGGCGTCGCGCCGGCCGAGCCGGGGATGCCGGACAGGCATTCCAGCCCACCCAGGCCGTGCTCGATCGTCGCGACCACCACGTCGTCCCACACCGCGCCCGCCTCCGCGCGCACCAGGTTTCCGTCCACGGTCACGCGGTCGTTGGCCAACCGGACAGCGGTCAGGTCGGTCAGGGTGTCGGCGACCACCAGGTTCGAGCCCCCGGCAAAAACCAAGGGGTCCCCGTTCACGGGTTCTTCGGCCTTGGCGTCCAGTTGCCGCAGGACGGCCACCACCTGATCTGTGCTGGTGCAGGTGATCAGGCGGCGGGCGATCGGCCCGACCCGCAGAGTCGTCAACGGCGCCAACGGCATCGTCTCGGCGACCCGGGCGCCGGCGAAGACAGAACCGGCACCGCTCGTTTTCATGGCCCGTAACGGTAGCCTGGCCAGCTATGCCGCGTTCATTCGAGTTGACGGCGGACTACGAGGACAGCGTCGAAGAGCTTCACCGGGCGTTCCGCGAGGAAGGGTACTGGCGGGCCAGGCTGGCCGACATTCCCGTCGACGACGCGAGGCTCGAGTTGCTGCGCGTCGGCGGCGAGCCCGGCGATGAAGGCGCGGGCGACGGCACCATCGACGCAATCACGCTGCAGGTGGTGCGCAGCCACAACCTCCCCGCCCTCGTCAAGCAGCTGCACAGGGGCGATCTGTGCGTCCGACGCGAAGAGACGTGGGGACCCATCATCGACGGTGTGGCGACGGCCGTGATCGTGGGCGCGATCGTGGGGACCCCGGTGCACGTATCGGGGACCGCAGAGCTGTCGCCGCTTCGCCCCCGCCATGCGCGGCTCACCTATCGGATCGCCGTCAAGGTGCGGATCCCGCTCATCGGCGGCAAGGTGGAAAGGCTCATCGGCACCCACTTGGCCGATCTGGTGGCCCGCGAACAGCACTTCACGACGGAGTGGATCAGCGCGAACGCGTGATTCCGCCGGACACCGCGGCGTGCATCGTCGCCGGGCCCAGGATGATCGCCCGCCTTCTCAGCACGCCGCACCGCGGCGTGCATCGTCGCCGGGCCTAGGCTTGGCTGCATGCGAATCGCGTTGGCGCAGATCCTCAGTGGCAGCGACCCCGCCGCAAACCTGCGGCTGGTGCACGACTACGCCGGCCAAGCCGCCGGCGCCGGCGCGCGGCTCGTGGTGTTCCCGGAGGCGACCATGTGCCGATTCGGGGTGCCGCTGGCGCCTATCGCCGAACCGGTCGACGGGCCCTGGGCGAATGCCGTGCGCCGGATCGCGACCGATGCGGGCATCACCGTGATTGCCGGCATGTTCACCCCCGCCGGCGACGGGCGGGTGAAGAACACGCTGATCGTCGCCGGGCCCGGCGCTCCCAACCGCCCGGATACGCACTACGACAAGATCCACCTCTACGATGCCTTCGGCTTCACCGAGTCGCGCACCGTCGCGCCCGGGCGCGAGCCGGTGATCGTCACGGTCGACGAGGTTGGAGTGGGGCTGACCACTTGCTACGACATTCGCTTTCCGGCGCTCTACACCGAGCTGGCCCTCGCGGGCGCCCAGCTGATGGTCGTCTGCGCCTCCTGGGGCGCGGGCCCCGGCAAACTCGAGCAGTGGACGCTGCTGGCACGGGCACGGGCGCTGGACTCGACCAGCTACGTCGCCGCCGTAGGTCAGGCCGAACCGGGTGAACCCGGATCCGGCTCGGGGGCGCCGACCGGGGTGGGCGGCAGCCTGGTGGCCTCGCCTATGGGTGAGGTCGTCGCCTCGGCCGGCGAACGTCCGCAGCTGCTGGTTGCTGACATCGACGTCGACCGGGTGAACGAAGCGCGCGACAAGATCGCGGTGCTGCGTAACCGCTCGGACTTTGCTCAGGCTGATAGGGCACAATCGGTCGGGTGACGAACCCACAGGGACCGCAGGGACCACCGAACGAGGGACCGTCGACGTGGGCCCGTCCCGGCAATCACGGTCCGTTCGGCCCGCCCCCGACCGAGCGGCCCACGGAGCGGATAAGTACCGGCGGCCACGGCCAGGCGCCGCGGCCTCCCGTGGCCGCTCCACAGTCGCAGCCGACCGAGCAGCTGGGGCCGCCCCGCGCCGGCATGCACCGCGCCGGATACACGTCTTCGCCAACCCCACCCGCGAACCCGGCGGAGCAGGTGGCCGCCCCGAACGCAGAGCCGGCACCGGTGAAAAGAAAACGACGTTTCCTTCGCGACCCGCTGTCCATCCTGCTGATCTGCATCATCGTGTTTTCGCTGCTCATCGCGGGTCTCGTCGGGGCGGAGCTGTATGCGCGCCACGTCGCGAACAGCAAGGTCGCCCAGGCGGTGGCGTGCGAGGTCAAGGATCAGGCCACCGCGTCGTTCGGCGTGACGCCGCTGGTGTTGTGGCAACAGGCCACGAAGCACTTCACCAACATCTCGGTGCAGACGGCCGGCAACCAGCTCCGTGACGCCAAGGGCATGAAACTGAGCCTCAACATCAAAGACGTCCGGCTGAACTCGACACCGACGTCCAAGGGCACCATCGGCTCGCTGGATGCGACCATCACCTGGACGTCGGACGGGATCAAGCAGTCGGTGCAGAACGCGATCCCGGTCCTCGGCCCGTTCGTCACCAACAGTGTGATCACCCACCCCAGCGACGGCACCGTCGAATTGAAGGGCATGCTCGACAACATCACGGCCAAGCCCGTGGTGTCCGGTAACGGGCTGGAGCTGCAGATCATGAGCTTCAATGCGCTCGGCTTCACCATGCCTCGGGAGTCGGTGCAGTCGACGCTGGACGACTTCCTGTCCAACCAGACCAAGAACTTCCCGCTGGGTATTCACGCCGACAGTGTGCAGGTCACCAGTAGCGGTGTCACCAGCCACTTTTCGACGCAGAATGCCACCATCCCCAACGGCAACAACAACAACCCCTGCTTTGCCAACCTCTGAGGATCGGCGTTAACCGCCTTGGCTCAGCCCGTCGAGCACCGACCGGGTTCCTGACAGGCCCAGTCTGGTCGCCCCTGCGTCGAGCATGGCCGTGGCGTCGGCGGCCGTGCGGATACCGCCGCTGGCCTTGATCCCGAGCCGCCCGCCGACGGTCTCGGCCATCAGGGCGACGGCATGCACCGATGCCCCGCCCGCGGGATGAAACCCGGTCGAGGTCTTGACGAAGTCGGCGCCGGCGTCCTCGGCGGCGCGGCACACCGCTGCCAGGGCGTCACCGCCTGCCGCGCTCAACAGCACCGCGGACTCCACGATCACCTTGAGGACGGCTCCGGGCACCGCGACGCGCACTGCCGCGATGTCGGTTCGGACCGCATCGAAGGCACCGGCCAGCGCGGCGCCGACGTCGACGACCATGTCGATCTCCACCGCACCCGCCGCCGACGCCTGCGCGGCCTCGTGCGCCTTGATCGCCGACACGTGCTTGCCCGACGGGAAACCCGCCACCGCGGCCACCCGTTCGGCGCCGGCGCCCACCGCGACCGGCACCATCGACGGCGAGACGCATACCGCGTAGACGCCGAGTTCGGCGGCTTCGGCGACCAGCGCGGCCACGTCGGCGTCGGTGGCCTCGGGCTTGAGGAGTGTGTGGTCGACCATCGCCGCGAGCTGTGCGCGGGTGGGTTGGGTCCCCACTAGAACGTTTCTTCCGCGCCGCCGGGATTGCAACGCGAGGCGACCATTTCGGCATCATCGACGACCGGTCGCCACGGCTCGAGGTTCCAGCTCGGCTTGCCGGGCTGGACCAGTTCGGCAAACTGCCAGTGGCAGATGAATTGGGCGCGCATACCGGGGGTGTCGGCGTCCGGCGACAGCGCGAGCACCTCGGCCCACGCCGCATCGGCCAGGCCCGTCGCGTCCGCCGTCACCGGCTCGCCGGCGGCCATTCGCCCGGACGGTGTCGGGAACACCCGCAGGCTGGCCAGCCCCCGCCACTGCGTCCACTCCGTGTGGTCGATGAAGGGCGGGGACGGCGAGGGCGAGTGGGCCGCGCCGCCCGCAGATCCGGCCCCTGAATTTGTCCCTGGGTCGGCGACGGCGGCCGGCGGCCCGGATGGCCACGTCAGCAGGACGACGAACGCCGCCGGTGCG
>NZ_JAFBAT010000023.1 GCF_019247615.1 Mycobacterium sp. | reverse complement strand
CTACGACAGCGCGCTGTCGGTTGCCTTGCAGCAGGTTGAGGTCGGCGCGCAGGTCATCGACATCAACATGGACGAGGGCATGATCGACGGCGTCGCCGCGATGGACCGGTTCACCAAGCTGATCGCCGCGGAGCCGGACATCAGCCGGGTCCCGGTGATGATCGACTCCTCCAAGTGGGAGGTCATCGAGGCCGGCCTGAAGAACGTGCAGGGCAAGCCGATCGTCAACTCGATCTCGATGAAGGAGGGCGAGGAGAAGTTCATCCGCGAGGCACGGCTGTGCCGCAAGTACGGTGCCGCCGTCGTCGTGATGGCCTTCGACGAGCAGGGCCAGGCCGACAACCTGGAGCGCCGCAAGGAGATCTGCGGACGCGCCTACCGGATCCTGACCGAAGAGGTCGGCTTCCCGCCCGAGGACATCATCTTCGACCCGAACTGCTTCGCGCTGGCCACCGGCATCGAGGAGCACGCGTCCTACGGGATCGACTTCATCGAGGCCTGCGCCTGGATCAAGGAAAACCTTCCGGGGGTGCACCTTTCCGGCGGCATCTCGAACGTCTCCTTCTCGTTCCGGGGCAACAACCCTGTCCGCGAGGCGATCCACTCGGTGTTCCTGTTTCACGCCATCAAGGCCGGCCTCGACATGGGCATCGTGAACGCCGGGGCGCTGGTGCCCTACGACTCGATCGATCCCGAACTGCGGGACCGCATCGAGGACGTCGTCCTGAACCGGCGCGAGGATGCGGCCGAACGGCTCCTGGAGATCGCGGAACGGTACAACAAGTCCGACAAGTCCGAGGACCCGGCAGCGGCCGAATGGCGCAGCCTGCCGGTCCGCGAGCGGATCACGCACGCTTTGGTGAAGGGCATCGACGCCCACGTCGACGAGGACACCGAGGAACTGCGCGCCGAGATCGCCGCCGCGGGTGGTCGGCCGATCGAGGTGATCGAGGGCCCGCTGATGGACGGCATGAACGTCGTGGGGGACCTCTTCGGCTCGGGCAAGATGTTCCTGCCTCAGGTCGTGAAGTCGGCCCGGGTCATGAAGAAGGCCGTCGCCTACCTGATGCCGTTCATCGAAGAGGAGAAGGTGACCTCCGGGGCTGCCCAAAATGGAGGAGCCAGCAAGGACACCAACGGCACGATCATCATGGCCACGGTGAAGGGCGACGTCCACGACATCGGCAAGAACATCGTCGGGGTCGTCCTGCAGTGCAACAACTTCGAAGTGATTGACCTCGGTGTGATGGTGCCCGCGCAGAAGATCCTGGACGCGGCGAAGGAGCACGACGCCGACATCATCGGCCTGTCCGGCCTGATCACCCCGTCCCTGGACGAGATGGTCAACTTCGCCGCCGAGATGGAACGCGAGGGGCTCGAGATTCCGCTGCTGATCGGTGGCGCGACCACCTCGCGCGCCCATACGGCCGTGAAGGTGGCGCCGCGTCGCAGCGGTCCTGTGGTGTGGGTCAAGGACGCTTCCCGCTCGGTGCCGGTTGCTGCGGCGCTGCTCGACGACAAACAGCGTCCAGCCCTGTTGGAGGCCACCGAGAAGGATTATGCAGCCCTGCGCGAGCGGCACTCCCAAAAGAATGAGCGGCCGATGCTGACGCTTCAGATGGCGCGCGCCAACCGGACGCCGATCGACTGGGACGGCTACACGCCCCCGGTGCCCGCCCACGGCCTTGGGGTGCGGGAGTTTCACGACTACGACCTCGCCGAGCTGCGCGAGTACATCGACTGGCAGCCGTTCTTCAACGCCTGGGAGATGAAGGGCAGGTTCCCGGACATCCTCAACAACCCGGCATCGGGCGAGGCCGCGCGCAAGCTGTACGACGACGCCCAGGAGATGCTCGACACCCTGATCAAGGAGAAGTGGCTGATCGCCAACGGGGTGATCGGGTTCTTCCCGGCGAACGCCGTCGGTGACGACATCGAGGTGTACACCGACGACACCCGCACCGAGGTGCTGACCACGTTGCACAACCTGCGGCAGCAGGGCGAGCACCGCGACGGCATCCCGAACCGGTCACTGGGCGACTACATCGCGCCCAAGGACAGCGGTCTGGCCGACTACATCGGCGCTTTCGCAGTCACCGCGGGGCTCGGCAGCCAGGAAAAGATCGCGGAGTTCAAAGCCGCCCTCGACGACTACAGCGCCATTCTGCTGGAGTCGATCGCCGACCGGCTGGCGGAGGCGTTCGCGGAACGGATGCACGAGCGGGTTCGCAAGGAGTTCTGGGGCTACCAGCCGGACGAGCACCTGGACAACGAGGCGCTCATCGACGAGAAGTACGTGGGGATCCGTCCTGCCCCCGGCTACCCGGCCTGCCCGGAGCACACCGAGAAGGTGACGCTCTGGAAGGTGATGGACGTGAAGGGGCGGACCGGCATCGAGTTGACCGAATCGATGGCGATGTGGCCCGGCGCCGCCGTCAGCGGCTGGTATTTCTCGCACCCGCAGTCCCAGTACTTTGTGGTCGGTCGGATGGCCCAGGACCAGGTCGCCGACTATGCCAAACGCAAGGGGTGGACGCTGCAGGAAGCCGAGCGCTGGCTCGCCCCCAACCTCGGCTACAACCCGGAGGACTGACCGAGCTCTGACCACGAGCGAAAACCGCCGTGACTTTGCTCGGCGCCGCGTGGAACAATCGCCGACCGTGAAGACCTTCGAGGATCTGTTCGCCGAACTCGGTGAGCGCGCCCGCACCCGGCCGGCCGGCAGCGCGACGGTCGCCGCGCTGGACGGCGGCATCCACGGGCTGGGCAAGAAGATCCTGGAGGAGGCCGGCGAGGTGTGGCTGGCCGCCGAACACGAGGCCGACGACGCGCTGGCCGAGGAGATCAGCCAGTTGCTGTATTGGACGCAGGTGCTGATGATTGCGCGCGGGCTGTCCCTCGACGACGTCTACCGGAAGTTGTGAGCATGCTGCGGGTCGCCGTTCCGAACAAGGGGACGCTCAGCGAGCCGGCCAGCGAGATACTCGCGGAGGCCGGGTACCGGCGCCGGACCGATTCCAAAGACCTCACGGTCATCGACCCGGTCAACCAGGTCGAGTTTTTCTTCTTGCGGCCCAAGGACATCGCCATCTACGTGGGTTCGGGGGAGCTGGATTTCGGCATCACCGGCCGCGACCTCGTTCGTGACTCCGACGCGCCGGTGCGCGAACGCCTGGCGCTGGGATTCGGGTCGTCCAGCTTTCGGTACGCCGGGCCGGCGGGGTGCGACTGGACGACGGCGGACCTCGCCGGCAAGCGGATCGCGACCGCCTATCCGAACCTGGTACGTAAAGACTTGGCGGAGAAGGGAATTGAGGCTACGGTCATCCGTCTCGACGGCGCAGTGGAGATCTCGGTTCAGCTCGGCGTGGCCGACGCCATCGCCGACGTGGTGGGGTCGGGGCGCACCCTGAGCCTGCATGACCTGGTGGCCTTCGGTGAGCCACTGTGCGATTCGGAGGCGGTGCTGATCGAGCGCGCCGATGAAAGCGGTCACGGCGGGACCCAAGCGGCGCGCGACCAGCTCGTCGCGCGGGTGCAGGGTGTGGTGTTCGGCCAGCAATACCTCATGCTCGACTACGACTGCCCGCGGTCAGTGCTCGACAAGGCGACGGCGATCACGCCGGGCTTGGAGTCGCCGACCATCGCCCCGCTGGCCGACCCGGACTGGGTGGCGGTTCGCGCGCTGGCACCGCGCCGGGGCGTCAACGAGATCATGGACGAACTCGCGGCCATCGGCGCCAAGGCAATTTTGGCGTCAGACATTAGGTTCTGCCGATTCTGACCAACTAACAGGGAGGGTGTCCGTGACACATGCGCTCGTTCTGCTGATGGCGTTGTTGATCGGTGTCGTCGCCGGGTTGCGCTCGCTGACCGCGCCCGCCGTAGTCGCCTGGGCGGCCTTCCTGGGTTGGATCAACCTGCATCACACGTGGGCGTCCTGGGTGGGCAACATCATCACGGTGGTGATTTTCACCGCGCTCGCGGTCGCCGAGTTGGTCGCCGACAAACTCCCCAGGACACCGGCCCGCACGGCGGCACCGTCGTTCGCCGCACGGATCGTGATGGGCGGGTTTTCCGCCGCGGTCATCGGCGCGGCGTGGCACTGGACATTCAGTTCCCTCGGCGCCGGCGTCATCGGCGCGGTGCTCGGAACTCTTGGCGGCTATCACGCCCGCAAGTGGTTCGTGGCCGACCGCGGCGGGCGGGACTTGCCAATAGCC
>NZ_JAFBAT010000077.1 GCF_019247615.1 Mycobacterium sp. | reverse complement strand
GTGCGCCCACACCGCCCCGTACTGGCCGAAGGCCCCCCCGATGACGGCCAGCGGTTTGCCTTTCAGCGCGCCGTCGCCGAACGGGCGGGACAGCCAGTCGATCGCGTTCTTGATGACGGCAGGGAGGCCGCCGTTGTACTCGGGTGTGACCACCAGCGCGGCATCCGCGTCGGCAGCCGCGGCGCGCAGCGCAGCCACCGGCGCCAACGGCGGAGCCTCCGAGTTCATCGCGTCGTCGATGTCCTCGTTGTAGAACGGCAGCGCAGCCAACCCGTCAAAGATGGTGACGGTGACGCCGTCGGGCGCGACCACAGCCGCCAGCTCCGCGATCTGGCGGTTTATCGACGCGGCACGCAGGCTGCCGACCAAGGTCAGGATCTTGACGTCGGAGTTGGTCGCTGGCATAGTTCGGGTCCCTTCAGGTCGTTGTCACATCCTCGCACTCCCCAACCGGACTATGGTCCGATTTATTCCGTCGGCGTTACAGTGCAGTGGTGAGCGAGCGGGTGGGCGAATTGCCCGTGTCCGCGCCGCAAGAACGTGGCGACGCGGCACGCAATCGCGCGCTCCTGCTGCAGGCGGCGCGCAACCTGGTGGCCGAGCGCGGCGCGGAGGCCGTCACCATGGACGACGTGGCCGCGGCCGCCGGCGTCGGCAAAGGCACTTTGTTCCGCCGGTTCGGCAGCCGGGCCGGCCTCATGATGGTGCTGCTCGACGAGGATGAACGAGCAAGCCAGGAGGCTTTTCTGTTCGGCCCGCCGCCGCTGGGCCCCGATGCGCCGCCGGCGGATCGACTGGTGGCGTTCGGCCGGGAACGCATCCGCTTCGTTCATACTCACCACGAGCTGCTCTCGGCGGCCAACCGCGATCCGCGCACCCGCCACGTTGGCGCCGCGGCGGTGCAACGCCGGCACGTGCGCGTGCTCTTGCAGTCGGCACATACCTCCGGCGACCTCGATGTGCAGACCGACGCCCTGCTGGCTCTGCTCGACGCGGACTACGTCGAGCATCAACTCCGCGTCGGCGGCCGTACCCTCCAAACCCTGGGCGACGCATGGGAAAGTCTGGCGCGCAAACTGTGCGGACGATGACGAGTTGGATCCTGCACGTGGACCTCGACCAATTTCTGGCGTCGGTCGAGCTGCAGCGCCACCCCGAACTGGTCGGGCTGCCAATTGTCGTCGGCGGCAATGGTGATCCGACCGAACCACGCAAAGTCGTCGCCTGCGCCTCGTATGAGGCCCGGGAATTCGGCGTGCACGCGGGCATGCCGTTGCGCACCGCCGCCCGCCGCTGCCCCCCAGACTCCGGGGCCACCTTCCTGCCATCGGATCCGGCCGCCTACGACGCCGCCTCCGAGCAGGTGATGGGGTTGTTGCGCGACCTCGGACACCCCGTCGAGGTGTGGGGCTGGGACGAGGCGTATGTCGGCGTCGATGTGGACGATCCGACCGAAGCCGCCGAGCAGATCCGGGCGATCATCTCGTCGGAAACGGGGCTGTCCTGCTCGATCGGCATCAGCGACAACAAGCAGCGGGCCAAGGTCGCGACCGGCTTCGCGAAACCGGCCGGCATTTTCACGATCACCGACGAGAACTGGATGACGCTGATGGCGGACCGGCCAGTCGACGCGCTGTGGAGCGTCGGACCGAAGACAGCCAAAAAGCTTGCGGCACTGGGTATTACGACGGTACGCGAGCTCGCAAACGGGGACGCCGAGCTGCTTACCTCCGCATTCGGCCCGCGCACCGGTCTGTGGCTGCTGCTCCTCGCCAAGGGCGGGGGTGACACGGATGTGAGCTCGGAGCCGTGGATTCCCCGCTCCCGCAGCCACGTTGTCACCTTTCCGCGCGACCTGACCGATCGGGACGAAATGGATTCCGCGATAACGGAATTGGCCCGGCAAGCGCTGGACGAGGTGCTGGCTTCGGGGCGGATAGTCGCCCGCGTGGCGGTCACCGTGCGAACCGCGACGTTCTACACCCGCACCAAGATCCGCAAGCTGGCGGAGCCCACGACGGAGCCCGCGACCGTCACCGCCACCGCTCTGCAAGTCCTGGACCTCTTCGAGCTGGACCGTCCGGTCCGGCTACTCGGGGTGCGGCTCGAGTTGGTCATGCCCGAGTAGCGTCGGTGGGCCGGGCCGCAGCGCGCGCGTGAATACCACGTTGACCTGACGCATCGCCACGCTGTAGGGCCACCATGCCAGCCGCTTGAACGCGTACAGTGCCCGGATGTCGGGCGACGTGTAGATCAGGTACCGATTTTTTGCGACGCCCGCCAGTATCTTCTCGGCCGCCTCCTCCGGTGTCACGGCATGGGCGCTGAAGCGGTCCACCCAGCGGGCCACCTTCGGATCCTCGCGGTCGACGCCGGCGATCTCGACGGTGTGGACCAGCGGGGTCTTCACCGCACCCGGGACCACGACCGACACCCCGATGCGGTGCCGTGCCAGGTCGAATCGCAGAACCTCGGACAGCCCGCGCAATCCGTACTTGCTGGCGCTGTAGGCCGCATGCCACGGCAGCGCGACCAGCCCCGCGGCCGAGGAGACGTTGACCAAATGCCCACCGCGGCCGGCAGCCACCATCGGCGGGACGAACGTTTCGATGACGTGGATCGGCCCCATCAGGTTGATTGCGACCATCTTCGTCCACTGTTCGTGGGTCAATCGGTCGACGGTGCCCCAGGCCGACACGCCGGCGATGTTCATCACGACGTCCATGCTGGGATGCGCGGCATGGATGTCTTCGCCGAACGCGGCGACCTCGTCGTAGTCGGCGATGTCGAAAGCGCGGTGCTCAGGTACGAGCGCACCCAGCGCGCGGGCGTCGGACACCGTCAGTTCCAGACCGTCCGGGTTGCGATCGGTCAGATAAAGTTCGGCGCCCTGCGCGGCCAGCCGCAACGCCGTGGCGCGACCGATGCCGCTGGCGGCACCCGTGACCAGGCACCGCTTTCCCGCGAAATACCGCCCAGCTGGCCGCCGCCGCCCCATTGCCGCGACGATACCGTCGGCACCGCGCTAACCCTGGCCCCCACCCCAAAGCGAATACAGCCACAACTGCTCGAGCACCCGGACCCGGCGCTCCAGGTCATCATCGCGGCCGGTCACGAGCGGGTCGCCGGTCAACACCAACGACGTGGTGCCCGCCAGCGTGCGCACCAGCGTCGGGATGTCGTCGCTGATGGGAGCGGCGGTACCCGCCTTCATCTCCGCCTCGACGACGGCGGTGATTTGGCGCAGCACCACCTCGAACTGCTGCTCCAGAATGTCGCGGATCTCCGCATCGGTGGTGCGGGCGGCGTTGCAGGCCGTGAGCACCGGGTCGTTGTGCGCGTATACGGCGGCAGCGCTGCGCACCATCCGCTTGGCGAACTGCTCCGGCGACTCCCCTGGCCCGCGCGGAGCGAAATACTGCGTCCGCTCTTCGAGCTCTTCGGCGGCCTCGGCCATGATCTGGGCGAGCACCGCGTATTTGGAGTCGAAGTAAAAGTAGAAACCCGAGCGCGCCACCCCGGCCCGCTGGCTGATGGTACTGACCGACAGCTCGGCGAACGGCTTCTCCTCCAGCAGCTCGCGGACCGCAGCCATGATGGCCTGCCGGTGCTTGTCCCCACGCCGGCGCGCCGGCTCGCCCGGCTCTGGGTTGACGGCGTGGGTGCTCACGCCTCGACGATGCCCCACGCTGCCCCAAAAGCAAACTTGACAGCCGTCAACTTTTTCCCGAAGACTGTTTGGCAAGTGACCGCGGTCACCCTTCCCGTGCCGCAAAGGAGCGTTCATGGCTGCCACCATCAGCACCCCGCACTATCTGCTTGACCAGACGCGGCGCCGCTTGACTCCGTCTATCAACAACTTCCCCGGGATGGGACTTGTTGAGCGCAGGCTCCTGAACACCCAATTCCCGGAGCATAAACTCGCCGACCCGCCGCCGGGCAGCGGCCTCAAGCCGGTCGTCGGTGACGCCGGGCTGCCGGTCATCGGGCACATCATCGAGATGTTGCGCGGCGGACCGGACTATCTGATGTTCCTCTACAACACCAAGGGCCCGGTCGTGTTCGGTGATTCGCCGGTGCTTCCGGGAGTTGCTGCGCTGGGTCCCGACGCCGCTCAGGTCATCTACTCCAATCGCAACAAGGACTACTCGCAGCAGGGCTGGGTCCCCGTGATCGGGCCGTTCTTCCGCCGCGGGCTGATGCTGCTCGACTTCGACGAGCATCTCTTCCATCGGCGGATCATGCAGGAGGCCTTCGTCCGCTCCCGGCTGGTCTGCTACGTCGAGCAGATGGACGAGGTCGTGTCGCATGCCGTCGCCTATGACTGGGTCGTCAACGATGCGCGCTTCCTGCTGTATCCGGCGATGAAGGAGCTCACCCTGGACATCGCCTCGATGGTTTTCATGGGCCACGAGCCGGGCACCGATCGCGAGTTGGTGACCAAGGTGAACAAGGCGTTCGCCATCACCACTCGTGCCGGAAACGCGATCATCCGCACCAGTGTTCCGCCGTTCACCTGGTGGCGTGGCCTTAAAGCACGCGAGCTGCTGGAGGACTACTTCCGCGAACGGGTCGCGGAACAACGCGCGAAGGACGGCAACGACCTGTTATCCGTGCTGTGCCAAACCGAGGACGAGGACGGCAACAAGTTCTCCGACGAGGACATCGTCAACCACATGATCTTCCTGATGATGGCCGCGCATGACACCTCGACCTCGACGGTGACGACGATGGCCTACCACCTGGCCACCCACCCGGAGTGGCAGCAGCGCTGCCGCGAAGAATCCGACCGCCTCGGCGACGGGCCGCTCGACATCGACTCGCTGGAGAAGCTCGAATCGCTGGATCTCGTGATGAACGAGTCGATCCGGCTGGTGACGCCGGTGCAGTGGGCCATGCGGCAGACGGTGCGCGACACCGACCTGCTGGGCTACTACATCCCCAAGGGCACCAACGTCATCGCGTTTCCCGGTATGAACCACCGGCTGCCCGAATTGTGGACGGATCCAATGACATTCGATCCGGAACGGTTCGCCGAGCCGCGCAACGAGCACAAGCGGCACCGTTACGCGTTCACGCCGTTCGGCGGCGGCGCGCACAAGTGCATTGGGATGACGTTCGGGCAGTTGGAGATCAAGACAATTTTGCACCGCCTACTGCGCAGGTATCGGCTGGAGCCGCCCCGTCCGGGCTACAAGTGCGAGTGGGATTACGGCGGCATGCCTGTGCCGAAAGACGGCATGCCAATTGTCTTGCGCCCGTTGTAGACGTCCGCGATCCGCAGCCGGGTCGCCGCCGTCGCGGTAGGGGCCGAGTTCGTGCGCGCTATCACTGGCGCTAGCCCGAATGAAACTCACCTATTGATCGAGCAGGGA
>NZ_JAFBAT010000055.1 GCF_019247615.1 Mycobacterium sp. | reverse complement strand
AAGAACGCCTGGATCATGTTCTTGGCCACCTGACCGGTGACCAGTTTCGCGAAGTAACGGCTCTCGACGCGGGTCGCGGTGTCGAAGTCGACCTGTGCGCCCTCGACAGCGGCGGCCAGGATTGCCCTGGGAGCCGGCATCGGCGCGCCCTTGAGCTGCTTGCGCAGCAACGACGGGAACGACGGCAGCACGGCCGCCAGCCCCGGCGATGACGGGGTGCCGCCGGGCATCTTGTAACCCTTTTTGTCCCAAGGCTGTTCGTGGGAGTCCGGGTTGGCTTTGATCCAAGCCTTCGCCGCCGGCACCAACTCCTCGACCGTCGGCACGACCTCGTCAACCAGGCCGATCTCCTTGGCCTTGGCCGGCTTGAACCGGGTGCCCTGCGACAGGATGTTGACGAAAGCGTCTTGAATACCGAACATCCGCACGGTGCGGGTCACTCCGCCGCCACCGGGCAACAGGCCCAGCGTCACCTCGGGCAGCCCGAGCTGGCTGCCCTTCACGTCGGCCGCGATCCGGTGATGACACGCCAGGGCGATCTCCAGCCCACCACCCAGCGCGGCGCCGTTGATGGCGGCAACCACGGGCTTGCCCAGCGTCTCCAGGGTGCGCAGCTGCTTCTTGACCGTCTCCACGGTGTCAAACGACTGCCCGGCGTCCTCCGGGCCGGCCTGGATCATCGCGGTGAGGTCGCCGCCGGCGAAGAACGTCTTCTTCGCGCTGGTGATCACGACGCCCGTGATCGAATCCTTCTCGGCCACAAGGCGGTCCACTGCTTTGCCCATTGACTCGATGTAGGCCTCGTTCATGACGTTGGCCGACCCGGACGGGTCGTCCAGGGTCAGCGTGACGATGCCGTCGGCGTCCTTATCCCACTGAATCGTGTTGTCGGCCATGCGTTTAAACCCTCTCGATGATCGTCGCGACACCCATGCCGCCGCCGATGCACAGCGTCACCAATGCGCGCCGGGCGTTACGGCGCTCCAATTCGTCGACCATGGTCCCCAGGATCATTGCGCCGGTGGCGCCCAGCGGGTGGCCCATCGCGATGGCGCCGCCGTTGACGTTGAGCTTCTCGTCGGGGATGTTGAGGTCCTTCTGGAACTTCAGCACCACGGACGCGAACGCCTCGTTGAGCTCGAACAGGTCGATGTCGTCGACGGTCAGCCCGGCCCGGTCGAGCACCTTTCGCGTCGCGGGTGTGGGACCGGTCAACATGATGACCGGGTCGGCCCCGCTGGTGGCGGTCGCAACGATGCGCGCCCGCGGCGTCATGTTGGCGGCGGCTCCGGACTTTTCCGAGCCGATCATGACCAGGGCCGCCCCGTCGACGATGCCCGAGCTGTTGCCGCCCGTGTGCACGTGGTTGATCTTCTCGACCCAGTGGTACTTCTGCAGCGCGACGTCGTCGAAACCGCCCATCGCGGCAAGGCCCTCGAAGGCCGGCTTCAGCTTGGCAAGACCCTCGATGGTGGTGTCGGGCCGCATGTGTTCGTCGTGGTCGAGGATCAGCAAGCCGTTCTGGTCACGGACGGGCACCACGGACTTGGCGAAGTAGCCGCCCGACCACGCCTCGGCCGCTTTCTGCTGACTGCGCAGGGCGTAGGCGTCGACGTCTTCGCGCGAGAAGCCCTCAATGGTGGCGATCAGGTCGGCGCCGATGCCCTGCGGAACAAACATGACTTCGTAGTTGGTGTCCGGATCCAGGCCCATGGCCCCGCCGTCGGATCCCATCGGGACGCGGCTCATCGACTCCACGCCGCCGGCCAGCACCAGGTCGTCCCAGCCGGACCGCACCTTCTGGGCGGCGGTGTTCACGGCCTCCAGACCGGAGGCGCAGAACCGGTTGAGCTGGACGCCGCCGGCGGTCACCGGCATGCCGGAGGCCAGTACAGCGGCGCGGGCGATGTCGCCGCCCTGGTCGCCGACGGGTGACACACAGCCCAGGATGACGTCGCTGATCAGGTTTTCGTCGAGGTCGGGAAAGCGCTTGCGCAGCTCGTCTATCAGCCCCACTACCAGGTTCAGCGGCTTGACTTCGTGCAGCGCTCCGTTTTTCTGCTTCCCGCGGGGGGTGCGGATGGCCTCGTAGACAAAAGCTTCTGTGGCTTCTTCGGACATGTCGACTTCCTGTTCACCAATGGGATTCGTATCCGGGTACCAGCACCCTAACAGGGGGCCCGGCCAACCTGTTGGTTGGGCGGTCCTGCCGGCGCCCTGCCGGCGCGGCCGGCTACACGCTTGCGCCCGAGTGCGCGGCTCGCTTCACACTCGGCGGGACGGCCAACGCAACACGCGCCCTAAGCTCGTCCACCATGACGGTGTCGCGACTGCGGCCGTACACCACCACGGTGTTCGCCGAGATGTCGGCCTTGGCCGCGCGGATCGGTGCGGTGAACCTCGGGCAGGGTTTTCCCGACGAAGACGGCCCCCCGGCCTTGCTCAAGGCCGCGCAGGAGGCCATCGCTCAGGGCGTCAATCAATATCCCCCGGGGATAGGCATCGCGCCGCTGCGCCAGGCCATCGCCGCGCAGCGCCGCCGGCATTTCGGTGTCGAGTACGACCCGGACACCGAGGTGCTGGTGACGGTCGGGGCCACCGAAGCCATCGCTGCCGCGATGATCGGTCTCGTCGAGCCCGGATCGGAGGTCGTCCTGATCGAACCCTTCTACGACTCCTATTCGCCGGTCGTGGCGATGGCCGGCGCGAATCGGGTGGCGGTGGCGCTGGTGCCCGACGGGCGCGGCTTTGCCCTGGACACCGACGCCTTGCGGCGGGCGGTCACCACGCGGACCCGCGCGCTGATCGTCAACTCACCGCACAACCCGACCGGGATGGTGCTCAGCGCGACCGAGCTGGCGGCCATCGCGGAGATCGCGGTGGCCGCCGACCTCCTGGTGATCACCGATGAGGTGTACGAACACCTGGTGTACCCGTCCCCCGAAGGCAGCAAAGACATCAGTCATCTGCCGCTGGCCGGCTTCGACGGCATGGCCGAGCGCACGATCACCATTTCCAGCGCGGCCAAGATGTTCAACTGCACCGGCTGGAAAATCGGGTGGGCTTGCGGCCCAGCGGAACTCATAACCGGTGTGCGTGCGGCCAAGCAGTATCTGAGCTACGTCGGGGGCGCGCCCTTCCAGCCGGCGGTGGCCCTCGCGCTCGACACCGAAGACGCCTGGGTAGCTCAGCTTCGCCGCTCCTTGCAGGCCAGACGGGATCGGCTCGCCGCGGGGCTGACGGAGATCGGCTTTGCGGTGCACGACAGCGACGGCAGTTACTTCCTGTGCGCCGACCCTCGCCCGCTCGGCTACGACGACAGCACCGCGTTCTGCGCGACGCTGCCCGAGCGGGTCGGCGTCGCAGCCATCCCGATGTCGGCGTTTTGCCAACCGGGGTCAACGCATGCCGGGGAACACGCCAAGGTATGGAAGCACTTGGTGCGCTTCACTTTCTGCAAACGTCAGGACACCCTCGATGAGGCGGTCCGGCGACTGGGCGCACTGCGCGGCGGCGTGGCCACTTAGGCCGGGCCGTTGCCCGCGGAGCCCATAACGCGCTGCCGCAGTCCCTCGAGCGCGGCGTGCAGGATCTTCTTACGGGCCCGATTGACCCAGAACTCGGGCAGCGGCGCAGACGGCTCGACCGTTATCGCGAATCGAACCCGGGTCTTGCCGTCGCCTTCCCGGCTCAGGTTGTACTCCCCGTGCTGGCCGTGCTGCTGGACGGTCTTCTGGGCGTCCCACACCATCCAGTCCGGCCCCCAATGGTATTCGAGCAATTCCGTGTCGTGGATGCCGGTCACCGCGATGGTGACCTTCACGTGGTGTGGTCGCCCGTCGGGGTGTTTATCGATAACTTCGACGCGTTTGTGCACCGAGGACCATGACGGCACGGCGTCCATGTCGGCGAGCGCCTCCATGATTACCTCCGGGGGCGCGTCAATGACGATTTCCGACGACGCTTGTACGGCCACTGCTACAAAATTAACAATGCAGTCCCGTGTAAATGCAAGACACGGCGGTTATTCCGCCTTGTCGGTGTCGGGTCCGCCCATCACGAGGTCGCTCAGCCCCTTCACCGCGGCATCGAGCACGCTTTCGGTCGCCCGCCTGACGACGAAACCGGGAATGGGACCCGCCGGTTCGACTGTGATGTCGAAACGTACTCGGGTCTTGTCGACACCCTCGGGTTTGAGGTTGTACTCGACGTGCTGGCCATGCTGCTGGGCCGTCCCTTTGGCGTCCCAGACCATCCAATCGGGACCCCAGTGATATTCGAGCACCTCCCGGTCGACGAGCCCGAGAATCCGGATGGTGGCCTTCACGTGGTGAGGACGGCCGTCGGGGTAACGGTCGATCACTTCCATCTGTTTGTGCATCGGCGACCAAGCCGACAAGAGACCGACATCGGTCAGCGCCTCCATGACCACAGATGGCGGCGCGTCAACGACAAATTCCCGAGATGCTTTTACGGCCACTAAAAGACAACCTAGCAATGCCGCTTCGTGCGCGGATGTTGTTCACCGAACAATGGCTACCAGCCTATATCGCCGAGCGGTGTCGTGGTCGACGGCGGCGGCCCGACCGGACCGGCCGGCGTGCGCGAGAAGCGCGGTGCCGGGGCCGCCTGATCGACACCGTGGGCGGTGATCACCGTCGAACGCGACCGCAGATGACCGGCCGCGGCGGCCTCCCCCCACGTCAGTACGGGAGTGACACACGCATCGGTGCCCGCGAAAATCCGTGCCCAGTCGTCTCGGGTCCGGCCGGCGAACCGACTGGCGAAGATCTCGTACATCCTTGGATACGAGCCGATGTCGAGCTGGCGGGGCACCTCGTCGGGCGACAGCCCGAGGCCCGTCAACAACGCCGCGAAGAATTGCGGTTCGATGGCGCCGACGGCCACGTACCTGGCATCGGAGGTCTCGTAGCACCGGTAGAACGGGGCGCCGCCGTCGAGTAAAAAGGATTCCCGCTCGTCGCGCAGCGCGCCGGTCGACTTCATGGTCCACATCATCTGTGCGAGCAGACTGACGCCGTCGACCATCGCGGCGTCGATCACCTGACCCTTTCCCGAACGTTCCCGCTCGTAAAGGGCCGCGACGATGCCCAGCAGCACCAGCATCGAACCGCCGCCGAAGTCGGCCACCAGGTTGAGCGGCGGCATGGGTGGCCGATCGCGATAACCCAGGGCCGACAGCACCCCAGTCTGCGACAGATAGTTGATGTCATGGCCCGCGGTGGCGGCCAACGGCCCGTCCTGTCCCCAGCCGGTGATGCGGGCGAAGATCAGCCGCGGATTTACCGCGGCGCAGTCGTCGGGACCGATGCCGAGGCGCTCGCAGGTGCCCGGCCAGAAGCAGTCCAACAGCACGTCGGCCTTGGCGGCCAGTTCCAGCAAAGCCCGCGGCTGCGTCTTCGCGTCGAGGTCGACGATCCGCTTGCCGCGATGCAGCAGGTCGCGGTCCTCGGACGGCATGGTGAGGCCGCCCCGATGGCGGCGACCCGCTTCGCCCGGCTTCGCCGCGCTCGCGATCACCGCGCCGGGCCGGCGTACCCGCACCACATCGGCACCCAAATCGGCGAGAAGCATCCCGGCGTGCGGCCCCGGTCCGATGCCCCCCAGTTCGATGACCTTCGCCCCGGTCAGCGGCCCGCCGTCAGTCACCGGAAACCTATTGGCCCTTCTTGACCTCGAGCACCCGCTTGCGCAGCCCGTCCGTGTTGAGCTCCATAATCCCCTTGATCGCACGCTTCAGCACAAAGCCGGGCAGCGGCACGAGTGGGTCCAGCGCCAGATCGAACTTCGTCCGCGTCTTGTCGCCTTGCGGGGTAAGCGTGTAGGCGCCTTCTTGATTGCGGGACGCTTTCCCGCTCTCCTGCGTCCACGAGACGCCGTCGTCGCGCCAGTCGTAAGCCAGCACAACCTCGTCGGTGACCCCGGTCGTCTTGACCTTCATCTTGGCGCGCCGCGGTCGACCCTCCGGGTCGCGTTCGAGCACCTCGGCGCTTTGATGAATCGACGACCACTCGGGCATTGCCTCGACGTCGGCGACAACGTCGAGGATCTCCTTCGGGTTCGCTTCGATGACCACTTCGCGGGATTCCTTGACTGCCATGGGACGGACCATAGCGCGGCGGCGTGTCGGCCGGAACTGTTTCGACGAGCGTACCGTCATGCTTGTGACCGATCCCCTCGCCAGCGTTGCCGAGCCGGTCTACACCGTCGGTGACTATTTGTTGGACCGCCTCGCCGAACTCGGCGTCTCCGAGATCTTCGGCGTTCCCGGCGACTACAACCTGGCTTTCCTGGACCACATCGTCGCCCACCCCATCATCCGCTGGGTGGGCAGCGCCAACGAGCTCAACGCGGGTTACGCGGCCGACGGCTACGGTCGGTTGCGCGGAATGGCAGCTGTGGTAACAACATTCGGCGTAGGCGAACTCTCGGCGGCCAACGCGATCGCGGGCAGCTACGCCGAGCACGTACCCGTGGTGCACATTGTCGGCGGCCCCTCCAAGGACGCGCAGGGCGCCCGGCGGGCGCTGCACCATTCGCTCGGCGACGGGGACTTCGAGCGTTTTTTCCGGATCAGCCGCGAAATCACCTGTGCGCAAGCAAATCTCATGCCCGCGACAGCCTGCCGAGAGATCGACCGAGTGCTCAGCGAGGTGCGGGAGCAGAAGCGGCCGGGCTACATACTGCTGTCCACCGACGTGGCGCGCTTCCCCACCGAGCCGCCGGCAGACCCGTTGCCCCGCTACACCGGCGGCACCAGTCCGCGGGCGCTGTCGCTGTTCAGCGAGGCCGCGGCCGAACTGATCGGCGACCACCAGTTGACGGTGCTGGCGGACTTGCTGGTCCATCGACTGCAGGCCGTGAAAGAGCTCGAGGCGTTGCTGGCCGCCGACGTGGTGCCGCACGCCACGTTGATGTGGGGCAAGAGCCTGCTCGACGAGAGCTCGCCGAACTTCCTGGGCATCTATGCGGGTGCGGCTAGCGCCGAATGGGTGCGGGCGGCGATCGAGGAGGCCCCGGTGCTGGTGACGGCTGGGGTGGTGTTCACCGATATGGTCAGCGGCTTCTTCAGTCAGCGGATCGACCCGTCCCGGACCATCGACGTCGCGCAATACCAAAGCAGCGTGGCCGGCGAGGTCTTCGCGCCGCTGGAGATGGGCGCCGCGCTGGAGGCGCTGGCCACGATCCTGGTGCGACGCGGAATCAGTTCGCCGCCCGTTGCGTCGCCGCCGGCCGAGCCCCTGCCGCCGGCGCCGGCGCGCGATCAACCGCTGACCCAGCGGATGGTGTGGGACCGGCTGTGCGTGGCGCTCACCCCGGGAAACGTGGTCCTCGCAGATCAGGGAACGTCGTTCTATGGCATGGCAGATCACCGGCTGCCGCACGGAGTCACCTTCATCGGTCAACCACTCTGGGGCTCAATCGGTTACACACTGCCGGCGGCCGTCGGCGCCGGGGTCGCGCATCCGGACCGCAGGACGGTATTGCTGATCGGCGACGGGGCCGCGCAGCTGACCGTACAGGAGCTCGGCGTTTTCTCGCGCGAAGCGTTGTCCCCGGTCATCGTGGTGGTCAACAACGACGGCTACACCGTCGAACGGGCGATCCACGGAGAGACGGCGCCCTACAACGACATCGTGGCCTGGTGCTGGACCGATGTTCCAAAAGCGCTGGGGGTCGCCAATCACCTGGTGTTCCGCGCGCAGAACTACGGCGAACTGGACGACGCGTTGACCGCCGCCGCGGATCATCAGGACCGCATGGTGTTCGTCGAGGTGCTCTTGCCGCGGCTGGAAATCCCTCCCTTGCTCGGCCAACTTGTCGGATCAATGTCACCACCGGAAAGCGCCCGCCGCCGTTGAGCTTTAGGTCTCGATGCGCATCATGTCGAAGAACTGGCCGACGAACAGCGGCGGGTAGGCGCCCATTCCCGCCCGGGGCATCCATTGCGCCGCTGCGTCGGGGTGCTCGATCCACCGCCGGGCGCCGTCCTCGTCGGCGAACTCCTGCAGGATCAAGACCTCGTGGTCATCATCGAAAGCCTGGAATACCCACGTCTTTTGGACGCCGGCCGCCGTAAATCTGTCCATTGCCGAGCGGACCTCCGCGGTGAGGGTCGACACGTCGTCGACCGACGTGATCGCGGCTACCACCACGCCCGGCGCTCCCGGCGCCGACGGTTGCACAACGAATCTGTCGACGATTTCGCCGGCAAAGACGGCGGGAATGTCCTCGACGCCCACGGCGTCGAACCAGTCGAAGAAGACCCGGGAGCGCAGCAGTTTCACGATGGGCTCGCGGCTGTGCACTCCGATCATCACCAGCACGCGCCCGTAGTCGTGGGTCGATGTGTAAACCAGAACGTGGTGGGCGCCGATGTCGGCGAGCGCCGATTTCCTGCGTTCGAGCAGTGGCCACACCTGCGTCGGATCGGGGATGCGATAGTCGGATGCGATCACCATCGAATGAATGTCGCCGGTAGTCAACGAAGTTGGTCCTTCATCACTTTGCCGGTGGCGTTGAGCGGCAGCTCGTCGAGGAACTCGATGGACCTCGGTGCTTTGAATCCGGCCATTCGTCCCCGGCACCAGGCAAGCAGGTCATGCTCGGAGACATGGGTTTTCGGCACCACGAACGCCTTGCCCACCTGGCCCAGGCGCTCGTCGGGGACTCCGATCACGGCGGCCTGCGCCACCGCGGGGTGCTCGAGCAGGAACCCCTCGATCTCGGCCGGGTAGGCGTTGAACCCGCCCACGATGAACATGTCCTTCTTGCGGCCCACGACGCGCAGGCGGCCTGAGTCGTCGAGGTTGCCGAGATCCCCGGTGTGCAGCCAGCCGTCGGCATCGATCGCTTCGGCGGTGGCGACGGGATCGTCCAGATATCCCTGCATGACGTTGTACC
>NZ_JAFBAT010000122.1 GCF_019247615.1 Mycobacterium sp. | reverse complement strand
CGTCGTGCACTTCTCGAATCGTGCTGGCTAGGATGTCCCGCACCGTGTCCACCGATTCGGGTTTGACGGTCAGGGTGGCGACGACGACGACGGGCATGCTGTGGCCTCCTGGGAGTGATCGCGGGGTGGTGGACGGCGTGACTTCACTGTTGCCGACATCACACCGGATCCACCCTACCCACGGCTCCCGCGCCGAGTGCCGATGCGCCTGGGTTACCAGTGTGGCGGTTGGTGTAGATGAGGTATTTGCGACTAGGCTTGCCCTCATGCCGAGTAAGACCGTGGCCCGCTCCGGAACCCGAACAAACAGGACGCGCCGGTCTTCAGGGGCCGCTTCGCGGAGCGGCTCCAGGCCCGCGCGACCGGCGGCGCCCCGCAAGAAGGTGGGAAAAGCCGCGAAACGTCGCAACCGGTCGTTGCTGCTGGGCGCCGGGCTGGCCTGCGGCCGGGCGATGCGCGCCACCTGGTTGATGGCCGCGCGCGGCACCGGCGGCGCAGCGCGGTCCATCGGACGCGCCCGCGACATCGACCCGGGACATCGCCGCGATGGAATCGCCCTGGTACTGCTCGGGATTTCGGTCGTGGTCGCGGCGAGTTCCTGGTTCGACGCCGCCCGGCCGGTCGGTGCCTGGATCGACACGCTGCTGCGGACCTTCATCGGCGTGGGGGTCCTCGCCCTCCCAGTGGTCACCGCCGCCGTGGCGGTGACACTGATGCGGACGTCGCCGGATCCCGACGCTCGGCCCCGCCTGATCCTGGGCGGCGCGCTGATCACCCTTTCTGTTCTCGGTCTGCGCCACTTGTGGTCCGGTTCCCCCGGAGACCCGGAAGCACGGCGTCGCGCGGCCGGATTCGTCGGCTTCGCGATCGGGGGGCCGCTGTCGGAGGGGTTGACGCCCTGGATCGCGGCGCCCCTGCTGTTCATCGGCTTCATGTTCGGCCTGTTGCTACTGACGGGGACCACCATCCGTGAGGTGCCCGATGTGGTGCGCGGCATGTTCGGCACCCGATTGCCCGATGAGGAGATCGACGAGGCGGCCGACTGCGCGAACTACGACCAGGAGACCTCGTTCGAAGATGACGACGAGGCCCAGGCCTGGCCGATCGCGGACACGGCCGCGGTCTGTCTCGAGGACCAAGACGACATTCCCACCGTTCCCGAGCCTGCCCTGCGAGCAGGGGCAGCGCGCGGCCGCGATCGCGGCAAACGGCAGACCGAAGCGCTGGACCGAATCATCGACGGTCCTTACACGCTGCCGTCGCTGAGCCTGCTGATCGCGGGGGACCCACCCAAGAAGCGCAGCGCCGCCAACACCCACATGGCCACCGCGATCGGGGAGGTGCTCACCCAGTTCAACGTCGACGCGGCCGTGACCGGCTGCACCCGGGGGCCCACCGTTACCCGCTACGAGGTCGAGTTGGGGCGCGGCGTCAAGGTGGAGAAGATCACCGCGCTGCAGAAGAACATCGCCTACGCGGTCGCCACCGAGAGCGTGCGCATGCTGGCCCCGATCCCGGGCAAGTCGGCGGTGGGCATCGAGGTGCCCAACACCGACCGGGAGATGGTGCGGCTGGCCGACGTGCTGACCGCGCCGTCGACCCGCCGTGACCACCACCCGCTGGTAATCGGGCTGGGCAAGGACATCGAGGGCGACTTCATCTCGGCCAACCTGGCCAAGATGCCGCACCTGCTGGTCGCCGGCTCCACCGGATCCGGCAAATCCAGCTTCGTCAACTCCATGCTGGTGTCGTTGTTGACGCGGGCCAGCCCCGAGGAGGTCAGGATGATCCTGATCGACCCGAAGATGGTGGAACTGACGCCGTACGAAGGCATTCCGCACCTGATCACGCCGATCATCACCCAGCCCAAGAAGGCGGCGGCCGCGCTGGCGTGGCTCGTCGACGAGATGGAGCAGCGCTACCAAGACATGCAAGCCGCTCGGGTGCGCCACATCGACGACTTCAACGCTCAGGTGCGCTCCGGCGCCATCACGACGCCGCTGGGTAGCCAGCGCGAGTACCGGCCCTACCCCTACGTCGTGGCGATCGTCGACGAGCTGGCCGATTTGATGATGACCGCCCCGCGCGACGTCGAGGACGCCATCGTGCGGATCACTCAGAAGGCCCGCGCCGCCGGCATCCACCTGGTGCTGGCGACGCAGCGCCCGTCCGTCGACGTGGTGACCGGGCTCATCAAGACGAACGTGCCGTCGCGGCTGGCGTTCGCCACGTCGTCGCTCACCGACAGCCGCGTGATCCTGGACCAGGCCGGCGCCGAAAAGCTGATCGGGATGGGGGACGGCCTGTTCCTGCCGATGGGCGCCAACAAGCCGCTGCGGCTGCAGGGCGCCTATGTCTCCGACGAGGAGATCCAGGCCATCGTCAATGCCTGCAAAGACCAGGCCGAACCCGAATACACCGAGGGCGTCACCGCCACCAAGCCCTCCGGCGAACGCACCGACGTCGACCCGGACATCGGCGACGACCTGGACCTCTTCCTGCAGGCCGTCGAGCTCGTCGTGTCCAGCCAGTTCGGCTCCACCTCGATGCTGCAGCGCAAGCTGCGGGTGGGCTTCGCCAAAGCGGGCCGGCTGATGGACCTGATGGAGACCCGCGACATCGTCGGGCCCAGCGAGGGCTCCAAGGCGCGCGAGGTGCTGGTCAAGCCCGACGAGCTGGCGGCGACGCTGGCCACGATCCGGGGCCTGGGCGCCTCCGACGACGCGGACTAGAGCACCAGCAGCATCCGCGAATTGCCCAGGATGTTGGGCTTGACGTAGCTCAGGTCCAGGAATTCGGCGACACCGATGTCATACGAGCGGCACATCTCCTCGAACACCTCGGCGGTGACCGGCGTGCCCTCGATCTCGGTGAACCCGTGCTTGCCAAAGAACTCGGTCTCGAAGGTCAACACGAACACCCGCTGGAGCTGCAGCTCACGGGCCACCCCCAACAGCCGCTCGACGATCGCGTGGCCGATCCCCTGGCCGGTCATCGCCGGGTCGACGGCGACAGTGCGGATCTCGCCCAGGTCGGACCACAACACGTGCAGGGCGCCGCAACCGACCACCTTGCCTGGAAGGTCCGGGTGCTCGGCAACCCAAAACTCCTGGACAGCCTCGTAGAGCGTCACGAGATTCTTTTCCAGCAGGATCTTTCCCGCGTACGTGTCGACGAGCCGTTTGATCGCGGGCACATCCGATGTTCGCGCGCGCCGGACCACCGGCCGGACACCCCGCGGACTTTGCGTCACGGCTAACAGTATCGGCTCTCGGGTGGGCGCCCAGGTCAACCGCTATTCTGATGCGGTGCCGGCGCAGCCTCAAACGGGTCCGCTGAGGGAACCGTCAAGCCCCGCCCGCATCGCCAACCTCGCCAATGTCCTCACCCTCGTGCGGCTGTTGCTCGTCCCTATTTTTCTGCTCGCCCTGTTTGCCGACGGCGGTCACCAAGTCGCCGGCCGCATCGTGGCCTTCGCGATTTTTGCCGTCGCGTGCATCACCGACCGGTTCGACGGTCTGCTGGCCCGAAACTACGGGATGGCGACCGAGTTCGGCGCGTTCGTCGACCCGATTGCGGACAAGGCACTGATCGGGGCTGCACTGATCGGCCTGTCGATGCTGGGGTACATGCCGTGGTGGGTCACCGTGGTGATCATGACCCGCGAGGTCGGCGTGACGCTGCTGCGACTGGCGGTGATACGTCGCGGCGTCATTCCGGCGAGCTGGGGCGGCAAACTCAAGACCGTAGTACAGGCGCTCGCGATCGGCTTGTTCCTGCTGCCGCTGTCGGGGCCGTTTTTGAAGGCGGCGTCAGTGGTCATGGGAATTGCGATCGTGCTGACCGTCGTCACCGGGATCGACTATGTTGCCTCGACCATCAGGGAAATTCGCCGGGCCGGCTGACCGCGACGTCGGCTCATCGGATGGGAACCAACGCCCTGCTGCCGGCGTTCACGTAGGTGAGCGCCTGCTGATTCGGTTCGTTGTTCTTGCCCAGCAGGCCCGAGTGGACGAAGGAGAGCAGGGATGCCGCCATTAGCGCGCGAGGTTATCGGCGACGTGTTGCGTCGTGCTCGAACGTCACAGGGCCGGACGCTGCGCGAGGTCTCGGATTCGGCGCGGGTGAGCCTCGGGTATCTGTCGGAGGTGGAGCGCGGCCGCAAGGAGGCCTCCAGCGAGTTGCTCAACGCGATCTGCGACGCATTGGACGTACCGCTGTCGGCCGTCCTGACCGGCGCCGGTGAGCGGATGGCCAGCGCGGAGCGCTCGGCCGGCAGCGCGCCAGCCGTCGGGGCAAGCGGTACCAACATCGACGCCGACACCAAGGTCGTGATCCCGCCCGTCGCGTCGCTGGCCCTCGCCTGAACGCTGGGATCCGGGCCAAGGGGTTGGGGCGATCGTCGCCGACCCGATAAATTGAGCGGCAGGGCGCTCATCCGGCATAGACAGAAGCGTCACAGACAGAAGCGTCACAGTCAGAAGCGAGGGTGGAGCTAACTCATGGCCAATCCGTTCGTTAAAGCGTGGAAATACCTCATGGCGCTGTTCAACGCGAAGATTGACGAGCACGCCGACCCGAAGGTGCAGATACAGCAGGCCATCGAAGAAGCGCAGCGCCAACACCAAGCCCTGACCCAGCAGGCCGCGCAGGTGATCGGCAATCAGCGGCAACTGGAGATGCGTCTCAACCGGCAGCTGGCGGACATCGAGAAGCTTCAGGTCAACGTCCGTCAGGCCCTGACCCTGGCCGATCAGGCAACAGCCGCCGGGGACGCCGCCAAGGCCGCCGAGTACAACAACGCCGCCGAAGCGTTCGCCGCGCAGCTGGTGACCGCAGAGCAGAGCGTCGAAGACCTCAAAACCCTGCACGACCAGGCGCTGTCGGCCGCTGCCCAGGCCAAGAAGGCGGTCGAACAAAACTCGATGGTGCTGCAACAGAAAATCGCGGAACGCACCAAGCTGCTCAGCCAGCTCGAACAGGCGAAGATGCAGGAACAGGTCAGTGCATCGCTGCGGTCGATGAGCGAGATCGCGGCCCCGGGCAACACCCCGAGCCTCGAGGAGGTGCGCGACAAGATCGAGCGGCGGTACGCCAACGCGATCGGCGCGGCCGAACTCGCCCAGGGCAGCGTGCAGGGCCGCATGCTCGAGGTCCAGCAGGCGGGCGTTCAGATGGCCGGCCACTCGCGACTGGAGCAGATCCGCGCGTCGATGCGGGGTGAAGCGCTGCCGGCGGGCGGGACGTCCGCCACGCCCACCCCGGCGCCCGCCGAGACCGCCGGTGGCCAGGTGGCCGAGAAGCCCTTTGGCCAGTAAGCGGGGCGGAGCGTCTGCCATGGCGGTGAGAGCGACTGAGCGCGGGCCGTGGCGCGCGTTATTGCAGCGCGGACTGGACACCGCTGCCGACCTCTCCGACCTGGTTGCCCAAAAGATCAGTGCCGCAACCGATCCGCGTGCCCGGTTACTGCGCCGCCGCCGCCGCGCGCTGCGGTGGGGGCTGATCTTCGCGGCCGGGTGCGTGTTTTGGGCGGTGGTGACGGCGTTGCTCGCGGCCTGGGGCTGGTTCGCGTTGCTGTTGGAGGTCACCGGCGGCGTCGCGGTGCTGATGTCGATTCCCGCGACGCTGTTGTTGTTCCGCTACCGCTGGCTTCGCTCGGAACCGCTGCCGGCGCCGCGGTCGACTGCTGCTCGACGGCTGCCGCCCCCGGGTTCCGCCGCGCGGCCGGCCATGTATGCCCTGGGCGCCTCGGAGCGCGGTTTCTTTTCCCTGCTGGGCGTGATCGAGCGCGGGTCCATGCTGCCGCCCGACGAAATTCGGGACCTGACCGCCGCGGCCAACAAGTGCTCCGCGGCGATGGCCGCCAGCGCCGCCGAGGTGGTCTCGATGGAGCGTGCCGCTCAGTACTCGGAATCCTCGCGGGCATATCTGGTGCCCACCATCAACGCGTTCACCGCTCAGTTGGGTGCCGGGGTTCGTCAGTACAACGAAATGGTCACCGCCGCAGCGCAATTGGTGTCGTCGGCAAATGGGGGTGCTAGCGCGGCGGTGGCGGATTCCCAGCAGCGCTATCGCGCCGAGCTGGCCGGGGCCACCGACCGCCTGCTCGGTTGGGGCCAGGCGTTCGACGAACTGGGCGGGATGCCCCAGAGATAGTCGAGCGCTAGAACGTCGCCTTGAGCGAGGGCAACACCAGCGCGGCCAGCCCGCGTGCGGTCGCCTTGAACATGTCGAAGAAGTCGAAGTAGTCCCGCCACAGCGTGATTCGTCCATCGTGGACCTCGAACACCCCGCAGACCCAGAACTGGAGCCGTAGCGGGCCGAAGATCAGCGCGTCGGTGCGTTCGGTGAGCACCGCGGCGCCGTCGGCGGCAATGCGGTGAATCTTCACCTCGAAGGCGACGCGGCCGGCCATCCGGCGAAACAGCTTCATTGTTCGGGCACGCCCATGAATCGTCGGCAGCCCGACGTTTTCATAGACCAGGTTGTCGGCCAAAGCGGCTTCGGCCGCTTCATAATCCCCGTCTTGCAGGGCGTTGAGGAAACCCTCGACCGTCCGGGTGTTGGAAACGGCCGTCTCAGTCAGCTCCGTCATGAGTGCCAGCGTAGGCGAGTCGGCGCTGTGGCAGCGTACCGGTGCTGTGGCAGGGTAGGGCGGATGCGCGTCGCCGTGGTCGCCGGGCCGGATCCCGGACACTCGTTCCCCGCGATCGCGCTGTGCCAACGCTTCGGTGAGGCGGGCGATGAGCCCACGCTGTTCACCGGCGGGGAGTGGGTCGACGCCGCCCGCGAGGCCGGCGTCGAGGCCGTGGAGCTGGACGGGCTCGCGGCCACCGACCAGGACCTCGATGCCGGCGCCAGGATCCACCGGCGCGCCGCGCGGATGGCGGTTCTCAACGTGCCCGCCCTGCGTGATCTGGCGCCCGACCTGGTTGTGTCCGACGTCATCACCGCGGGCGGCGGGATGGCCGCAGAGCTGTTGGGGATCCCGTGGATCGAGCTCAACCCCCATCCGCTCTACCTGCCCTCGAGGGGACTGCCACCGATCGGCACCGGGCTGGCGCCCGGCACCGGTTTGCGCGGGCGGTTGCGGGACGCCACCATGCGGGCATTGACGGCGCGGTCCTGGAGGGCGGGCCTGCGGCAGCGCGCGGCCGTGCGGGTCGACATCGGGTTGCCGGCGCGTGACCCCGGTCCACTGCGGCGCCTCATCGCCACACTGCCCGCGCTGGAGGTTCCCCGCCCGGACTGGCCGGAGGAGGCCGTCGTCGTTGGCCCGTTGCATTTCGAGCCGACCGACCGAGAACTCGATATTCCGCCCGGTTCCGGCCCGCTGGTGGTGATCGCGCCCTCGACCGCATCGACCGGCACGTCATGCCTGGCCGAAGTCGCGCTGGGCTGCCTGATACCGGGGGACACGCTGCCCGCGGGTTCGCGCCTGGCGGTCTCCCGCCTGGGCGGAGCAGATCTGAAGGTGCCGCCGTGGGCGGTGGTCGGGCTGGGGCGGCAGTCTTCGTTGTTGACGCATGCCGACGTGGTGATCTGTGGCGGCGGCCACGGGATGGTGGCCAAGACGCTGCTGGCCGGGGTTCCGCTGGTGGCGGTTCCCGGCGGGGGCGACCAGTGGGAAATGGCCAACCGGGTGGTTCGCCAAGGCAGTGGGCGGCTGATCCGGCCGCTGACCGCCGACGCGCTGGTGGCCGCGGTCGACGGCGTGCTTTCGTCCCCGGGCTATCGGGAGGCCGCACAAAGGGCCGCCGCCAGCATCGCGGGCGTCGCCGACCCGGTGCGGGTATGCCACGAAGC
>NZ_JAFBAT010000075.1 GCF_019247615.1 Mycobacterium sp. | reverse complement strand
TTTCCCTCAGCGAGACCCCGTCGCCGCAATCGATTTCTATCGTGCCAACGTCCTGCCCAAGCTGCGATAGGGCGAATTGGCCCACCGCGCAGCCGTTTCAGCGCCGGTTTCAGGGCCGGTTTCGGCACCGGGGCCGCGGGTATCCGCTGGCAACTCTTCTAAGGAGACGCCCAACTGGAAGGCAACACATGGACGCAATCACTTTTCTTCGTCAAGACCATAAGAGCGTGCTCGGACTATTGGAGACGCTCGATGGCGCCCCGTCGGGCGAGGGCGCAAAGAGCAGCGGCCTGGAAACCGTGGTCAACAACCTCATCATCGCCGAGTCGCAGCATGAGGCGATCGAAGAGCAGTTCTTCTGGCCCGCCGTGCGCAAGGCGATCGGTGACGGCGTCGTCGACAAGGCCATCGCACAAGAGCAGGAGGGCAAGAAGCTGCTGCAGCGCCTGGAGGACGGCAAGCCCGGCGAGCCGGACTACCACGAAGCGCTGCAGGAGTTCGTCAAGGCCGGCCGCGAGCACATCGCCTACGAGCAGGACGTCGTTTGGCCGCAGGTCGAGACGACGATCAGCCGCGAGGAGCTGGAAAAGATCGGCGAAAAACTGGAGCAGGCAAAGAAGATCGCGCCAACCCGGCCGCATCCGGGCACCCCGCCCAACCCGGCGGTGCTCAAGACGATGGGCATGGGGGCGGCGGTCATGGATCACGTGCGCGATGCGGTCACCGGCCGGGGGGAGGACAACCCGCCCGATCCGCAGGTTCACTGAACTACAGCAGAACGCCGGGCGTCCAACAGCCCGACGCCCGGCCTTCTGCTGTTACCAATTAGCTTGTCGGCGTGTGCTGTTCGTGCGTGAACGGCTTTTCCGCCTCGACGGCCGGCGAGCCCTGGGGATTCTGCTCGGCCCCTTTGTTCTGCCGCGTGGTGCCGCCCAGCCACTGCTGTTCGGGCTTCTCCACGTACTCCCATTCCATGCCCTCGGGCCACGGGCCCTGGCCCTGGTTCCAGGGGCCGCGGATCGACTCCCCACCGCCGTTCGACATGTTGAACGCCACGTTTTGGAACCGCGGGTCTCCCGGCAGTTGCCCGGGCGGGAAGTTCACCGGGAGCTCGTTGAGCGCCGCCGTGAACTGCTGATAGTGCGCCACCTCCCGCGTCATCAAGAAACTCAGGGTGTCCTGCGCGCCGGGATCGTCGGTGAACTGTTTGAGGTACTCGTAGACGACCTTGGCGCGGGACTCGGCGGCGACATTGTTGCGCAGGTCCACCGTCGGGTCGCCGTTGGCGTCGATGAACGCGCCTGTCCAGTTGTTGCCGGCGGAGTCCTTGACGTCCGGGCCGCCGCCGCTGAGCACGAGGAACATCGGGTTGACGGCCACCGAGTGGATGATGCCGTCGCGGCCGTCGGTGCTGGCGACCGCCGGCATCCAATTACAGCGCTGATTGGCCATTTTCAGGTCGTCGTTGAGCCCGTCGAGCAACATCGTGATCATCGAGCCGACCATTTCCAGGTGGCTGAGCTCCTCGGTGGCGATATCCATGAAGAGGTCATACATTTTCGGGTTCTTCTGCCGCAGCACGAACGCCTGGGTGAAGTACTGCAGCGCCGCGGTGAGTTCCCCGTTGGCGCCGCCGAACTGCTCCATGAGCAGCGACGCAAAGCGGGGATCGGGTCGGTCGATCCGGACCTCGAATTGAAGATCCTTGTTGTGAACGAACATTGGTTCCCTCTCATGGCTCGATATAATGCCGGTCGACGCGGGTACCCCGGCAATAAGTACCCAAACGTTGACAAGGGCAACTCAAGGGCAACTCAAGGCAGCTCTTCGATCTGCAAAACGCAAAGCGGGAATTTCACTGAATGGACCTTTCAGACACGACTTCCAGACACCAGCTGGCCCTTCGGATGGCGGAGCTCGTACGGGAGATGGCCCCGCCCCGGGAGCTGGAACGAGTCCTCGCCGACGTCACGGCCACCGCCGTGGAGGTGATACCAGGCGCTGACGTCGCGGGAGTCCTGCTGGTCAAGAAAGGCGGGGACTTCAGATCTCTGGCGGACACCCAAGAACTGGTCGCAAAGCTGGACAAGCTGCAAAACGACTTCGGCGAGGGTCCCTGTTCGGACGCTGCTCTGAAGCAAACCATCGTGCGGTCCGATGATCTGCGCAAGGAACCGCGCTGGCCCAAGTACGCGCCGGCGGCCGTGGGGCTCGGTGTGCTCAGCAGCCTGTCGTTCAAGCTGTACACCGCGGAGCGCACGGCGGGCGCGCTGAACTTGTTCAGTTTCGCGGCGGGCGTGTGGGATACCGAGGCCGAGACCATCGGCTCGGTGTTCGCCGCTCATGCCGCGGCAGCCATTATGGCCGGGCGCCACGGGGAACAGTTGCAATCGGCGCTATCGACCAGAGACCGCATCGGCCAGGCCAAAGGCATCATCATGGAGCGCCACGGCGTGGACGAGATGCGCGCGTTCGAGCTGCTGCGGCGGCTGTCCCAGGAGCGCCAAACAAAGCTGGTCGACGTCGCCGAGCGCGTCATCGAGACCCGCGGCGCCGGCTGATCCCCGGCACGCCATCACGGCAATCGGGTCCATCTAGGATGGTGTGACTCCATCAACGAGTCCGGCTGCGACGATGCGCCGGGGAACGGTTGTCAACGGTGTGGGACTTCGAAACGGACCCGGAATACCAGGCGAAACTGGATTGGGTCGAAAAGTTCATGGTCGACGAACTCGAACCGCTCGATCTGGTCGCTCTCGACCCCTACGACAAGAAGAACACCGAGGTGATGGCCATCCTGCGGCCGTTGCAGCAGCAGGTCAAAGACCAGGGATTGTGGGCCGCGCATCTGCGTCCTGAGCTTGGCGGCCAGGGCTTCGGCCAGGTCAAGCTCGCGCTGCTCAACGAGATCCTCGGACGCTCCCGATGGGCGCCGTCGGTGTTCGGCTGCCAGGCGCCGGATTCGGGCAATGCCGAGATCCTCGCGCTGTTCGGCACCGACGAGCAGAAGGCCCGCTACCTGCGGCCACTGCTCGACGGCGAGATCACGTCGTGCTATTCGATGACCGAGCCGCAAGGCGGTTCCGATCCCGGCCAGTTCGTCACCGCGGCGACCCGTGACGGTGACTACTGGGTGATCAACGGGGAGAAGTGGTTCTCCACAAATGCCAAGCATGCTTCGTTTTTCATCGTCATGGCCGTCACCAACCCCGAGTCCCGGACCTACGACAAGATGTCACTGTTCATCGTTCCCGCCGAGACACCGGGGATCGAGATCGTGCGCAACGTTGGGGTGGGTGCCGAATCCAGCAATCGCGCCAGCCACGGTTATGTCCGCTATAACGATGTGCGGGTGCCGGCCGATCACCTGCTGGGCGGCGAGGGTCAGGCGTTCATGATCGCCCAGACCCGGCTGGGCGGCGGCCGCATTCACCACGCGATGCGCACGATCGCGTTGGCGCGCAGCGCATTCGAAATGATGTGTGAGCGCGCGGTGTCGCGCAAGACCAGACACGGGCGGCTGTCCGACTTCCAGATGACGCAGGAGAAGATCGCCGACAGCTGGATTCAGATCGAGCAGTTCCGCCTGCTGGTGCTGCGCACGGCGTGGTTGATCGACAAGCACCACGATTACCAAAAGGTCCGCCGCGACATCGCCGCGGTGAAGGTCGCCATGCCGCAGGTGCTGCATGACGTCGCGCAGCGCGCCCTGCACCTCCACGGTGCGTTGGGCGTGTCCGACGAGATGCCGTTCGTCAAGATGATGGTGGCCGCCGAGTCACTCGGCATCGCCGACGGTGCCACCGAATTGCACAAGATGACGGTCGCCCGTCGCACGCTGCGCGAATACCAGCCCGTGACAACGCCTTTCCCGTCTGCGCACATACCGACCCGGCGGGCCGAGGCACAGGCCCGACTGGCCGAGCGCCTAGAGCACTCGATCGCCGAGTTCTAGCGGCCCAACGCCGAGTTCTGTATCGGCGCGCTACTCAGGAGATGTAGCGAACCAGGCTTTCAGCCACGCATGCCGGCTTGGGTGACCCCTCGACCTCAACTGTGGTCGACACGGTCGCCTGCACGGCGCCATTGCCAAGGTCGTCGACGCTGACCAACGAGCTCCGCGCGCGCACGCGGGACCCGACGGGCACCGGGGCGGGGAAGCGAACCTTGTTGAGCCCGTAGTTAATTGCCAGTTTGACGCCCTTGACTGTGTACATTTCGTGCTGCAGCCGCGGCAGCAGGGCAAGGGTCATGAAACCATGGGCGATCGTCTTGCCGAACGGACCGGCCGCCGCGCGCTCCGGGTCGACGTGAATCCATTGGTGATCACCGGTGGCGTCGGCGAACAGGTTGACGTCCTCCTGGGTGATAATCACCCAGTCGCTCTGCCCGATGGTCTCACCCGCCGCGGTGGCAAGTTCGGCTACTGATTCGAAGGTACGCATTCGGTGTCCTCCTGTGGCTCGGCAATGATCAACATCGTGCCACCCGTGTCGCTTCGACCCTTACGGGAACCCCTGTCCGCATGCCTGAATCGAACCGTCACAAGACCGATGCCGGCGAAACGGGCGCCGAGGCGCGCAGCCGCCAGGGCTAGCATCGGCGCGCTGATGCGGGCGATGACCGCAAGATGACAGTGTGAGACTGCTGCTGCTGGCCGACACCCACGTTCCCCGACGCGCACGCGACCTGCCCAAGCGGGTATGGGACGAGGTCGCCGAAGCGGGCGTCGTCGTCCACGCGGGCGACTGGGTGGCGCCCGAATTGTTCGACCAGCTGCAGTCCAGGGCCGCTCGGCTGGTGGCGTGCTGGGGAAATAATGACGGTCCGGAGTTGCGCGCGCGACTGCCGGAGCGCGCCGACGCGATGGTGGCCGGGCTGCACTTGACCGTGGTCCACGAGACCGGGGCCGCGGCCGGCCGGGAGGCGCGGATGTCGCGGCTCTACCCGGACACCGACGTCCTGGTGTTCGGCCACAGCCACATCCCGTGGGATACCACGACTGATACGGGCTTGCGGCTGCTCAACCCAGGTTCGCCCACGGACCGCCGCCGGCAACCGTTCTGCAGCTACATGACGGCGACCGTGGACCAGGGGGCACTGACGGACGTAGTGCTGCATCACCTACCGAATCGAAAAGTAGCTGAGATCTAGGTCTTACACAGCTGGCGCCCATAAATAGCTCGTAAACAGAGCTATATATGGATGCGGTGAAGACGAGTCCCGATGTGGTCGCCTTGGTCGGCGACGTTTTCGGCGTCGTCGGTCGATTCCGTCGACAACTTCGCAGGTCGACCGGCCGCGGGCTCGATCCGGCGCGGCTCAGCGAGGCGCAGTCGGAGTTGTTGTGGCTCGTCGGCCGGCGACCCGGGATCTCGGTCAGCGCCGCGGCTGCGGAGCTGGGCCTGGTGCCCAACACCGCCTCCACCCTGGTCTCCAAGCTGGTGGCCAACGGTTCGCTCAATCGGACCGTGGGGGAGACCGACCGCCGCGTCGGCCGCCTACGGCTTGCCGAGCCCACCCAGCAAATCGTCGACGCGTCGCGGGCCACGCGTCGCGCGGTGCTGTCCAGTGTGCTGGGCGAACTCGATGAAGACCAAATCGAGGACCTCACAAAGGGATTGGCGGTCATCGACACCCTGACCCGACTATTGCAGGAGCGGCAATCATGAGCGCACGACTTCCCATGGCCATCGACTGCTGCGACGTCACTTATCGCTACGGCCAGTTCACCGCGGTCGACCACGTGACGTTGCAGGTTCGTCCGGGCGAGACCATGGGTCTGCTCGGACCCAACGGCGCCGGCAAGACGACGCTGGTCCGCATGCTCACCACGCTGACACCGGTGCAGCAGGGCGAACTGCGTGTTTTCGGTATGGACGCGCGCCGGGAGACGACGGACATTCGCAGCAATATTGGCTATGTGCCGCAGCAACTTTCAATTGAGCCGGCGCTGACGGGACGGCAGAATGTGGAATGGTTCGCCCGTCTGTACGGCGTGGCCCGCGCCGACCGGGCCGAACGAGTCGATGAGGCCCTTGGCGCCCTCGAGCTGCTCGACGTGGCCGACCGACTGGCGGCGACGTACTCCGGTGGGATGGTCCGCCGGCTGGAAGTTGCGCAGGCCCTTGTCAACCGCCCATCCTTGCTGGTGCTGGACGAGCCGACCGTCGGGCTGGATCCCATTGCGCGCGACGGCGTCTGGACCCAGGTACAGAAAATGCAGGCGCAGTTTGGCATGACCGTACTGCTCACCACGCACTACATGGAAGAGGCCGACGCGCTGTGCGATCGAGTCGCTCTGATGCATCGCGGTCAGTTACGCGCCGTGGGCACGCCGGCCAAGCTGAAGTTGACCGTGTCGCCCCATGCCACGCTCGACGACGTGTTCCGCCACTACGCGGCCTCGGGCCTGGACGGCGAGCAGGCCGCAGGATCATTCCGTGAAATCCGTTCGGCCAGAAAGGTTGCCCGCCGTGTCAGTTAACCAGGACATCGCGAAGCCCCCGGCGGTCAGCCTGGTCCGGGCGCCGCGCGGATGGCAACGGGTCGGCGCCACGTTGGGCCGCGTGGGAGCGTTCGCCATCGTCGAGATGCAGAAGTTGCGGCATGACCGTAGCGAACTGGTGACACGCATGGTGCAGCCTGCGCTATGGCTGTTGATCTTCGGTACCACGTTCACCCATCTGCACGTGATCAACACCGGTAAGGTGCCCTACCTGGCCTTCCTGGCACCGGGAATCATCGCCCAGTCGGCGCTGTTCATCTCGATCTTTTATGGCATCCAGATCATCTGGGATCGAGATGCGGGCGTGCTCGCGAAACTCATGGTGACGCCTGCGCCGGCGTCGGCGCTCATCACGGGCAAGGCCTTCGCGGCGGGGGTGCGTTCGGTCGCCCAGGTGATCGGTGTCATGGCGCTCGCCTATCTGATGGGCGTCGGGCTAACCGTCAATCCATTGCGGGTGCTGGCAGCCATGGCCATCGTCATCCTGGGTGCCGCGTTCTTCTCGTGCCTGTCGATGACGTTGGCCGGGTTGGTGCGCAACCGGGACCGCATGATGGGCATCGGGCAGGCCATCACGATGCCCTTGTTCTTCGCCTCCAACGCGCTTTACCCGGTCGACGTGATGCCGTCCTGGCTGCACGCCCTGAGCAAGGTGAACCCGCTGAGTTACGAGGTGAACGCCCTGCGCGGACTGCTACTGGGCACCGCGCTCAACCCCGTCGACTTCCTCGTGCTGCTGATCGCGGCCGCCGTCGGAATCGCCGCGGCATCAACCCTTTTGCGGCGCCTGGTTGCTTAGGGCCCACAGGTGCGTGCGGGCCGTTTTGCGCACTCCACGCATCGCCGAACCGAGGCGGCTCGACTCCGCAGTGAGGTATGCCTTACCTTATACGGGTGCTGTGGAGTGATGCCCTTCCAAATTTCCTGATCAGCCTTCGCGAGGGTCTGGAAGCCGGGCTGATCGTGAGCATCTTGCTCGCGGCGGTGCGCCGGGCCGGTGGCTCCGTCGTGCCCGTCTGGCTCGGCGTCGTGGGGGCGGTCTCGGTGTCGGCGAGCTTTGCCGCGGTCCTCGGTTTCGGCACGGCAGCGTTGTCGTCAGAAGCCCAGGACATCGCCGGCGGCTTGCTTACCGTGGCTGCGGTTTGCCTGGTCACCGCGATGATCTTCTGGATGCGGCGGGTTGCCAGGTCGCTGTCGGGCGAGTTGCGGGCGGGGGTGCAGCGCGCGGCGCACCTGGGCACCGGGGCTTTGGTCATGACGGCGTTCTTCGCCGTGGCTCGGGAGGGGTTGGAAACCACCCTGTTCCTGTGGGCCGCCGCGAAGGCGTCCCGAGACAATCTCGCACCCGCGCTGGGCGCCGCCGTAGGCCTCACGGTGGCCATCGGCTTGTGCGTGCTGCTCTACATGCAGGCCCTGCGCGTGAACCTCGGGGTTTTCTTCTCCCGCACCGGTGTGCTGTTGATCCTGGTGGCGGCCGGAGTGCTGGCCTACGGGCTCGGCGACCTGCAGAACGCCGGCTGGCTCCCGGGTCGCAGCTGGACAGCATTCGACCTGCGTCACTCGGTCAATCCCGATTCGTGGTGGGCCACGCTGATCACAGGCGTCACGAACTTGACGCCCCGCATGACGGTCCTGCAGGTGTTCGCCTGGTGCGTTTACCTCGCCGTGGTATCAACCGCCTTCCTGGCGTCCGGGCGCCAACCGGCGACTTCCGAGACACCGGCGCGCGAGCACGGCTGGTTTGAACGGTCGGCCCAACACCTCGCCGCCAACAGGTTGATCCTGACTGCGGCCGTCATCGCCGTCGTGCCGGTGGTGGTCGCGGTGGCGGTGATAGCGGCCCTGCCGCGGCGGACCGAGTCCGCCACGGCTATCACCGTCACCGCGGATGGGTGTGGGCGAGATGCCCCGGGGCTCAGCGCGGGGACCCAACGGATTTCGGTGACGAACAGGTCCGGCAAATCGGGAGAGGTGAACCTGGTCAACGGCGCCGGCGCCGTGGTCGGTGAGATCGAAACCATGGGACCGGCCACCACGGCCCAGCTCATGGCGACCCTCGGCGCCGGCAGCTACCAGTTCGTCTGCTATCTGGCCGGCCAACCGGAGCGCCGGTCGCCGTTGTTCACCGTCAGCGGCGCGGCGGTCAATGCCCCGAGGGCCGTCTCGCCCGTCACTACCGCCGATCTCGCCGGCTCGAACGGCGCGTACCAGAACTACGTACTGACCGTGCTGCCCGCACTCAAAGCCGACCTCGGCCTGGTGCGGACCGCACTGGCCGGGGGCGACTACTCGGCGGCCAAACGGGCCTGGCTGGCGGCCCTCCTCGACTGGGAGCGCGTGGGCGCCTCGTACAACAGCTTCGGCAAGGCCGGTACCGCGGTTGCTGGCTCACCGGACGGGCTCCCCGCCGGCGTGAACGATCCCGACTTCACGGGCCTGCGCCGGCTGGAGTACGGGCTTTATCACGGACAGGCCGCTTCGGAGCTGCTACCGGTGGTCGACACCACCGCGCGCGGAGTCGACGATATTGCCGGCGCGCTTGGCACCGACGACATCGCCGGTGATCCCGTCAAACTCACCAAGCGGCCACAGGAGATTCTCGAAGACGCGTTGCGCGATCACCTCAGCGGCGCCGACGACCAGGGCGGTGGCGCGGCGCTGGCTGCGACCGCCGCCGACGTCGATGTGACCCAGGTTGTCCTCACTCAGTTCGAGCCGTTGATCGCCGCCCGCGACGCCGACTTGCTGCGGACGTCTCGAGCACAACTGAGCGCGGTGACCCAGGCGCTCAACGAGGCGAAGGGACCCGACGGCGCCTGGCGCCCGCTCGACCAGACCCCACCGGCGGCCCGCGAGCGAGTCAACGGCGTCGTCGGCGCCGCCCTGGAAACGCTGTCCCTCGTGCCGACCCTGCTGGAGGTGCCCAAACATGCCAACTGACCCGGCCAACGCACCCGGCGACGACGGCGGCACCGCCCGGCTCGGCCGGCGCCGGTTCCTTCAGGGTGCCGCCGCCGGGGCGGTGGGCGCCGCGGCAAGCGGGGCTCTTGTCGCGGGCGGCGCGCGTGCGGACGCCCGCGCCGCCATGGTCGCCCCCGACCAGCCGAGTTACCCGTTCCACGGAGAACACCAATCCGGGGTTCTGACCCCAGGCCCGGCCGCTAAGCAGCCGTATCTCATGATGGCGTCGTTCGACGTGATAGCCCCGGCACGCACCGAGCTGATGTCGTTGCTCAAGACAGTGACCGAGCGGGCCCGCTTCTTGTGCTGCGGCGGCGCTCCGGCGGATCTCGGTGTGGGAGCCCCGCCGTCCGACAACGCGGTGCTCGGCCCGGTGGTGCCCGCCGACGGTCTGACGATCACGCTCGGCGTGGGAGCCAGCCTGTTCGACCAGCGGTTCGGGCTGGCCGCGGTGAAGCCCGCGAAGCTGAAACCGATGCGGGTGTTCCCCAACGATCAGCCCGACCCGGCACAGATGCACGGTGACCTGATCCTTCAGTTGTGCGCCAACCACCCGGACACCTTGCACCACGCGCTCCGCGACATCGCCAAGCACACCCGGGCCGGGATGCAGCCGCGGTGGAAGATACAGGGTTACAACGCACCGCCGCGACCCTCGGGGACCGGACGAAATCTGCTCGGGTTCAAGGACGGAACGGCCAACCCCACCGGTTCGGACGCCGAGTCGCTGGTATGGGTGGAGGGCGGCCCGGAGCCCGCGTGGACACGCGGCGGCACCTACCAGGTGGTGCGCTTGATCCGCATGCTCGTCGAATTTTGGGATCGCATTTCAATCTCCGAGCAGGAAAACATGTTCGGCAGGCGCCGCGACTCGGGTGCGCCGCTGGACGGGTCCGCCGAGTTCGATGTTCCTGATTACGCCGCAGATCCGCACGGGGCGGTGATCCCGTTGGATTCGCATATGCGCCTTGCGAATCCCCGTATCGCAAAGACGGACCGCGAACGCTTGCTACGTCGTTCCTACAATTACGATTTGGGCCTCGATCCCAACGGGAACATGTCCTGCGGTCACGTGTTCATCTGCTTCCAGCAGGACGTGGAGCGCCAATTCGAATCCGTGCAAACGCGCCTGATCGACGAGCCCCTCGTCGACTATGTGACGCCGTTCGGCGGCGGCTACTTCTTCCTGCCGCCCGGCGTCCGCGACGCAACCGACTGGCTCGGTAGCGGCATGTTCCGATGAGCCGCCAGCGGTTAGGCGCATCCGGGTCCGGTCTCTTCGTCTGAGACCACGGAATCCCCTGTGGATCACCGGCTCCGGCTTGCATTGTGATGCGTTCGGAAATCCGGGGGAAGATCGGACTAGTCTACTTAGGGTAGCCTAAGTTAATATAGCTCGGTACGCATTCGCCATCTTGCTAGGGGGAGATGTCCATGCCTTTCGTTATCACTCAACCGGAAACGCTGGCCGCGGCGGCAAGCACCTTGCAGGCGGCCGGCTCGGCAGTGGTCGCCGAAAATGCGGCCGTGGCGGCTCCGACAACCGGAGTGCTGCCCGCCGCCGCCGATGCGGTGTCGGCATTGACGGCGGCGCAATTCGCCGCGCACGCCCGGATGTACCAGGCCGTCAGCGCCCAGGCGGCGGCCATTCACGAAATGATGGTGACCATGCTTCGGACCAACGCCGGTTCGTATGCGGCCACCGAAACGGCCAACTCGCTCGCCGCTAGATAGGTTGGGCTACAATGGATTTCGCCTTGTTACCGCCGGAGATCAACTCCGGCTTGATGTATGCCGGTCCCGGGGCGACGCCGATGCTGAGCGCCGCGATCGCCTGGGACGGATTGGCCTCGCGGCTCAGTGCCGCGACCTCGACGTGTTGCTCGGTGATCGCGGAGCTGGCCGGTGACTGGCGGGGTCCGGCGTCGGATTCCATGGCGCACGCTGCCGCGCCCTATACAGCGTGGATGGGAAGCACCGCCGTTCAGGCGGAGCGGGCCGCCACCCAGGCCAGGGCCGCCGCGAGCGCATTTGAGGCCGCGTTCGCGATGACGGTGCCGCCGGCGGCGGTCGCGGCCAACCGCAGCCTGTTGCTGTCGCTGGTGGCCACAAACGTATTGGGGCAGAACACGCCTGCCATTGCGGCCACCGAGGCGCAGTACGGCGAAATGTGGGCCCAAGACGCCGTCGCGATGTACTCCTACGCCGCGGATTCGGCCACCGCGTCGGCGGTGACCCCGTTTACCCCACCGCCGCAGACCGCCAACCCGGCAGGACAGGTGATGCAGGCCGCCGCAACCACCAACGCCGCTGCCACGTCACGGGCGGCCAACACGTCGGCAGCGTTAGCCCAGCTGCTGTCCGCCGTGCCGGCCGCGCTGCATGGCCTCACCTCACCCGTGTCGTCCGCGCCGGCAATGGCGGCGTGGATGGGGCTGAACGGCGCCGACTTCACAAGCCCGGCAGGCATTTTGAGCTTTCTGGCCGGCGCAGATGGGTCGCCGATGGGTGCCTTCCTGAACAACAATCTGTTGAACACCATGTTCTCGTCCGGCTTCTACATGCCGGGCAACTACCTGGGCACCATGACCGATTTCGCCGGCATGGGGAACGCCGGCGCCGCCGGGGCTGCTGGCGCGGCCGCGCCCGCGGATGCGGCCGCAGGAACGGCGCTGGGATCGGTGCCGGTTGAAGCCGAGGTCGCGTCGACGGCCGGCCCGGTTGGGTCGACGGGCCTCGGTGGTGTCGTGTCGAGCGGCCTTGGGCAGGCGTCCTCGGTCGGCGCGCTGTCGGTTCCGTACGGCTGGACGACGGCCGCCCCGGAGATCAAGCTTGCCGCCGAGGCATTGACCAGTAACGGACTCGGCGCCGGCGCCGCGGCTGCGGGAGACGACGGAATCCTTTTCGGTGAGGCGGCTTTGGCGAGCTTGGCGGGAAGGGCGGTCGGGACCGCAAGTGGCAGCGCACGCCCCGCGGGGGTCACCGAGGGCCGACATCGGCCCCTGCCCATCGTCATCGTCAAACCACCGCAATCGGCGGCCGATTACACCGATTGACCCTACCCGCCGGATGTGACCGGATCACAACATCTCACGGCCGACTCCGAACCGTTAGCCAATCGCGATGTGGCACTTCGGCTCTGACAGACGGGCGACCTCGCGCCTCTGTGTTTCACTGCCAAGGCGAGTACATCAACCGCTTCGTGCGGCAGTTGAAAGTTGAGATGGGTGGGAGCTATGACGTTCGTCGAAGACGTGCGAAAGTTGCGTGGTTTGGCGGCAACCATGCCGCGGCGGCTTGCGGTCGCGGCTATGGGGGCTGCCCTGCTGTCGGGTCTCGCCGCCGCGGCCGGCGGCTCCCCCACCGCGGCGGCGTTTTCCAAGCCGGGTCTTCCGGTCGAATACCTGGATGTTCCGTCGCCGTCGATGGGCCGCAACATCAAGGTCCAGTTCCAAGGGGGCGGACCGCACGCGGTCTACCTGCTCGACGGGCTGCGCGCACAGGACGACTACAACGGCTGGGACATCAACACGCCGGCCTTCGAGGAGTACTACCAGTCGGGCCTTTCGGTGATCATGCCCGTCGGTGGCCAGTCCAGTTTCTACAGCAACTGGTACCAGCCGTCATCAGGCAACGGACAGAACTACACCTACAAGTGGGAGACGTTCCTGACCCAAGAGATGCCCACTTGGATGCAGGCCAACAAGCAAGTTTCACCGTTCGGCAACGCCGCGGTGGGCTTGTCGATGTCGGGCGGTTCGTCCTTGATCCTGGCCGCGTACTACCCGCAGCAATTCCCTTACGCCGCTTCGCTGTCGGGCTTCCTCAACCCGTCCGAAGGCTGGTGGCCGACGCTGATCGGTCTGGCGATGAACGATTCGGGCGGTTACAACGCCAACAGCATGTGGGGCCCATCCAGCGACCCCGCCTGGAAGCGCAACGACCCCATGATCCAGATTCCGCGGCTGGTGGCCAACAACACTCGGATCTGGGTGTACTGCGGTAACGGCACGCCCAGCGACCTCGGCGGCGACAACATGCCGGCGAAGCTGCTCGAGGGCCTCACGCTGCGCACCAACCAGACCTTCCAGAACAATTACATCGCCGCGGGCGGACGCAACGGGGTGTTCAACTTCCCGGCCAACGGCACACATTCGTGGCCCTACTGGAACCAGCAACTGGTGGCCATGAAACCCGACATCCAGCAGGTGCTCAACGGCGGCAACAACTCTGCCTAGCGGATTTGCCTGAGCGAGAGACGGATCGGCAGCGGCGCACCGGTCAGCGCTGCTGCCGATCCTCCTTGTTCGCCTCTGCGGCCAGCAGCAGCCGGCGGTCCTGATGGAAGTACGTGTAGACAGTGGCCAGCGCGCACACTGCCGTCGCGATCACCAGCATCCACGTCCCGTTGACGACGACGCTGATCACGCCCCCCAGCGCCGCACCCACCATGAAGCTGGCCAACAGCAGAAAGTAACCGAGCCAGTCGGACGCTCGCCCACCCGCAATGTGGCGTTCGATACCCTGACCCATCTTGACCATCGTGCCGGTCACGTAGCTCAACGGGACCGACACCTCGCCATCCTTGACGAATGACGTATTCAAGGTTCCATTGGCGAAGGCCAGCAACACAATTGGGGCGAAGTCGAGGTAATTCTCTTCCCAGCCTTCATCGATGAGGTCCACCAGCGTGGCTGCGACAAGGGTGAGCGTCGTCAGCACGATCGGGCCGTGCGGATGGTTGACCCAGAAATGCCGCCTGCACACGGAGGCAATCACGACGCCGGCGACGAACGCCACCATGAGCAGGCCGGCGGTCACGGCAAGCCACGGTTGATGCGTGAAATACGACAGCATAGCGCGTTGGGCGTTCCCGGTCATGAACACCACGAAGTACCCCGCGGAGTGGGTGAAAGAGATCGCCCCGAGCACGCCGGCCAGCACCGCCAGCACCCACGACAACCGCGCCTCGCTGTTGAACACCCCGCTCGTGGGCCCGCTCGCCATGAAGAACATGCTTTCAGACGACACGGGCCCGTGCAGCCGGGAAGGCTTTCTCCGATTGCGCTGGATCAGGCGGCGGTCAGCCGAGCGATGGACCGCAACGGGATTGGGAGCCATCCGGGCCGGTGCCGGGCCTCGTAGCCGGCCTCGTAGACGGCCTTGTCGAGTTCGTAGGCGGCCAGCAGTTGTGCCGAATCCCGCGGGTCGATCCCGGCCGCGGCCGCATAGCCGTCGCAGAACGCGGTGCGGTTGCGCTCGACCCATTCGCGGGCGCGGGCGGCCAGCTGCTTGTCGGCGGCCTGGTCGACGAGCGGCCCGTAGGCGGCGTACTCGAAAGAGCGCAGGACGCCGGCGACGTCGCGCAACGGTGAATCCGGCGCCCGGCGCTCGTCGAGGGGCTGGCCCGGCTCGCCCTCGAAGTCGATCAGCAGCCAGCTTTCCGGGGTGCGCAGGACTTGTCCGAGGTGCAGGTCGCCGTGCACGCGCTGGACGGTGATCGGCTCGCTGCCGAGTTTGTGGAATCGTTCTTCGATGGTTGCCGCGTATTCCTGCAACTCGGGCACTGCCGCAGCCGTGGCCGACAATCGCGCCAGCACGGTGTCCAGCGGAAACGTTGCCTGCGCCGTTCCGAGGCATTCGGCCAGGGTGGCGTGCACCGAGGCCACCGCCTCGCCGAGCCGGCGGGACTCGCCGGCGAAGTCGCCGCCCACCTCGTACGCATATAGGTCACCCTCCGCGAACAGGTCCCGAACGCTTGCGGTGGCCATCGCCCAGCCCTCCGCGGCATTGGAGGCGAACTCCGTCACCATGCCCAACGGGCATGGCTCGTCATCTCGTGGGTCATCGGCGTCGGGGGTCGTCAGCTCGTAACTACCGAGCAACCGGGCCACGTGCGGGTTCCCGGCGCGCCCCAGCACGCGGTTGAGCTCGATGTCGGGGTTGATGCCGCGGCTGATCCGGCGGAACACCTTGAAGATGGCGCGCCGATCGAAGATCACGCTGGTGTTGCTCTGCTCCGCGTCGGAGACGTGCGGCATCGCCTCCAGCGGCAGCTCCACGTCCGGTTCCTTAAAACATGTCACCTCAGCGTCGGACGAACCACGCACGGCCGACGACTCGATCAGCGACAGCAGGAACCGCGGCGCGTCGCCGTCGTAGAGGGCGTCGACGCCCGTCCGGTCCTCCGCGGCGCCGATCGTGGCTATCGTGCTGTACTCGGAAAGCGGCGTGGAGTCCCACCCGACGATCACCTGGTAGCGCTCCGACGAACCGCGGTCGTAGTGGGCGTCGACCAACACCAGGTCGAGGTCCTCCCGTAGCGGGATGACCACCGCGGCCTCGACCGCGGACAACTGGCGGTTGCGTCCGGCGTACCAGCGTTGCTGCGGAAGCCAATCAATCCAGGGCAGCTTGGCCGGAAGACTCATAGGTTCTCCTCCGATGCGGACAACTGGAACCAATAGAAGCCGTGTCCCGGCAGCGTCAGCAGGTAGGGCAGGTGACCGATGCGGGGAAATTCCACGTGTCCGGTCAGCTCCACCGGCGTCCAGCCGTTCCAGTGCTGCAGGTTCAGTTCGATGGGCTGGGGGAACCGGGACAGGTTGTTGACGCACAGCACGGTGTCGCCGGCACCGTCCCCCGCCTCGCGGATGAACGCAAGCACCGACGGGTTCGACCCCCCGAGCTCTTCGAAGGTGCCGATCGCGAACGCGTGGTGCCGGCGCCGCACCGACAGCATCGTTCTGGTGAAGTTCAGCAGCGACGTCGACGTATCCCGCTGGGCCTCGACGTTGACGGCCTGATAGCCGTAGACGGGGTCCTGGCTCGGGGGCAAGTACAGCCGGCCGGGGTTGGCCGTGGAGAACCCGGCGTTGCGGTCGGGTGTCCACTGCATCGGGGTGCGGACGCCGTCGCGATCGCCCAACCAGATCACGTCGCCCATCCCGATCTCGTCGCCGTAGTAGAGGACCGGCGAGCCGGGCAGCGAGAGCAGCAGCGCGGTGAACAGTTCGATCTGGTTGCGGTCGTTGTCCAGCAGGGGCGCCAATCGGCGGCGAATGCCGACGTTCGCCTTCATCCGCGGGTCCTTGGCGTACTCGGCGTACATGTAGTCACGCTCTTCATCGCTGACCATTTCGAGGGTCAACTCGTCATGGTTGCGCAGAAATATCCCCCACTGCGCCATGTCGGGAATCGGCGGCGTCTGCGCCATGATCTCCGAGATCGGAAACCGCGACTCCCGGCGGACGGCCATGAATATGCGCGGCATCAAGGGAAAGTGAAATGCCATGTGGCATTCGTCGCCGCCGGTGCTCGGGTCACCGAAGTACTCGACCACGTCGCCGGGCCACTGGTTGGCCTCGGCAAGCAGCACCCGGCCGGGGAACTCGTCGTCGACGACCTTGCGCACCCGCTTGAGAAATGCGTGCGTTTCGGGCAGGTTCTCGCAATTGGTGCCCTCCCGCTCGAACAGGTAGGGCACCGCGTCCAGGCGGAACCCGTCGATTCCGAGTCCCAGCCAGAAGCGAATGACGTCGATCATCGCCTCCTGCACGGCCGGGTTTTCGTAGTTCAAGTCCGGCTGATGGGAAAAGAACCGGTGCCAGTAGAACTGGCGACGAACCGGATCGAACGTCCAGTTCGACTCTTCGGTGTCGACGAAGATGATGCGGGCGTCGACGTATTTCTCGCTGGTGTCGCTCCACACGTAGTAATCCCCGTATGGCCCATCGGGATCGCGGCGCGACTCCTGGAACCAGGGATGCGACTCGGACGTGTGATTCATCACCAGGTCCGTGATGACGCGGATGCCCCGCCGGTGCGCGGCGTCCACCAGCGCGACGAAATCGTCGACCGTGCCGAACTCGGGCAGCACCTTGTAGAAGTCCCGAATGTCGTAGCCGCCGTCCCGCAGTGGCGAGTCGTAAAAGGGCGGCAGCCAGATGCAGTCGATGCCGAGCCACTGCAGGTAGTCCAGGCGTTCGAGGAGCCCACGAAGGTCGCCGGCACCGTCGGCGCTCGCGTCGTAGAACGCCCGGACCAGCACCTCGTAGAAGACGGCGTGCTTGAACCACGTCGGGTCCGCCGGCAGCGCGGCGGCATTGCCGAAATCCTCGGCGTTCGGGTGTTCCACCACGCCGCCCTCGACGTGACTCCCCCCCGCAGGATCGTGCTCGACAGCGTCTCTTGCGTCGTTCATCAATTCCACGCTGCCACGGGTACCCGAGGCGCGTCGCCGGGAATCACGCCTACCGTCAAGCGACGAATCACGCTGGGCCGCAAACGAATTCGATGGGATACGGGCATGACCCGGGCTTAATCAGGCCGGTGGCCCATCAGCCAATGTCACCGGCGCGCTGCGATCGCCGTCGCCTCGAGCGCGCCAGTGCAGGATGACCGTGTCGCCGGGGTGATGCGGAACGAGCACGTCGGTCATCGACGTCGCCCCATTGATCGGGACATTGTCGACGGCGGTGATGACGTCGCCGGCCGAGATCCCGGCCGCCGCGGCGGGGCCGCTGCCGACCACCCGTTCCACCCGCGCGCCGTTGCCGCCGGCGTCCGTCACACCCAGGCCGAGGAAGGCGGTCGGACCGATGTGGACGGTGTTCGACCCGGCGCCGGACCGGATCTGCCCGGCGACGCCCATCGCCGTACCGATCGGAATGGCGAAGCCCTGGCCGCCGGACATCTTGTAGCTGTCGGTGGCGGCGGTGTTCATGCCGATCACCTGCCCGGCGTTGTTGACCATGGGACCGCCCGAGTCGCCGGGCCTGATCGCGGCGTCCGCCTGGATCAATCCGCCGAGATTCTCTTGAGCACCGGTGAGGGTGTCGGTCGCCGACACGCTCTGGTTGAGGGCGACGACCCTACCGGCCACCGCGCTCGGAGTTCCGCCCTGGCCACCGGCATTGCCGAGCGCGACGACCGGGTCACCGACCCCGACCCCGCCACCGATGTTGGCGCTGGGCAGGCCGCCCGCCCCGCGCAGTTGCAGGACCGCCACGTCCGCGGATCGGCTGTACCCGACCACGTCAACCGGGTAGATCTGGCCGTTGGCGACGGCGAACGCGCTGATGTCCGTGGCACCCGAAATGACGTGGTTGTTGGTCAGCACTACGCCGGCCGGATCGATGACGATGCCGGTTCCGGCGCCCACCGCGTTGTTGTAGCCGAACTTGGTGCTGATGTCGACCACCTGCGGCCCCACCTGCCCGACGATCCCCGAGGGGTCGAGCGGCGCCATCGGTCGATCGTCGAACCGGTCGAGCGCCGGGGTGGACGGCCCGGATGGTGTGGCGGACGCCGGCGCGATGGCGAGGCCCATGCCCAGCCCGATCACAGCCAGCACGCTGACCAACCATGACCACCAGACTGAGCGGTGGTGCCCTTTGCTCATCCCGTCACCTCCTGCGTCGCGTCCAAGAACGAGGACTGGCCCAGCTCGGGGTCCGGGCGATATGACCTAATCCGTATAACCGTAATGCAGGTAGCTATGCACGGCAGTGGTGAGCCCCTCATTGGGCCCTTACCCTGCGGCTATCTGCTCGGGTTGCTCAGCGGCGTTCGGCCGGAGTGATGGGGTGGGCCAGGTGGCAGCTGACGTCCCCGACCATGTCGATGAGCGTCAGGTCACGATAGGAAAACCGCCACCGGCCATCGACGCGCTCGAAGCGGTCGTGGTAGCGGCCCGTGACGATGGCCTGCAGGGGAAACTCGTCGCTCTGCTGCAGCACGGTGTAATAGCTGCGGCAACTCGCGGTGCCGGCCTCATCGTCGATCTCGATGATCGGATTGGTGGTCAGATGCTTGGTCCGGGGTGTGCCGTCCGCGTGGAGCAGGATCAGCGACTTCCAGATGCCCAGCAGGCGGGCCGCATCGATGGTGTCCTGATCGTCGGTGCCGCCGATGCGGATACGCGCGTGCTCGAACAGCGCTGCCGCCCCCGGGAGATCGCCGGCGTCGATGCATTCGGCATAGCGATACAGGAGGTTGGTGATCTGTGTCTCCGCCAGCATGCGGTAAACCTACGGCGTGGCTCATGGAGCGAGCATCAGCACGCCTCGAGGAGAGCTGATCAGATCCTGTCCCGGTGCCCAGATAGGAGGCCGTGGTGGTGGGTTTGGTTGCCGCCGCGGCGTTTGGCGGTGTACATCGCGGTGTCGGCGGCGGTGATGAGATCCTTGAGGAGTGCGTGATACACGGCGAGTGTTTCGTCATCGACATGGGCGCAGGCGGTGCCCACGCTGGCTGTGATTGCGGCCGGCAAGGCGGCGACAGCATCGCAGACCTCGTTGGCCAAAGCCTCTGCGTTGCAGGTCGGCGATAGGGCGGCTAAGACGAATTCCTCACCGCCGCTTCGTGCGATCGTGGCTTGGTGACCGTCGACCAGGGTTAGCAGTGCATGGGCGACGGCGACGAGCGCTTGGTCACCGGCATTGTGCCCGCGCGTGTCGTTGACAGCTTTGAAGTTGTCGAGATCCATGACCAGCACCACCAGATGGGTGTCGACCTTGCGGCGGGTGGTGATTATCCCGAGGACTTTGTGATTGAAGGCGCGCCGGTTGAGGAGGTTGGTTAAGGGGTCGTGCTCGGCCTGCAACAGATCACCTGCTACGGCCCTAACCAGGGCGTGGATCGCCACAGGCAGAGCAATATTGACCTGGATCACCAGCCATAGGTCGACCCCTGCGAGAGCGGGATGTCCGGATGCGGCCAGCCGTGCCGCCTGAATCGAGGCGACGGCGGCGCTCACGGCGAAGTTGTAAAGCACCCACCCGGCCGTCTGGAATAAGGCGATATAGGCGCCGCACGTGGCGAAGGCGATGCAGCCGATGATCCCGGCCAGCGGATTGGGATAGGCCAGGCATGCCAACGCGATGCTGATGTTGAGCCCGAGGGCGAACGCCATCGATTGTGCGCAGGTGGGCCAGCGGCATACCCACAACAGCAGCCCGGCGACGCCCCCAGCGCACGCGATCCACGTCATCGCAATCGGTATGGACCCGTGGGGGCTGTCTCTACCCGCCAGCAGGGCAAGCAGGCATCCGATGTACGACGCCATGAGAAAGGCCATCAGGGCGCGTGTCACCACGATCAAACGCCGCGCAGCAAGATACCCGGACAGCCAGTCGTAGTGCGGGTTCGGTCGCCAGCTGATCACCTACATCACCCGCGCACGTTGGTGGCCCGCGGAGAAGTCGCGGAGAAGTCATTGCCCGGTGGCATTTTTCAAACATACGGGCACGGCGATTGATCTCATATGTCTGACAAGCTCTGAATACCGCGGTCTCGGCGGAGACCCGATTACCCCTCATCGAGACTCGATGGCCCGGCGCCGGCTCATTCGACGCCGGACAGTTTCGCGGCCTCGTCTCTGGTTGCGAGGCTTCGAGGAAATTTACTTCGCGGCAATTTATGGATTCGTTTGGCCACCGAAGATGAGAAGGTGGACGACTGGGCCGCATCCGACCTGGCGTGGGAACTGGCTGAGGCGATCAGCCCTCTACTCGCCAACCGGGACCGTGAGCGCGACCGGCTTTACGCCGCCATCGGTTCAGGCGACTCATACGCCGCGATCGACGCGGTACTGCAAATCCTGGCGGGACAGGGCTCGGCCTTGCCCGCCGGACTCGTAGCCAAGCTCACTAATTGGCTCGACGCTTATACCCACAGCGACGACGCGCACCGGCTCCAGGAACTGCTTCGGGTGATCACGGCGGTGCGCTGAGCAACACGAGGCCATGGACCGCCTCTTACCCGAGTCCCACTGATCGGCGCGGTACGCGCCAAGCAGGCGGAACCCTAAGCTGAATGAGTGGGCGAATTCGACCCCAGGGTCAGGTTCACACAGTCCCCCGTCGCCCGGCTGGCCACCCTCACGCCCGACGGCATGCCGCACGTGGTGCCGGTGGTGTTCGCGGCCGACGTCGGCGGGCCCGCGGGGCGCGACACGGTGTACACCGCCATTGACGGGAAGCGGAAGGCAACGCGAAGGCTGCGCCGCCTATCCAACATCGAAAGCCATCCAAGGGTCTGCCTGCTCGTCGACCATTACGTCGATGATTGGACGCGATTGTGGTGGATCCGGGCCGACGGTGTGGCCGAGATTCATTCCGGCGGTGACGCGATGGACACCGGATATCGCTTGCTGCGTGCGAAATACCCTCAGTATCAATCGTTTTCTTTGGATGGGCCGGTCATAGCGATCACGGTGCACCGCTGGTCGAGCTGGCACGCCTGATCCGGCCGGTTCGGACCCACCCGATTGTGGTGGGCCGGTGGCCTTGTGTTGGGCCGCGGTTGGGGGAAAAGTTGCTTACTGGGGACTGTGGTGCACGACACACACGGCGAGCCAATGGACTTGCGGGAACTGGAGGAAAGTATGGCGGACAAGGCGAACGCTTCCCAGGGCGCGGCAGCCGCCCCCACCGCGAACAGTCCGGCCGACGTTCGCAATGTGGTCCTGGTAGGACCCTCGGGGGGCGGCAAGACCACCCTGGTCGAGGCATTGCTCGTCGCCGCCGGAGTGCTCTCGAGGCCGGGTTCGGTCACCGAAGGCAGCACGGTCTGCGATTACGACGATGCCGAGATCCGCCAACAGCGGTCCGTGGGGCTTGCGGTGGCCTCCCTGTCACACAACGGCGTCAAGATCAACCTGGTCGACACGCCCGGGTATGCCGACTTCGTCGGCGAGTTGCGCGCCGGCTTGCGGGCCGCGGATTGCGCGCTGTTCGTGATCGCCGCGAACGAAGGCGTGGACGAACCAACGAAGTCGCTGTGGCAGGAATGTAGTCAGGTCGCCATGCCCCGCGCCGTGGTGATCACCAAGCTCGACCACGCCCGGGCGAACTATCAAGAGGCCCTGGGCGCGGCCCAGAACGCCTTCGGCGACAAGGTCTTACCACTCTATCTGCCGACTTCCCCCAACTGCACGGGCCTGATCGGGTTGCTGTCGCAAACGCGCTACCAGTACGCCGACGGCAAGCGAACCCTGCATCCGCCGGACCCGTCGGACGCCGACCTCATCGAGGAGGCCCGTGGCACGCTGATCGAAGGGATCATCGAGGAATCCGAGGACGAGTCGCTGATGGACCGCTATCTCGGCGGTGAGGCGATCGACGAATCGGTGCTCATCGAGGATCTGGAGAAAGCGGTTGCGCGCGGCTCGTTCTTCCCGGTGATCCCGGTGTGCAGCACCACCGGCGTCGGCACCCTGGAATTGCTCGAGGTAGCCACCCGGGGATTCCCATCCCCGATGGAACATCCGCTACCCGAGGTCTTCACACCCCAAGGCGCCCGGCACGCTTCGCTCGCTTGTGATGTCGGCGCGCCCTTGCTCGCCGAGGTGGTCAAGACGACGTCGGACCCCTACGTGGGCAGGGTCAGCCTGGTGCGCGTGTTCTCGGGGACCATCAGGCCCGACGCGACGGTCCATGTCTCGGGCCACTTTTCGTCGTTTTTCGGCGGAGCCAACGGCTCGAACTCCCACGGCAACTCGCACCCGGACCACGACGAAGACGAACGCATTGGAGTGCTGTCCTTCCCCCTCGGCAAGCAACAGCGCCCCGCCCCCGCCGCGGTGGCGGGCGACATCTGCGCGATCGGCAAGCTGAGTCGGGCCGAAACCGGCGACACACTCTCGGACAAGTCCGAGCCGCTGGTGCTGCGGCCCTGGACCATGCCGGAGCCGCTGCTGCCGATCGCGATCGAGGCTCATGCCAAGGCCGACGAGGACAAGCTGTCGGTGGGGCTGGGGCGGTTGGCCGCCGAGGACCCGACACTGCGGATCGAGCAGAACCAGGAGACGCACCAGATCGTGCTGTGGTGCATGGGCGAGGCCCATGCCGGCGTCGTCCTGGACGCGCTGGCCAACCGGTACGGTGTCAGCGTCGACACGGTGGAGCTCCGCGTCCCACTGCGGGAGACGTTGGGCGGCAAGGCAAAAGGCCACGGGCGTCACATCAAGCAGTCGGGTGGGCACGGCCAATACGCGGTCTGCGACATCGAGGTCGAGCCGCTGCCGGAGGGTGCCGGGTTTGAGTTCGTCGACAAGGTGGTGGGCGGAGCGGTGCCCCGGAATTTCATTCCCAGCGTGGAAAAAGGCGTCCGCGCGCAGATGGAAAAGGGGGTGCACGCCGGGTACCCCATGGTCGACATCCGGGTGACGCTGTTCGACGGCAAGGCGCACAGCGTGGATTCATCGGATTTCGCGTTCCAGGCGGCAGGAGCGCTGGCCCTGCGGGAGGCCGCGGCGGCGACGAAGGTGATCCTGCTCGAGCCGATCGACGAGATCTCGGTGCTGGTGCCGGATGACTACGTGGGCGCGGTGATGGGCGACCTGTCGGGGCGGCGTGGACGCGTGCTCGGCACCGATACCGCCGGCCACGAGCGCACGGTGGTCAAAGCCGAGGTGCCTCAGGTCGAGCTGACCCGCTATGCGATCGATCTGCGTTCGCTTTCGCATGGGGCGGCGTCCTTCACCCGTTCGTTCGTCCGCTACGAACCGATGCCGGAAACGGCTGCGGCCAAGGTGAAATCAACCGCGTGAATGCCGGTGCCTTTGGGCCTAGCTGTCGCGGCCGAACCTTTCGGCCACGGCGCGTCGGTCCAGTGAGCCCTTCGCGGTATGCGGCAACTCCTCGGCTTCGCGGAACGTGGCGGGCACTTCGAAGGCGGCCAACCGCTCCCGACAGAACACGGCAAGCTCGCCCGCCGAGGGGGCGGGCGATTTCCTGGGGACGATCACCGCGCCCACCGTCTCCCCATACATCTTGTCCGGCACGCCGAACACGGCGACCTCCAGCACGTTGGGGTGGGTGGCCAGCACGCCCTCGACGCGCTCGGGCGAGATCTTCTCGCCGCCCCGGTTGATCAGTTCCTTGATGCGGCCACGGATGCTCAAATCGCCGGTCGCCGAAAGAGATCCCAGGTCGCCGGTGCGCAACCAGCCGTCGGTGAAATTGGCGGCGGTTATCGCCGGGTCACCGAGGTAGCCGCGCACCACCGTGGGGCCGCGCAACCAGACCTCGCCGACAGCTTCGGCCGGTAGTGGCTGGCCCTGCGGGCCGGCGATCCGGATCTCGGGTCCGGTCGAACGGCCGACGAGACCGGGTGTGCCAGCAGGACTTTCGCCTCGATGCACGCGATCGATGCCCGTGGTGGCGACCTGATGGGTCGCCTCGGTCATGCCGAAGGCGCACACCACCGGCGCCGCGAACGTGTCCCGCAGTGCCCGAGCCGTTTCCGGTGTGAGCGGGGCGCTGCAGCTGCGGATGAACCGCAGTGTCGGCGGTCTGTACCGCGGTTGCTCGGTCTGATTGCGCTCCAGCAGGATCTGGTGAATCGTCGGAACCGCGGTGTACCACGTCGCCCCGACCGCCTCCATGTCGTCCCAGAACGTATGCGCCGAGAACCGACCGCGTGCCGGCAGCAAAACCGTACCGCCCGACGCCAGGGTCGACAGCAATGCGGCGATCAGCCCGTGGCCGTGATAGAGCGGCATCACGGCCACGGTCGCGTCCTGCGGTCCGAGCCCGTAGCCGGCGGCGATGGCGCGCACCACCCCGGCAACGTTGTCGTGGGTCCACGGGACCATCTTCGGCACACCCGTCGTTCCGCCGGTGAACATGATCATGGCGTCGTCGTCGTGTAGGCCTTCGGGTCTCGCAGGGCAGTCCGCCGGCGGCGCAGCGGCCTCCAGGTGCGTCGCCATCGCATTCCCGTCATGGCCGACGCCAACGGTGACGGGCCACCATCGCACACTCGGTTCGTTGCTGTCGCCGGGCCGGTCACCGTCGACGAGCACCGCACGCGCTCCCGCCGCGTCGCTGCGGGCGCGCTGTTCGCTGACGGGCAGGGCGGGGTCCAGTGGGACCACAATCAGCTCCGCGCGCAACCCGGCCAGCAAGCCGACGACGAATTCGGCGTTGCTCCCGGCGCGCAGCGCGACCCGATCACCCCGCAGCAGGCCACCCCGCGTCAGCCGATCGGCCAGCTGGTCAACCAGTCGGGTCAAGTCGCGGTAGGTGACCGGTGTGCGATCCGGCCCGACCACGAGCGCGGGCGCCTCCGGTCGCGGGGTCGCCGCCGCCTCGATCAGGTCAGCGATGCGCGGGCCGGCAACCATCGGGCCACCCCTTCCGCGTCAAGCGGGAAACTGCGAACCGCGCCACCTCGCGCCGCCTTCCTGTCCGTCGCATCCCTGTCCGTCGCATACCTGTCCGTCCCATACCTGTCCGTCGGATACCGAAGGGCCACCGATCACTGACGGCCGTGGCCCCGTTCGCGCTTAGTCTTGGACACGACGGGCCCTGAGGCAACAAGTCACCGACGGGTCGACCAAACCGCACGCAAGGATCAGCCACCATGACCACAGCCTCGGCATCCGACGGCACGGCGCCCGAGTCGACCCAGCGGATCGACGGCTTCCACCTCGTGGTGGAGGCTCTCAAGGCGAACGACGTCGACACCATCTACGGCATCGTCGGCATCCCGATCACCGATCTCGCCCGGATCGCGCAGTCATCCGGCATTCGCTACATCGGCTTTCGGCAGGAGACATCGGCCGGCAACGCGGCCGCCGCTGCAGGGTTCCTCACCCGGCGCCCAGGCGTGTGTCTCACGACGTCCGGGCCCGGTTTCCTCAACGGATTGCCGGCCTTGGCTAATGCCACGGCAAACTGCTTTCCGATGATCCAGATCTCGGGTTCCAGCAACCGGGCGATGGTGGATTTGCAGCGCGGTGACTACCAGGACCTCGACCAGCTCAGCGCCGCAAAACCTTTCGCGAAGGCGGCCTACCGAATCGGGCGCGTCGAGGACATCGGGCGCGCTGTTTCACGCGCCATTCGCACGGCGACGTCGGGACGCCCGGGCGGCGTCTATCTCGATATCCCCGGCGAGGTTCTTGGCCAGGCGCTCGACGCATCGGCCGCCGCGGCCACCGTGTGGCGGGTGATCGATCCCGCGCCCCGCCAGCTGCCCTCACCCGAAGCGATTGACCGTGCGCTGGACGTGCTCGCGCAGGCGAGGCGACCACTGCTGGTGCTCGGCAAGGGTGCCGCGTACGCGCAGGCCGACGAGATCATCCGGAAATTCGTGGAGGGCAGCGGAATTCCCTTCCTGCCGATGTCGATGGCCAAGGGCTTGCTGCCGGACTCACACCGGCTTTCCGTCGCCGCCGCGCGTTCGTTGGCGATCTCCCGCGCCGACACGGTTCTGCTGGTGGGCGCCCGGCTGAATTGGCTCCTTGGACACGGGGATTCGCCGCAATGGCGTGCCGATGCCAAATTCGTGCAAGTCGACATCGCGGCGTCGGAACTCGACAGCAACCAACCGATAGTGGCGCCGCTGATCGGAGATATCGGCTCCGTGATGTCGGCGCTCTGCGATGCCATGGCCGCTTCTTCGGTACCGCTGATCGCGGTACCCGCGGAATGGACCGACGATCTGGCCGCTCGAAAAGCGCTCAACAACGCCAAGATGCGTGAGCGCCTGGAGGAACACCACCATCCCATGCGGTTTTACGACGCGCTCGGAGCCATTCGCTCTGTCCTGCAAGACAACCCGGGAGTCTACGTGGTCAATGAGGGAGCCAATGCACTTGACCTGGCCCGCAACGTCATCGACATGGAGCTGCCACGGCACCGGCTCGACACCGGGACCTGGGGTGTGATGGGCATCGGCATGGGCTACGCGATCGCCGCAGCCGTGGAAACCGGTGACCCGGTGGTCGCGATCGAGGGTGACAGCGCGTTCGGATTCAGCGGCATGGAAGTCGAGACGATCTGCCGCTACCGCCTCCCGGTGACGGTCGTCATCCTCAACAACGGCGGTGTCTACCGCGGCGACGAGGCACCCACGAACGGGGATCCGGCGCCGACGGTGCTCAATGCGCGGGCACGTCATGAGCTAATCGCTGAGGCGTTCGGCGGCAAGGGATATCACGTCACCTCACCGCCCGAGCTGAGGTCCGCCCTGGCCGAGGCGATCGCCTCCAACGAGCCGGCGGTCATCGACTGCCAACTGGATCCGGCAGCCGGCGTGGAAAGCGGCCATCTGGCCGGTCTCAACCCGACCAGCGTGGCCGCGGCGCCGACGGGCCGGGGCAGCACCGACGGATGATCCCCGACGGCTGTGCCGCGTGTAGCGATCGTTTGCCACGATGCTGCTACTCGATGCGCGTCCCCCCGCGACGGTACCGAACCGAACCGATGGCGGGATCGTGATACCGGCCAGCACGAAAGCCGCAAAGTTGCTGAAAACCGTAATGGTTAGACAGCCAGTAGAATACCGTGTGTTGACTGCACCGTGTCGGGGGGTGAACGCAATGCGACGAGCGGTTCGTTATCTATTCGTTATGGTAGCGATCGCCGGTACCAGCGCGCTGTGGAGTGGCGCCCGCGTTATGGCCGCGGTCCCGGTCACCGAACCCGTACCAAGTATCGCCTCCGTCCTGCCGGCGAATGGCGCGCTCGTGGGTGTGGCACATCCCGTCGTGGTGACTTTCAGCGCGCCGGTCACCGATCGTGGTGCCGCCGAACGCTCTATCCATGTTTCATCGCCGAGCGCCGTACCCGGACATTTCGAGTGGTTGCAGAACAACGTCGTGCAGTGGGTACCAAACCACTACTGGCCCACCCACACCCACGTCTCGGTCGGCGTCCAGGCACTGACGTCGGGATTTGACACCGGCGACGCGTTGCTCGGCGTTGCGAGCCTGTCCGGGCACACCTTCACCGTCAGCCGAAACGGAGAGGTGCTGCGCACCATGCCGGCTTCGATGGGCAAGCCCAGCCGCCCGACGCCGATCGGCAACTTCACCGCCCTGGAGAAGGACCGCACGGTGGTGATGGACTCGCGCACCATCGGTATCCCGCTGAGTTCGCCCGACGGATACAAGATCACGGCCCAGTACGCGGTGCGGGTCACCTGGAGCGGTGTCTACGTGCATTCGGCGCCCTGGTCCGTCGATTCACAGGGCCACGCCAACGTCAGCCACGGGTGCATCAACCTGAGCCCGGACAACGCCGCGTGGTACTTCAACCAGGTCAACGTCGGCGACCCCATCGAGGTGGTGGCCTGACCGTCGAGCATTCCGCGGTTGGGTACGGGCCCGACTGATCCCAGGTCCCCGCGCCGGCATCGCCGGACAAATTTCGTCGGGTTCAGCCAAAACTGTTGCAGCTCAAGATATTCCGCAGGCCTTCGCCGCCCGGACCGGAATACAATGTGTCCATGCAGTTCCCGCGCGCGCTTCAACGTGATCCAGCCCGGGGACCGAGCTAGCCGGGCAACCCGCTCTTGATCGCGGCGTCTTGCTTCAGGCCGATGTCGATGGCGGCTGCAGGATCTATGGGATCGTTGGCCGCGCTGTCGAATTCCAGGTTGACCAGCGCCTTGCCCTCGGCGAACACGAGGGCGGTCACCGCCTGGGAGTTGTCCGGCGATGTTCCGGAGATCATCGTCCCGTTGGAACCGACATCGACCGATTGCCACGTACCGTTGACCTTGCTCGCGTAGTTGCCCCTGGTGTTCGCAACCCCCACTACCGCCGCGGCGGGGTCGGCGACGATCAAGATGGTGTCCCCGATGCGTCTGGTGTTGTCGGCGTTGGTGAAAAGCTGGGCGACGCCGGGCATCCCGGGATTGAGCACGGGTGGTTGGGGAGTGGTGAAATCGCCACCAAGGTCCGCCACCTTGATCAACAAGGAACTGTAATCGGGCGGCGCTGCGGGCGCCTGGCTCGTCGGGCTGCTCGTCCTGGTTGAGGTGCTTGGGCTCGGGCTGGTGGACGAAGCGACGGTACCCGCGCCCGGCCCCGGTACCCACGGCGACGGGGGTTTGTGGGCGCACCCGGAGATGGCGGCGCCGCCCACGGCGATCGCGACCGCCCAGCGCACGACGGGAGCCCGCCCGACCTCCATCGGCATTCCCTTCCATATCCATCCCTCGGTGAAGCGCCGAACCATGGCACTTCGGCCGCGGCGCCTGAGGCTACTTCGAAATGCCTGCGGGAACAAGCAGCGGTCGCCGGCCAGCGCGGGAGTCGGGCGCGCTCAAGCCAAGCCGGCCTCCACCACTTTGACAACGACCAGAACGCCGGCCAGGACAAGATAGCAACGCAACGTCAGCAGCCCGGCCCGCCGCATCGACGACATCACCGGCCGTTCCAGCGTCGCCAATGCAGGCGTGGTCCAGTTGGCGCGCATCTCATCGCGAATGGCGGTGTTTTCCGCCAACGTCAGGCCGCCGAACCTCGCCGATGTATCCCCGTCGCGTCGGTCCGTGAACCAGCCGACGGCAAAGACGACGGCGGCGCCGAGCGCGCCGAGCCCGGCGCCGACGGCGAGCCCGCTCGCCAGCGTCGGAGTCGACAGCTGGGGAAAGAACGTCACCGTGGTCAACATCAGCGAAAGCACGACCAGCGACCATACGATGGTCCACGCCAGGGCGTTCTGCCGCACGGTGTTCACCCAAGGACCCAGCACAGCTCGGTCGTTGCAGAGCAGCACCAAAAACACTGTGGCCGAAGGCAACAGAACGCCGGCAAGCGCTTGCACGCCTTGGGTGATCAGCCCGAGGATGTGGTCCGGGCTGAACGCCACGGCCGCCGATACCGCCAGCAGCACCGCGTAGCACCCGTAAAACAGTGGCGCCTCGGTGACTTTCCAATGCAGCGAATGCGGCTTGCGCATAGCGTCACCGAGCGCGTAGGTGGTCGAGAGCCCGACGACGTTCGCACCGATCAGCGACGCATCCAACAAGATGATTGCGAACAGGACCCCGGCCGTGTGGCTGAGGTGGCCGGACAGCTGGGAGGCCACCGCCGCGGCGTCGGTGAACCTGCCCGCAGCGGCGGTACCGGCCAGACCGAACGCGGTGGTCGCCATCAGGGCGATCGCGCCTCCGATTACGCCGACGATGCCGATGGCCAGGTCGGCTCGCCCGTAACGCATCCAGCGCGGCGTGATCCGCTTATCGACGACGTTGGACTGCTGGAAGAATAACTGCCACGGCGCCACCGTGGTACCCACGATCGCCATGATCAACAACAGCACGACCGAGTCGGGATGGCCGGGCAACGACGGCACCAACCCGTGCAGGGTTGGGCCCAGGGCGGGATGCACCAACAGGATGAGCGGGATGAGCGCGACGTTCGCCGCGATGAGCACGAATGTCACCCGCTCCCAACGGCGGAACGAGCCGCCGGCCACCACTGCGAACAGCAAGACGGCGGCCGCCGGTATCGCGATGGTCTTCGGACATCCGAGGAAGCCGAGCGCCAGCGCCACGCCGATGAACTCCGTGACAATGGTCAACGCGTTGAGAACCACCAGGTCGCCGATGCTGAATGCGCCCCAGAACTTGCCGAACCGTTCGAAGATCAGTCGCGCATGTCCCACCCCGGTGACTGCGCCCAGCCGAAGGACCATCTCCTGGTTGACGTAAAGAACCGGAATCATCAGCACGAGCGCCCACAGCAGCTGCATGCCGCAGTTCTGTCCGGCCTGTGCGTAGGTGGCGACCCCGCCGGCATCGTTGTCGCCGATCATGACGATCAGTCCGGGACCGGCGATGACCATCAGCAGACGCAGCCGTTGCCACCATCTGCGACCGTCGCTGGTGACGTCACGGCCAACGCGGCCGAATGCGCCGATGATGTCCCCCTCGCACGGGGGAACCGCGGCCGCCGCATCGGTCGAGACAGACGTCATCGAATCGTCGCCCGCTCAACGACTTCGAGCTGGGGAAACCGGCGGCCTGCGTCCGCGAGGAATGCTCGCTCAGCGGCGGGCCCCGCACCGGCGCCCGCCGCTGAGCCATGGGAGGGAATCACTGCCGGCTGCGCGTGCTGTCCGAGGGGTGGCCGCCCAGCGAGGCGGTGACCACCGCGATCGGCATCCGCGAGACATAAAGATTCGCCCGCTCCTGCGGAGTCAGCGTGCTCCGCAGGTGCAGCTTGTCGGCCCATAGGCGGCCGGCACGCAGCATGGAGCGGGTTCGTTGGCCGGTGAGTCGCCGTGAAATGACAAATGCCATGATCTTCTCCTTGCCGGAGGGCCCGACCGACTCGTCTCGTTTCCACGCCACTGCGTCAACTGCGCGCACGCGCAACGGATTCAACGCACGTGGGGAAGAACTCGACATCCGGATCGGGACGAGATGATTTTGGATACCGACTATCGCCCGGACTGGTCTTGCTCATCTCGCCCTCACCTCCTCACGGCCGGGACACACGCGGGTGTCATGACATCCACCTGAACGAAAGAGGCGCCACTGACCGACGCCGAACGCGCCGGTCGCACACCCCTCTCGCCGGAGCTTCGGCACTGCACGGCGTATCCGGAACCGCGTCCAGAAGCCACTTGGGCTCAACCCTTGGACCCGGGAAGAGCTGTCCTGAACCGGGGCGTCTCTCGACGTTCGGGGTCAGTGGCCTCTATCCGTGCAGACGCCTCACCTACCGAGGTGCTTGCTCATCCATTTTGCCTGCGTGACCCAAGGGCCGTCAAACCTTTTCGCAACCTTCAATTAAGCTTTTCGTAACCAAGAGCGAATTTGCGTTTCGCGGCGCTTGCCTGCCTACTCTCGAGGACATGGCCAGCACTCTTCGCGACCCCAGGGTCGCCGCCGCGCTCGACCGGATGTACGCCGAAGCGAAGGCGCAAATGTCGCTGTTGCGCGCGAGGCACGGCGAATTCGGTCGGCCGATGACCGCGCAGGAGCGCGCCGACGCGATGAGCGAGTTCTACATCCCGGTGACGGCGGAGGCCGGCCGGCTGCTGTATGCCCTGGTGCGGGCGATCCGGCCGACGACGGTGATCGAATTCGGCATGTCTTTCGGCATTTCCGCCATCCATCTGGCATCCGCGGTGCGCGACAACGGGACCGGCCGTGTGGTGACCACCGAGCTCAACGCCGGCAAAATCGCCGCCGCCCGGCAGACGTTCGCCGAGACCGGTTTGGACGACCTGATCACCATTCTCGAGGGAGATGCGCTGTCCACACTCGCCGATGTCGGTGGGCCCATCGAGTTCGTTCTGCTCGACGGTTGGAAGGATCTGTATCTTCCGGTGATCGAGCTCCTCGAACCGCGGCTGTCGACCGGCGCATTGGTGGTCGCCGATAATGCCAACGCCGCCGACACCCGGCCCTACCTCGACCGGGTGCGCGATCCCGGGAACGGCTACGTGAGCTTCAACTTCGCCGTGCGGGCCAGCGACAGCATGGAAGTCAGCTGCCGCGTGGGCGACTGAGCTGGTGAGCTACCTGAGCGACTCCTCCAACCACGGCGTCAGCCACTTCACCCCCTCCGGGGTGAGATGCACGCCGTCGCTGCGCACCTTGATCCCGTCGACTTTTGCGGTGTAAACGCCATCGGGACATAGCTTCTTGTTCAGGTCGAGAATTTGTACATTCTGGTGCAGAGCAACCGTTTTGCGCAGCATGGCATTCCAGAGATTGACCCGATCCGGTTGATCCTCCGGGTACAGGCGGCCGTCGGGCTTTTCGCCGCCGCGGCTGTAGGGGACCGTCGCCACCATGACGCGAATACCGCTCGCGCCCAGTATATTCAGGGCCCGCTGCAGTTCCCCGCTGAGATATGCGTCGAACGTCGGATCGCCGATATGGGTCCACTGGCCCTCATTGACGCGGTCAACCGTCTCCCAACGGCCGATGATCAACAGTGCGACGTCCGGCTGGTCCTGGCCGAGCTGCGCCGACCACCTGATCGGCCAGCCATCGCACTCCGGTCTCTGCTCGAGCGTTTGACCGATATACCGATATGGTGTTCCCCGCACGAGGCTGCAGCCGATGACCGTGTGGTCGACGAACGAGAATCCCGGTGTGGGCGGTAGGTAATGCATCCAGGTCCACCCGATGGAATCGCCGAAGACCGAAACGGTGAACGGCCGATTGGGATCTCGCGGCCCTACCGGACCTGGGCGGCTTCCACCCGGTGGCGATGGCGACACCGCGGCGACCGCCGATACTCCGGGGGGCAGGCCGGACTCGCGCAAGCCGGGCCCGGTGCCCACCGGAACCACCAGCAACGTCACCGCGGCGGCGCTGGCCACGGTGGCCGCCGCGAGCGGGAGTAGCGGCACCCGGGCCGGCCGCCAGCGCCGGATGGGCTGTTCGATCAGCCACCATGAAGCGGCGGCCGCCGCCACCGTCGCGGCGCACCGCGCCGCGAACAATGGCGAACCCGACCATCCGGTGCGCTCGCCGTTGAGCGCCAAGAAGATTGGCCAGTGCCACAGATAGACGCCGTACGAGATGGTGCCGAGCCACACCAGAGGAGGCAGCGCGAGGAGCCGGGCGATCGCTCCGCGCTGCTCCAGCGCCACGGGAGCGATCACGAGGACGGCAGCGATCGCGACGCCGAACAGCAAACCATGGCGGAACTCGTCCGCTCTGCCCGTCGCGTAGTGCGTCGCCGCCGCCAACCCGGCCACGCCGACCAGCGGCAGCAAGCGGGCCACCCGCCGTCCCCAACGGGTGCCGATCAGGCACCAGCCGCGGTTGAGCGACGGCCAATCTCTGACCAGCAGGGCCGCGGCCGCGGCACCGGTCAACAACGCCTGCGCGCGGGTGTCGGTGCCGAAATATATCCGGTCGCGTGTGGTGTCGGAGGCAAGGAGGGCGGCGGCCGCCGCGGACGTCAGCGCGCCCACGGTGGCGATCACGAAGATGGCAAACCGTACGCCGCCCACCGTGGCTCGCCTGAAGTAGCGCCTGGCCCGCGCGGCCAGTATCAGGGTCACCGCGATCAACAGGACCGGCCACACAATGTAGTACTGTTCCTCGACCCCGAGCGACCAGGTGTGCTGGAGCGGTGAGGGCGGAGCGCCCCGGGTGAAATAGTCGGTCTTTTGTGCCACGAACCGCCAATTCGCCACCCACAGGAACGCCGCGATCGCGTCGTTGCGCAGCCCGGTGAGAGCCTGCGACGGCAGCAGTTCACGCGCCGCTCCCACGGTGAGCACCATCAACACCAACGCCGGGAGCAACCGTCGTGCCCGCCGAATCCAGAAGCCGGTCAGCTCAATCCGACCGGTGCGTCCCAACTCGTCCAGCAGCAGCGAGGTGATCAGGAAGCCGCTGAGAACGAAGAAGACATCCACGCCGATGAACCCACCGACCATACCCGGGATCCCACCGTGCCCGACGAGGACGAGCGCAACCGCTACCGCGCGAAGCCCGTCCAGCGCGGGAATGCCGCTGCGCCGCTCTGGTTTATCCCAGATCGCCAGCCGCCCGACCCGGCGCACGGGAGCAACCCAACGCGGCCGCGAACCAGAACGCGCCGGTGCGGGGTGTGCCCCGCCCGGCTCAGTGCTCGCTGCCAGCGCGCCCTGACCAGCAGGTCGCCCGGCGCCGTGGTTGCTGCCGATACGTCGTTGCCCCTCCTCTTGCTCGAAGCAAGCTTAGAGGCGACGCAGCCGATCGCGGCGAAGACACGCGAAGGCGCTCTTGGCTTCTGCGGTGTCGGACTTGCCCTATCCGGATGCCGCCGGTTTGGCGGTGGCTTTCGCGGTGGGGAGCCCCAATCCGAGTTCTTCGAGCACGTCTTCGGTGTCGGCGCCCAGCTCCGGGGCGGGCCCGGCGACGCTGCCCGGCGTTCGCGAAAACCAGGTCGGCACACCGGGGAACCGCACCGGACCGTGCGGCGTGTCCACCGTCTCGAAAAAACCGACGGCGCCGAGATGATTGTCGTCGAACAACGCCGCCGGACTGGACAGGGGGGAGGCGGGGATCTCCAGGTCGTGGAACAGGTCGAGCCACTCCCGCGTCGTTCGCTGCGACAGCGTCTCGGCCAGCAGGGCGTACACGGCGTCGATCTGACCCGCGCGCAGCTCGAGCGTGGCGTACAGGTCGCTGGCCCAGTCGGGGCGCACGGCGTCGATGAACGCCGCCCAATGCTTGTCGTTGTAGATCAACGCCGCGACATAACCATCGCTGGTGCGGTACGGCCGACGGTTGGGCGCCACCGTACGCGGATAGACAGCGGGACCCAACGGCGGATCGAAGATCGCGCCGTTGGCGTGCTCGACCAACATGAACGACGCCATCGTCTCGAACATCCCGACTTCCACCTCTTGGCCTTCGCCGGTGCGCTCACGGTGGAAGAGCGCCATGACCGTGGCGTAGAGCGCCGTGAGGGCGGCGACCTTGTCGGCCAATATCGTGCCCACGTAATGCGGCTCGCCGGTCAACTGCTCCTGAACGAACGGCAGCCCGCACGCCGCCTGGATGGTGTCGTCATAGGCGGGCAGATCCCCGTTGGGTCCGCGCCGGCTGTACCCGTAGCAGTTGGTGTAGACGATGGCGGGATTGATCGCCGCGACCTCGTCATAGCCGAATCCGAGCCGCGCAACCGCCTTCGCCCGCATGGAGTGAATGAAGACGTCGGCGCGTTCGATCAGCGCACGCAGCACCGACTTACCGAAATCGGACCGCAGGTCGATCGTGATACCGCGCTTGCCGCGGTTGACGTTGACGAAGACGCCACCCATGCCGCGCGCCGGCCCGACCGAGATGTACCGGGTGTCGTCGCCCTGCGGGGGCTCGACCTTGATGACGTCGGCACCCATGTCGGCCATGATCTGGGTGCAATAGGGTCCCATCACCATCGCGGTCAGGTCGACGACGCGCACCCCCGCCAGGGGGCCCGAGCTAACCATGGTGCGCCTCTTCCCGTCCGATCCTTGCGGCGACCTCGAAACTGTAACGGATGTGGTCGGCATGACCACTAGGTACGACGGGAAAGACCAGCGGCGCGGCCGGATAACGGATGGTATCGAGCTGTGAGAAAACGTCTTCGATGGACCAGGACGGGCGGTGCACTCCCGCTGTTTCGGCGACCACCGCCCGGGCCACCCGGCCGGCGATGGCGACCAGCATCTCGCCGGTCACCGGGCAGCTTTCATGCGAAAGCAGGCCCACCACGGGCGCCACCAGTTCGGTTCCCATCGGCGGATATGCCGAAATATCGAGCCCCTCAGCCATTCTCGTCACCGCCGACGGAACGATGACGTTGCACAGCACACCGTCCGCCGCGCCTTCAAGGGCGACGACGTTGGACAGCCCCATGAGGCCCGCCTTGGCGGCCGCATAGTTTGCGATGCCATGGTTTCCGTACAGGCCGCCGATCGACGAGGTCAACACGATGCGGCCGTACTGCGCCTCGCACATGAGCGGGAACGCGGGACGAACCACGTGGAAGGCGCCGCGCAGGTGGACATCGATGACGGCATCGAAATCGTCATAGCTCATGTCCTTCAACGATCCTCGGCGCACGTTGCCGGCGTTGTGGATGAGGATATCGATGCGGCCGTAGCGGTCCAGCGCCGCACCGATGATTGCCTGACCACCCTCGGGTGTCGCGACCGACTCGAGGCACGCCACCGCGTCGCCGCCCGCCGCCCTGATCTCGGCCACCAACTGTTCTGCGGGACCGGCATCCGTGCCGTCACCGCTCAGCACGCCACCGGTGTCGTTGATGACCACGCGGGCGCCCCGGGATGCCAACAGCAGCGCGTAGGCTCGCCCCAGCCCCCGCCCCGCGCCGGTGACGACCGCCACACGGTCGTCGAATCGTAGTTCACCCATCACGATTCGAGAACCAGGCCCGCAAGCTTGCCGTCGTCGCGCCACTGGGCCAATAACTCGCCGAACGCATAAAAGCCCGGTCCGTACGGTTCGCCCAGATGCGAGCGGATGCCCTCGCCCTCCTCGACACCGGCGCCGCCGCCTTCGTTGTTGTAGTAGCCGGGCGTGCATTGCGCGTCGAACTGGCTGGTGTCGATCGCGGTTCTCCGGATGGTGTGGCACCATTCGTCCTGCGCCTCTTGGGTGGGCTCGACGGTCACCGCGCCGCGGGCCAGGGCCTCGGAGATGATGTAGGCGATGTGCTCGCCCTGCAGTTCGTAGTTCGCGGCGATGTTCGCCGAGATACCCACCTGGGTGAACCCGGTGAAGAACTGGTTAGGGAAACCGCGGCTGGTCATCCCGTGGAATGTCTGGTATCCATCATGCCAGTAGTCGAAGAGCGAAAGACCTTCGCGACCCTTGATCGCGTCGATCGAATACCGGCGGCTGATTTCCGTCGTGATCTCGAATCCGCTCGCATAGATGATGCAGTCGACCTCGTACTCAACGCCATTGGCAACGAGGCCCCTTGCCGTCGCCCGCTCGACGCCCTTTGCCGCAGACACGTCGACCAGCGTCACATTCGGGCGGTTGAAGGTCTGTAGATATTCGTCGTTGGTGCACGGTCGTTTGCACAGGAACCGGTAGTAGGGCTTGAGCGCCTCCGCGGTGTCGGCGTCCTCCACGATGTTTTCCACCCGGCGGCGCAGGCGCTCCATGACCCGAAAGTCCTCTTCCTCCCGAATGGCCATGAACTGCTCGGCCGTCATCGCCGCGGGATCCTCCAGCGCCATCACCCGCGCCGCGGTATTGCGGCCGAGTTCGGTCCAGAAGTCGCAGACGTAATCGGGCTGGCCCAGTGCCATCCCCTCGAACGTCCAGGCATGAAAGTTGCGTTGCCGCTCCTTCTGCCAGCCCGGTCGCAGCGATTCCGCCCACTGCGGATCGGTCGGGGCATTGTTCCGCGCACCGACCGATGACGGCGTGCGCTGAAAGACATAGAGATGCTTGGCGTCTCGGCCAAGGTACGGAATGATCTGGACAGCGGTCGCGCCCGTCCCCACCACCGCGACCCGCTTGTCGGCAAGCTTGTCCATCCCCCCGTTGCTGTCGCCGCCGGTGTATCCGTAGTCCCAGCGGGACGAGTGAAAGCTGTGGCCCCGATAGTCCTTGATGCCGGAAATGCCCGGAAGTTTCGGCCGATGGAAGGGACCCGAGGCCATCACCACGAAACGCGCGCGGATCTCGTCGCCGCGATTCGTGCCGATCCGCCACCGCCTGACGTCCTCGTCCCAGCGCAAGTCGCGGACCTGGGTGGAGAAGATCGCGGAATCATAGAGGCCGTAGTGCTTTCCGATGCGCCGGCAATGTTCGTAGATCTCGATGCCGTCGGCGAACTTCTTCGACGGCATGAAGTTCAGCTCTTCGAGAAGCGGTATGTAGCAGTATGACTCGTTGTCGCATTGCAGGCCGGGGTAGCGGTTCCAGTACCAGACCCCGCCGAAGTCACCGCCGAGCTCGATGATCCGCACGTCCTCGACCCCTGCCTTTTTCAGGTATGCCCCACAGAGCAGGCCGCCGAAGCCGCCACCGATTACCGCGACGTCGATATCCTCCGAGATGGGGTCGCGCAGCGACGGCGGCGAGTGCGGATCCGTTTCGTAGTAACCCGCGAAGTCATCGACGAGTTCGACGTACTGCTTGGAACCCTCTGGGCGTAACCTCTTTTCGCGTTCGCGGCGATACCTTTCTCGCAGCGCCTCGAAATCGATGTCGTCGGGCGTTTGAGTGGGTGGACAGTTTGGGTCGGTCATGCCAGCGCGTTTTCCGGGAGCGCCGCGCGATGCAGCGGCGCCGGCATCTGCTGCACCGCGGGCAATACCTCCTTCGCGAACAGCTCCGTGCTGGCGATCGCCTCGGGGTACGGCATGGTGCCGAACTGCGGGACGATCGTCAGCTCGCAGAAGGAGCAGGCCTCCTGCGCAGCCTTGATCCGACTGAAAATCTCCTCGGGCGTGCCGATCAACAGGTTGGAGGCGTGGTAGCCCGGCGTCTTGGACGGGCCGCCCTGAGCTTCACCAGTCACCGACGAGGCGAGCACCGCCGTCGCGGTGGCCTCCCGGGCTGCGTAGGCCTCATAACCCTTGACGCCCTTGAAGTTCGACGCGTCGGCGAATCCGTAGTGTACGGTGACGTCGCGGTTGGCGGTCCAGATCCACTCCTCCGTTCTGGCCGGGTCCTCCGTCGTGCAGTACATGAACATCACGTTCTTCGGCTGGCAGGGCGGCAGGCCTTCCTCCTTGCGGAACGTGTTGACCTTCTGCACTTCCCGTCCGGCGTCCCCGATCGGCTTGTTGCCCACGAACAGCGGAACCATGCCGCGCCGCGCCAGGATCTCCAGGGACTCGGCCGTCGACGAGGAGCTGTAAATGCGAGAAAAGAGGTCTTTGCTTTGCGGTTCGGGGCGAAGCGACATCTCGGGGACCTTGAAGATTTCCCCTTCATAGGAGAACCTCTCGCCGGAGAGCGCCAGCTGCAGGATGTCAAGGGTTTCGTTGAATCGCTGCCTGCTTTCCTCGCGGGGTACGCCGACCGCCTCGAACTCACCCTTGGAGACCCCACGGCCGATTCCGATCGTCGTGTATCGGCCGTTGGACAGGATGTCGAGGTAGGCGATCTGGTGCGCGAGCCGGACCGGATGCCACCACGGCGCGACGACCACGAAAGTGCCGAGGCTGACACGTTCGGTACGCCCGGCGAAATAGCTCAGGGTCTGAATCGGGTTGGGCGTCATGCCGTACGGGGTTCCACAGTGCTCCGGCATCCAGATGCCGTCGAAACCCAGCGGTTCGGCCAGATCGGCAATGGCCAGCGTGGCCTGCACGCATTCCCAGTCCGGGATTGCGGGCTGGTGACCGAAATCCTTGGCCAGCACACGATCCCAGTCGCGCGAATTGTGAGCGCCAAAACCGAGGTTGACTTTCATCGCTCGATCTCCGTAACTATCTTGCGTGGCGCACCGGTGCCCATGTATTCGGCAAGGTGACGGTGCAGGTTTGCGGTGCTGCGTTCCATGTAGGGGTTCGGCCTGGGGCCGGAAAAGCCATAGGACTTCATGCCCTGCTGTACCGCGGCCATGTTGGAGAAGTCCTGCGGCAGCACGCTTCGCCAGTTCGGGTCGTCCGGCGGGGCATACGTCCAGTCTGTCTGGGGCTCTTGGCCTTCGGGATACAGCTCGTAGCTGGAGACTTCGAAGATGCAGCTGTCCGGGTCGTACCCGTGGGGCCGGGCGCTGTAGCACAACGCGGTGGTCAGTCCCTGCCCGATCTGGAAGTTGGGAAAGATCTGCCAGGCGGTGCCGCTGCGGGCCAGATGCTCGGGCGCGATCGTCGGCCAGACCACGCCCCGCGCGGCGTCGTCCCGCCGTGCCGACGACAACCAGTGTTCGAGCACCTTGTCGGCCGGGGCGCCCGCCGGCAACTCGTCGACGAGCCTGCGCGCCGCGTCCACCAGTGTCTGCGTGGTGGTGGCGTTGGTCTCCTCCAGCGTGTACACCTGCATCTCGGCCGTCGACACGCGGGGATCGGCGCCGGTGCCGAGCCGGATCTTCGACTTCGTCTCTGCCAGCTCCGCGGGCGCGTCGTAGCCGATGTTGCTGTGCTTGCCCTGTGCCATGGCCCAACCGCGGAAGTTCCCGAACTTGTTGAACTGCGGATGCGTGGTGGCGACGTGGTAGGTCTCGTTGAAGGCCTCCATGGCGACCTTCCAGTTACACCCGAAATGCAGCCACTTGCGCCATTTGCAACGCATGTCCTGTAACCGGAAGGGATCCAGCATGGTTGCGGCGGGTTCGAGGTAGTCGCGCAGCGGTTCGCACGCCGGATCCATGTTGATCCAGATCCAGCCGCCCCAGGTGTCCACGTTGACGGGCGCCAGGTGGGTGTTCTCCGGCGTGAGGGCACCCTGCCAGTCCTGTCTCTCGGGCACGTGAATGCAGCCGCCGTCTTGGTCATAGGTCCACCCGTGGAAGCCGCACACGAACGACTTCCTATGGCCGCAAGCGCTTTTGGCGCCTTGGGGAACGTCCACCAGCCGACGTCCGCGATGCATGCACACGTTGTGGTGCGCCACGATCGTGTCCGGCCCGGTTCGCACCACCAGAACGGAGTCGTCGAGGATCTCGTGGGTGAGGTAGCTGCCCACTTTGGGGAGGTCTTCGACGCGCCCGACCTGCTGCCACACCTTGCGCCACAGTTTGTCACGTTCGGCGCGGGCGTACTCCTCGGAGACGTAGGCTTCGACCGGAATGGTGACGGGCGCGGTCATTTCGTCAGCCGGGCCCATCGCAGTCCTCACTTTCCCAGCGTGTGATCGCCTTCCGGAGTGTTTCGTCCTTCAGGAACACCGAGGTGTTGTCGGCGGCCAAATGACACCATCGAAGGTTCAGGCCGCCGTCCACCAGCAGCGTCTGCCCGGTGATGTAGCTCGAAAGGTCCGACAGCAGAAACAGAATGGCGCCGGCCACCTCCTCCGGGCGGCCGCGGCGACCCATCGCGATGGTGCGCCGATCGCGCTCAGCGTCTTCGTCGACGTAGGTGCCCGACGCCGGTGTCTTGGTGACGCCGGGTGCCACGGCGTTGACCCGGATGGCAGCCCCGTCCCGGGCCCCGCTTCCGCCAACGGCCAGTTCGAGCGCCATAGTGCGGGTCACCGCCACGATCGCGGCTTTGGCAGTGCCGTAGGCGATATGGAAGGGGGCGGTGTTCATCCCGCTGATCGACGAGACCGACACGATCGAACCCCCGCAGTTGCTCCGCTGCAGTTCGGCAGCCACGGCCTGGCTCATGAAGAACATCGTCTCCAGATTTCGGGTGAACAATGCGCGCCAATCGCTGCGCGTCACCCGGATGGACGACATCCAGGTCGACGGATCGGCGCCCCCGGCGACGTTCACCAGGCCGTGCAGCGCGCCGCCGGTGCGCCGCACGGCCTCGAGCGCGGTGCTCACGCCGTCGGCGGTGGCGGCATCGGCCGCCACGGGCACGATCGAGAGACCGTCGGCAATGAGGGGTCCCAGGTGTCGATCGAGGTTGTCGCGATCGCGGCTCACCGCGACCACGCTGGCGCCGGCCTCCGCGACCATGCGCGTGACGGTCGTCCCGATGCCGCCACCACCCGCGCCCGAAACCACGACAACGCGCCCGTCAAGCCCGAGCAGATCTTGGCTCATCGGCTAGTAGCATTTGTCTGGACAAGATAATGACGTGCACACATCAGAGAGCATGATTCTCCCGGCAAGCTCCCGCCGTCAAGAGCGGTGCATATTTTGGCTGGTGTATTGTCTGGACTATTGCCCCGTTGATAACGTGCGAGCGGTGATGGCCGCCGGAACCGGGTTACCGCTGCATGCTGGCCGCTACTCGGGTGGACGGCCATGCCTTGCCGACGGCTGGAGCCTGAATCGGCTTACGCCACCCAGCCGGCTGTTCGGGGCCAACGGCCTGCGCACCGGTCCGGACGGCCGGGTGTACATAGCGCAGGTGACCGGCAGCCAGATCAGCGCGCTCGACCTGACGACCGGGCAGCTGGAGACCATTACTGCCAAGGGAGGAGACATCGTCGCGCCCGATGACGTGGCCTTCGACCCGAGTGGCAACCTTTACGCCACCGAGGTCATGGACGGGCGGGTGAGCGCGCTCGACGCGGCGGGTCACGTACGAGTGCTCCGGGACGACGTGGCGTCGGCCAACGGCATCACTTTTCACCGGGGCCGGTTGTTCGTCGGCGAGTGCCGCGAAGGCGGCCGGCTGCTCGAACTCGATCTGGCCGGCGGCCCGCCGCGGGTGCTGCTGGAGGGTGTGCCGTTCCCCAACGCCATGGAGGTCGGCCCGGACGGCTTGTTGTATTTCCCGGTGATGGGTGCCAACGAGATCTGGCGCATCAATCCCGAGGGGGGCGAAGGGCAACGCGTTGCCGCCGACCTTGGCGTGCCCGATGCGGTGAAGTTCGATTCAAGCGGACGCCTCGTTTCGACCCAGTTGCACAGCGGCCAGGTGCTGCGCATCGACCCCCGCAACGGCGAACGCACGGTGTTGGCAACCCTGGACCCCGGCCTGGACAACCTCACCTTCGTGGGCCGGCGGCTGTTGGTCTCGAGCTTCACCGGCAAGATCACCGAGGTCCTCCCCGGCGGGCAGGCCCGGACCGTGCTGCCAGCCGGGTTGAACTGGCCGCTGGACCTCGCGGTCGGTGCTGACGGCAGTCTCTACATCGCCGACGGAACGTACTTTTATGTCTCGCCGCCCATGACCGGCTCGTTGCGGACCGTCGGGATGCTTTTCAGTCCGGGATATCCGGGGTTCCTTCGCGGTGTGACATGCGCTGGGGCGGGCGAATTCGTCGTCACCACGTCCAACGGTCAGGTCGCCCGATATGTACCGGAGCACAACCAAAGCGATGTCCTGGCAGAGGGTTTTGACCAGCTGTACGGCGTGGCGATCGCTCCCGGCGGCACAATCGTGGTCGCCGAACTCGGGGCCGGGCGGGTGCTGTCGATCCGGCCCGGCCCGTCCGGCCCGAACGTCGAGGTGCTCGCCTCCGGGCTCGGGGATCCCGTCGGCGTGGCAATCGCTCCCGACGGGGCCTGTCTGGTCACCGAGGCGGCAGCCGGGCGGCTGGTCAAGGTGGGCACGGGAACCATGCTCGACGGCTTGCAGCGACCCCAGGGAGTCCTGGTGCTCGACGAGCAACTGTATGTCGTCGACGCCGGTGCGAAGGAACTCGTCGCGTTCGACCCGCGCACCGGCGCCCGGTGCACCATCGCCTCCAACTTGCCGGTCGGCGCCCCACCGGGCGTCATCCCGAAGCCGCTGCTGGGCATGCCGCCGTTCTCGGGCCCGCAGGGCCCGTTCGCGGGCATCGCCGCCGGGCTCGACGGCACGCTGTACGTTTCGGCGGACGCCGAGGGCAGCGTGCTGGCGATACGGCAGGAAACCTGAAGGGCCCCATGCCTGAGACCAAAGTCGCGGATCATCGCTATTTGCAGGTTGCGCGCACCCTGCGAAAAGAGATCGTGGACGGGGTATACCCGGTGGGATCCCAATTGCCGACCGAACACGAGCTGTGCGCGCGGTTTGCGGTCAGCCGCTACACCATTCGGGAGGCCCTGCGTCGGTTGCGCGAGGACAATCTGGTGTCGTCGCGTCCGCGCACCGGAACCCTCGTCGTGCCGCGGCCGTCATCGGATTCCTATGTGCAGCATGTCATGTCGATCAACGATCTGCTGGCGTTCGCGGCCGGTACCCAGTTCGCGATCGAATCGATCGCGATGGTCACGCTCGACGACGAGCTGGCCGCCCGCACCGGCCTGGCCGGCGGCGAGCAGTGGCTATCCGTTCGCGGTTTCCGGCGCGCCGAGGGGGCCCAGGCGTCGGAGCCCGCGTTGTGCCGCACCGAGTACTACATCAACCGTGCATTCGCGGCGGTCGGCAGACTCCTGCAGCGCCACCAAGGGCCGATCTTCCCGCTGATCGAAGACCTCTTCGGACTGACTATCGTTGACGTCCATCAAGAGATTGCGGCGATGCTCATTCCCCCGGCGCTGGCGGGCGGCCTCGAGGTCGAGCCTGGGACGCCCGCGCTGCAGGTGCGGCGCACCTACACGACGTCCGACGGACAGATCGCCCAGGTCACGATCAACACTCACCCCGCGTCGCGCTTCCGTCACTCGATGACGATGCGGCGCATGAGAGGCTAACCGGCAGCGCTGCCATGCCGAAAGCCCAGGGCCGAAAGCTTGTGAGCGGACGCTCGATTCGCTGGGACGACGAGCGCGCCGCCGATGCCTACGCCCGCGGGTGGTGGGTCCCGGGCACGTTGGCCGACTCGCTGCGCAATGCCGCTCGGCATACCCCGCATCGAGTGGCGGTGGTAGACGGCGATCGGCTCGTGGACTGCCAAAGTCTGTGCGCGCAGGCGACAACGTTGGCGCACGCACTGCAAGACCGCATTCCCCCCGGGAGCGTGGTTTCTTTCATGCTGCCCAACTGGTACGAGGCCGCGGTGATCTACCTGGCCGCAACCCTGGCGGGCATGGTTGCCAACCCCATCCTGCCGTCCATGCGGGACCGCGAACTGCGATTCATCCTCGAGGACGCTGAGAGCCGAATGATCTTCGTCCCCGGCCGTTTCGGGGACCACGACTACCCCGCGATGCTGGCCCGGGTAGCCGCCCAGCTCCAATCGCCACCCGATGTCGTTGTGGTCCGCGGGGATCTGGGCGCCGATCAGATCCCGTTCGCGCCACTGCTCGACCAGCGCGCGGCCCCCGGCCGGCTGCCGACGCTGAACTCCGACGCGGTGCGCATGATCCTCTACACCTCCGGCACCACAGGCCGGCCGAAAGGCGTGCTGCACTCACATAATTCGATCCATGCGCTGATCTGCCAGATCCGCGACCACTGGCTTGTCGAGCAGGGAGACAGATTTCTGGTTGCATCGCCGATCGCTCACATCGGTGGCTCAATCTACGCGTTCGAGTGCCCCCTGCTGCTGGGCGCCACCGCCGTGCTGCTGGACCGATGGAACGGCGATGAAGCGGTCCGGCTGATGCAGGCGGAGCGGTGCAGCCACATGGCCGGCGCAACGCCGTTCTTGGAGCAGCTGCTCGCGGCCGCGCAGCGGGCGGGCACCCGCCTACCGGACCTGAGGTTCTTCGTCTGCGGCGGCGCGGCCGTATCGCCGCCGCTGATCCGCAGGGCGACAACCTATTTCGAGTCGGCGCTGGTGACGAGGGTGTACGGCTCGACGGAGGTGCCCGTCACGACGATCGGTTCACCCGGGAACCCCGACCACGCCGCCGACACCGACGGGCACGCGGGGTTGGCCGACATCAAGATCGAGGCGGGAGAGATCCTTGCCCGCGGGCCGCAAATGCTGGTCGGCTACCAGCACCGAGAAGACGAAGCGGGCGCGTTCGACGCCGAGGGGTTTTTTCGCACCGGAGATCTCGCTCGCTGGGTCGACGGCGAATTCCTCGTGGTCACCGGGCGAGCCAAAGACATCATCGTCCGCAATGGCGAAAACATCTCGCCCAAGGAGGTCGAGGACATCCTGGCGAGCCATCCCGGCGTGGCCGAGGTCACCGTGGTCGGGCTGCCCGACGAGCGGACCGGTGAACGGGCCTGCGCGGTCGTCGTGCCCACCGCCGCGCCCACGGACGCGCCCGGTCCGGATTCCGACATCACCGTAGCGGGATTGCGCCGCTTCCTGACGGATTCGGGCGTCGCCCGGTTCAAGGCGCCCGAGCAGGTGGTCATTTGGGACGTGCTGCCCAAGAACGATGCAGGCAAGGTGCTGAAGCACCAAATCAAGGCGGTGCTGATGGAAGCGGGTCCCTGAGATGCAGACCATGCAGGTAGCGATCGTCACCGGCGCGAGCGGCGGGATCGGGTCGGGTTGTGCGGCGAAGCTGGCCGGGATGGGGATGGCGGTGCTCGCGACCGGGCGCAACGAGGCCAAGCTTGCCCGACTGGCGGAAATCGTCGGGGATCCGGATCGCTCGGCCACGCTCGCCATCGACCTGAGAGACGACGAAGCACCCAGATACATCACCGATCTCGCCCTTGACCGTTGGGGGCACGTCGACTTCTTGGTCAACGTCGCCGGGATCGGCAGTCCCAAGCCGGTGCACGAGACTGACGACGAAACACTGGACCATTTTTTGGATTTGATGTTGCGTGCGCCCTTCCGCCTGATTCGCGAGGTGCTGCCGCACATGCCACCGGGATCGGCGATCATCAACGTCACCTCGACGTTCGCCGTCGTCGGCGGACTTCGCGGCGGCGCCTACTCGGCGGCCAAGGGCGGCCTGACGGCGCTGACCACCCACATCGCCTGCCAGTACGGCGCGCAGGGGATAAGGTGTAATGCTGTGGCTCCCGGCGTTATTCAGACTCCGATGACCGAGCCGCGCCTGCGCGACGAGCGCTTCCGCAGGATCAACACCGAGATGACACCTCACCAGCGCTTGGGGACCGTCGATGACGTGGCAAGCACCGTGGCGTTCTTGTGCTCTCCGGGGGGCGCCTTCATCAACGGACAGACAATCGTCGTCGACGGCGGTTGGAGCACGACGAAGTACCTCTCGGACACGGCGCTGAACTCCCAGTGGCGGCCGCCAAAAACCTAGGTGGTCAGCCGGATTCGAAGTGGCACCGGATGCCCGCCAGCATTTCGATATGCGCCTTGACCGCCTCGCGCGTGGTGACGGACGCCAGCGGCCGGGGCGCGGTAATCCGTATCCGCTCGCTGATGCGGGTGCCGCCGTCGACCGGCGCAAAGCTCACCCGGCCGCGCAGCCGCACCCCGGGCGACTGATCGGCCTCGGTCAGCACGTCGCCATCCACGGGCACCTGCAGTCGCGCCCGGTAGGTGATTCGAATGATGAATGGACCCAACGGAATTCGGTCCACGACCCGGTAGTCCTGCAGGTACCCGTCCGGCGTCTCGGTGCGCGAGGTCGCCCGCACGGACACGATCAGCGGGTGTACGAGCTTGATGTTGTTCAGATCCACATAGAAGTTGCGGACCTCCTCGGGTGGCGCGGGGACCGCTTCGGACAGGGTCCGCTCGGCATGGGAGAGCCACCAACTCATATCGACAACTCCGCGCGGAGAACCCCTGTGCGCCACCAGATCAGCGCGGCAAACACGGCCAGGACAAGGACGGTCACCGCGGCCTGCACCAGGTTTCGGCGCTTTATCGGTGGATAGACGAAGGCTGCGGCGACCAGCCCACCCGTAACGAGCCCGCCCACGTGCGCCTGCCAGCTGATGCGCTGCGAACTGGCCGCCGGAACGACGAACGTGAAGATCAGGTTGATCACGATGACCGCGGCTACCCCGCGGACATCGAGGCTCAACCGCCTCGCCACCACGAAAGTGGCGCCGAAAAGCCCGAAGATTGCACCCGACGCGCCCGCCGTCGCGCTGTTGAGCGGCGAGAGCAGGTACACCAGCACCGAACCGCCCAGCCCGCTCAACGCATACAACACGCCGAATCGCATTCGGCCGAGCCACATCTCGAGGGGAGGGCCGACGACGTACAACGCCCACATATTCAGCAGCAGATGGGTCGCGCCGTAGTGCAAGAACGCCGCGGTCACCAGTCGGTACAGCTGGCCCTCAGCGACGGCCGGCGGCCACAGCGCCAGTTGTCTTTCCAAATTTCTAGATGCCATCTGCAGTATGAAAGCCGCGACGTTGATTGCGATCAGCGCGTAAGTGACCACCGGCCTGGCGGACCGCTCCCGGCCGCCGAGGCGCGTCCGTGGCTGCCGAATCGTCCGGGCACCCGCCTGCACGCACTCCACGCATTGATGACCGACCGCGGCGGCGCGCATGCAATCCGGGCAGATGTAGCGCTCGCAGCGGTTGCACCGGACGTAGGTCCGACGGTCGGGATGCCGGTAGCAGGTCGGCGCCTCGGCGGGCGACTCCGGTGCACTGGGAGCGCTCATCGCACCATTGTCGCCCGAATCGCGTCCGGTGCGCCCTTCCCCGTGCTGCCGTCCCTTACGGTGATTGCGTGGCAGCCACCGATGCGACCGGGGTGGTCGAGCGCTACCTGGATTGCCTGGCGGCACACGATTGGGACGGCCTGGCAACCACGATCGCCGACGACGGCTTGATCCGGGAGGGCCCGTTCTGCGACGTCGTCGAGGGCAAGGCGC
>NZ_JAFBAT010000172.1 GCF_019247615.1 Mycobacterium sp. | reverse complement strand
GCCGGTGCGCGATCGGCCCTGCGTGCCTTTCGGTGACAAAGATTGCGCATGTCAGGTTTTTGGTTGGCTTTCCGCTGTGGAGGCTCGTCTTCCTGCCGTGCACACGTGAACCAGGTCAGGAGATCGAGTGATTCAGCAAGAATCGCGGCTGAAGGTCGCCGACAACACCGGCGCCAAGGAGATCTTGTGCATCCGGGTGCTTGGCGGTTCGTCGCGACGTTACGCCGGCATCGGTGACGTCATCGTCGCCACCGTCAAGGACGCCATTCCCGGTGGCAACGTCAAGCGCGGGGACGTGGTCAAGGCGGTCGTGGTGCGCACCGTCAAGGAGCGCAGGCGTCCGGACGGCAGCTACATCAAGTTCGACGAGAACGCCGCGGTGATCATCAAGCCCGACAACGACCCGCGCGGGACGCGCATCTTCGGGCCGGTCGGCCGCGAACTGCGCGAGAAGCGATTCATGAAGATCATCTCGCTCGCCCCGGAGGTGTTGTAGATGAAGGTCCGTAAGGGCGATACCGTCCTGGTCATCGCCGGCAAGGACAAGGGCGCCAAGGGCAAGGTGTTGCAGGCGTACCCGGATCGCAATCGCGTGCTGGTCGAGGGCGTCAACCGGATCAAGAAGCACACCGCCGTTTCGACCACGCAGCGCGGAGCTCGCTCCGGCGGCATCGTCACCCAGGAGGCGCCGATCCACGTCTCCAACGTGATGGTGGTCGACTCGGACGGCAAGCCCACGCGAATCGGCTACCGGGTGGACGAGGAGACCGGCAAGCGGGTCCGCATCTCGAAGCGCAATGGCAAGGACATCTGATGACCACCGCAGAGGCTAAAGAAAAAGCTCAGCCGCGGCTCAAAGAGCGCTACCGCAACGAGATTCGGGATTCCCTGCACAAGCAGTTCGGCTACGCCAACGTCATGCAGATCCCCACCGTGACCAAGGTCGTCGTCAACATGGGGGTCGGCGAAGCGGCCCGGGATGCCAAGCTGATCAACGGCGCGGTCAACGACCTCGCGCTGATCACCGGGCAACGGCCCGAGATCCGCAGGGCGCGGAAGTCCATAGCGCAGTTCAAATTGCGCGAGGGTATGCCGATCGGCGTCCGGGTGACGTTGCGCGGAGACCGGATGTGGGAGTTCCTCGACCGGCTCACCTCGATCGCGCTGCCGCGTATTCGTGACTTTCGGGGGCTGTCGCCCAAGCAGTTCGACGGCGTCGGCAACTACACGTTCGGGCTGAACGAGCAATCGGTGTTCCATGAGATCGACGTGGACAAGATCGACCGGGTCCGTGGCATGGACATCAACGTCGTCACCTCGGCGACGACCGACGACGAAGGGCGAGCGCTGTTGCGGGCCCTCGGCTTTCCGTTCAAGGAGAACTGAGCACATGGCGAAGAAGGCATTGGTCAACAAGGCCGCACGCAAACCGAAGTTCGCGGTTCGCGGCTACACCCGCTGCAGCAAGTGCGGCCGCCCCCGCGCGGTGTTCCGCAAGTTCGGCCTCTGCCGAATCTGCTTGCGCGAGATGGCGCATGCGGGCGAGTTGCCCGGCGTGCAGAAGAGCAGCTGGTGACGGGACATAGGACGCAACTATGACGATGACCGATCCCATCGCGGACTTCCTGACGCGTCTGCGTAACGCCAATTCGGCGTATCACGACGAGGTGACTTTGCCGCACTCCAAGATCAAGGCCAACATCGCCGAGATCCTCAAGAACGAGGGCTACATCAGCGACTACCGCACCGAAGACGCTCGCGTCGGGAAGGCGTTGGTCGTCCAGCTCAAGTACGGGCCGAGCCGGGAACGCAGCATCGCGGGTCTGCGCCGGGTGTCCAAGCCGGGTCTGCGGGTGTATGCCAAATCCACCAACTTGCCGCGGGTGCTGGGCGGCCTGGGTGTGGCGATCATCTCGACGTCCTCTGGCCTGCTCACCGACCGCCAGGCGGCCCGACAGGGCGTGGGCGGCGAAGTCCTCGCGTACGTGTGGTAGTGGGACGGTAACGGAGAGAACAGATGTCGCGCATTGGTAAGCAGCCGATTCCGGTTCCCGCCGGAGTCGACGTAACGATCGAGGGTCAGGACGTCTCGGTCAAGGGGCCGAAGGGCACCTTGAATTTGACTGTGGCCGAGCCGATTACGGTCGCGCGCAACGAGGACGGGGCGATCGTGGTCGCCCGTCCCGACGACGAGCGGCACAACCGCTCGCTGCACGGGCTCTCGCGCACCCTGGTGGCCAACCTGGTCACCGGTGTGACTCAGGGCTACACCACCAAGATGGAGATCTTCGGGGTCGGCTACCGCGTGCAGCTCAAGGGCTCCAATCTCGAGTTCGCGCTGGGATACAGCCACCCGGTGGTGATCGAAGCCCCCGAGGGCATCACGTTCGCGGTCCAGTCGCCGACGAAGTTCACGGTCTCCGGGATCGACAAGCAGAAGGTCGGCCAGATTTCGGCGAACATTCGCCGCCTGCGCCGCCCCGACCCGTACAAGGGCAAGGGCGTGCGTTACGAGGGTGAGCAGATCCGCCGCAAGGTCGGAAAGACAGGTAAGTAGTCATGGCGCAATCAGTATCCGCGAACCGACGGGTCTCCCGGCTGCGCAGGCATGCGCGGCTGCGCAAGAAGATCGCCGGCACGACGCAACGCCCGCGGCTGGTGGTGCACCGGTCCGCGCGGCACATTCATGTGCAACTGGTCAACGACGACAACGGCACCACGGTGGCCGCCGCGTCGTCCATCGAGGCCGACGTGCGCGGCCTGGAAGGCGACAAGAAGGCGCGCAGCGTGCGGGTCGGCCAACTGATCGCGGAGCGCGCCAAGGCCGCCGGCATCGACAGCGTGGTGTTCGACCGTGGCGGATACACCTACGGCGGACGGATCGCCGCGCTGGCCGATGCCGCGCGCGAGAACGGATTGCAATTCTGATGAACAACATCTGCCTGATGACGACGGGAAGGACCGCATAATGGCGGAGCAGTCGGCTGGGAGGCTGGGCGCTTCAGACAGCCGTGACACCCGCGGCGACCGGGACAGCCGAGGCCGCCGCGACAGCGGCCGCGGCGGTCGTGATCGGGACCGCGATGGCGAGAAGAGCAACTACCTGGAACGGGTCGTCGCGATCAACCGCGTCTCCAAGGTGGTCAAGGGTGGTCGGCGCTTCAGCTTCACCGCCCTGGTCATCGTGGGTGACGGCAACGGCATGGTCGGTGTCGGCTACGGCAAGGCCAAGGAAGTGCCGGCCGCGATCGCCAAGGGAGTGGAGGAGGCCCGCAAGGGGTTCTTCCGCGTACCGTTGATCGGCGGGACGATCACCCACCCGGTGCAGGGTGAGGCCGCCGCCGGCGTGGTGTTGTTGCGTCCCGCCAGCCCCGGTACCGGCGTGATCGCCGGCGGAGCGGCGCGTGCGGTGCTGGAATGCGCTGGAGTGCACGACATTCTGGCGAAGTCGCTGGGCAGCGACAACGCGATCAACGTGGTGCACGCCACCGTCGCCGCCCTCAAGCTGCTGCAGCGACCCGAGGAGGTGGCCGCTCGCCGGGGGCTGCCGATCGAGGACGTCGCACCAGCCGGGATGCTCAAGGCCCGACGCGAAAGCGAGGCGGTCGCCAGTCTGCCCGCAGGGGCGGCGGTCCGGGAGGGAACGGCGCAGCCATGAGTCAACTGAAGATCACCCAGGTACGCAGCACCATCGGGGCGCGCTGGAAACAGCGCGAGAGCCTGCGCACGCTGGGGTTGCGGAGGATTCGCCATTCGGTCATCCGTGAAGACAATCCACAGACCCGCGGCCTGATCGCGGTCGTGAACCACCTCGTTGTGGTGGAGCCGGCCGAGGTGGGCGCCGGAGGTGAGAAATGACCATCAAGTTGCACGACTTGAAGCCCGCGCGCGGCTCGAAGACGCCGCGCACCCGGGTGGGACGCGGTGAGGGTTCCAAGGGTAAGAGCGCCGGTCGCGGAACCAAGGGCACCAAGGCCCGCAAGAACGTGCCGGTGGCCTTCGAGGGCGGGCAGATGCCGATCCACATGCGGCTGCCCAAGTTGAAAGGCTTCCGGAACCGGTTCCGCACCGAATACGAGATCGTCAACGTCGGTGACATCAACCGACTGTTTCCCGATGGCGGCACCATCGGGGTGGACGAGTTGGTTGCCAAGGGCGCGGTTCGCAAGAATTCCTTGGTCAAGGTCCTCGGCGACGGTGAGCTGACCGTTAAGGTCGAGGTGTCCGCGCACAAGTTCAGCGGCAGCGCACGCGACAAGATCGCCGCAGCGGGCGGATCCGCGACGGAGCTGTAGCTTTCCCTGCTCGCGGTGCTAAGCCAGCTGCGGAATGACGTCTGCGGCAAGGCGTTCCAGCTGTGCGCGGTTCTCCGTGACGTCGGCGCCGACCGGGTTGAGTAGCAGCATCTGCGCTCCGGCATCCGCCACCCGGCGCAGCCCGCGGGCAACGTCGTCGGCCGTGCCAGAAACCGCAACCGATTCGATGCCGGGCCTCTGGCCGTAGATGCGCCTGAGCCCGGCGAGCACCCGCTTGCGGGCCCGCGCCGGATCGTCGTCGACCATCAGATAGACGCGCTTGCCAATGGTGAACTGCGCGGGGTCTTTTCGCTGCTCGTCGAGTTCACTGCGGACCACCGCCACGGCTGTCGCGAACGCCTCCGTGGTCGACGAGCCCGCGCCCAGAAACGAATTACCGTGGCGCACCGCCCTGGCCAGGGCGGGCCGGGCCTGGCCGCCGAACCAGATCGGCGGATGCGGCCGCTGCACCGGCTTGGGCTGGATTGCCAGGTTGTCGACGTCGCGGAACCGGCCGTGGAACGTCACCCGGGGTTCGTCGGACCACGCCGCCTTCATCAGTTCCAGGCCCTCGGTGAAATACGAGATGTACGTGGACTTTTCGACCCCGAAGGCGGCGAAGCTGCGAGAGCCGCCGCCGGTGCCGACACCGATGTCCAGCCGTCCGTGGCTGAGCCGATCGACCGCCGTCGCCGCGGAGGCCAGGTGGAGCGGATCATGCAACGACGTCACCAGGACGGCCACTCCCAGGCGAAGCCGCTCGGTGCACGCGGCGCAATAGGCCAGCAGCTCCAGCGGTGCCAGCAGCGGTGCCTCTCCGATGACCTGCTCGAGCACCCAACCACCTTCAAACCCCAATTCCTCGGCGCGCGCGAGGTAGGAGCGAAGGCCGGGGGCATCGAAAGTGTCGGAGTCCAGCTGGGGGATGGCGATCGAAAGCCTCACCCGTCCACCGTACGGTGGCCGATCGGTACCCTGCAGAGTATGTTCGCTTTCCTGCCATCGATTCCCGGGTTGCCAAATTTGGAGGCCGACGTGCGTGCCGTCGCGGGCCGGGTCGACACGGCCCGCCACCACGGCGTCCCCAACGGCTGCGTGTTGGAGCTCGACCTGCGTTCGGTGCCACCGGAGACGACGAGCTTCGATCCGCTGGCGATCATCGCCGGCGGCAGCCGACCGATGGCGCTGCGAGAAACCGTCGCCGCCATCCACCGTGCCGCCGAGGATCCTCGGGTCGCAGGGCTGATAGCCCGCGTTCAGCTCGGGGCCTCTCCGCCGGCGGCGGTCCAGGAACTGCGGGAGGCGATCGCGGTTTTCAGTGCTGTCAAACCGTCCCTGGCGTGGGCGGAGACCTTTCCGAGCACACTGTCCTACTACCTGGCCTCGGCCTTCCGCGAGGTCTGGATGCAGCCCTCGGGAGTGGTCGGGTTGATCGGCTTCGCCAGCAACGCCATGTTCCTGCGCGACGCGCTCGACAAGGCGGGGATCGAAGCCCAGTTCGTCGCCCGTGGCGAATACAAGTCGGCGGCAAACCTTTTCACCGAGGATGGGTTCACCGAGGCTCATCGCGAAGCGGTGACGCGGATGTTGGAAAGCGTGCAGGAAGAGGTGTGGCGGGGGATCGCCGACTCGCGCAAGATCGATCCCGATGCGCTCGATTCGTTGGCGGACCAGGCTCCGCTGTTGCGCGACGAGGCGGTGGACGCCGGCCTGGTAGACCGGATCGGATTCCGCGACGAGGCATATGCGCGGATCGCGGAAATGGCTGGGGTGCAAAAGGATTCACAAGACGGTCCCGAGGAACAGGCAGCGCCGCGACTGTACCTGGCGCGCTATGCGGGCGCGGCCCGCTCGCGATTGGCCCCGCCCGTGCCGCCGCTTCCGGGCCGCCGGCCCAAGCCGACGTTCGCCGTGGTCACCATCCACGGCATGATCGTCAACGGCCGCGGCGGCCCGCAATTCCTACCGCTCGGGCCCTCTGCCGCCGGTGGGGACACGATCGCGGCCGCGCTGCGGGAGGCGGCCGCCGACGACGCGGTGTCGGGGATAGTGCTGCGCGTTGACAGTCCCGGAGGATCGGTCACCGCGTCGGAGGCCATCTGGCGTGAGGTGGCAAGGGCCCGGGAACGTGGCAAGCCGGTGGTCGCGTCGATGGGTGCGGTCGCCGCCTCCGGCGGCTACTACGTGTCGATGGGTGCCGACGCGATCGTGGCCAATCCGAGCACGATCACCGGCTCGATTGGCGTGGTCACCGGGAAGTTGGTCGTCCGCGAGCTGAAGGCCCGGCTGGGAGTCGGCTCGGATACCGTGCGCACCAACGCCAATGCCGACGCCTGGTCGATCGACACGCCGTTCACGCCGGAGCAGCGGGCCCGCCGAGAGGCCGAGGCGGACTTGTTCTATACCGACTTCGTGGCACGGGTGGCAGCAGGGCGAAAGTTGAGCACCGAAGCCGTGGACGCGGTTGCGCGCGGCCGGGTCTGGACCGGAGCAGATGCGCTGGCGCGTGGCCTGGTCGACGAACTCGGCGGGTTTCGAACCGCCCTCCGCCGAGCAAAGGTACTGGCCGGGCTCGACGAGGACACCGAGGTCCGTATCGTCAACTACCCGGGTTCCTCGCTGCTGGACATGCTGCGCCCACGCGCATCGTCGCAACCCGCCGCGGCGTCGCTGCCGGACGCGGTCGGGGCCGTGCTCGGCCGCGCGATCGCAGGGATCTGGGACAACATCGAGCAGACACTGGGCGGCGCCACCCTGCTGTGGCAGGGGAAGTCGCGCTTCTAACCGGTGCTCAGTCGGCGAGCCCGCCTCTGATGAAGATGATTTCCCCTAAGGGATCGTCGTTTTCGAGCGGCGGCACCTCGAGGTCGTGGCGCCTCAGCAGTTCCGTACGCGTCACGACCTCGACCTCCCAGCCGATGGACCGCAGGTAGTCGACGACATGGTTGCGTTCGCCGGGATAGATCAGCGACGCCATGTCGACGTCCACGCCGTACTCGCGGAGCGGATTGGACATCTCCCGCATCCGCTCGACATCGAAATCAACGATGCCCGGGACGAATTCGGTGGCGATCGTGCTACCGGGCGCGCTCAGGGCCGTGATGTTGTCGAATAACCGGTCCTGGGCCTCCGGCGGCAGATAGATCAGCAGCCCTTCGGCCAGCCATGCGGTCGGTGCCGTCGTGTCCAGCCCCGCCGCCCTCAGTGCCGCCGGCCAGTCGCCGCGCAGATCGACGGCAACGGTGCGCCGGAGGGCGGTGGGCTCGGCACCGATGCCGGCCAGCGTGGTGGTCTTGAACTCGACCACCCGGGGCTGGTCGATCTCGTAGACGACCATGCCGTCCGGCCACCGCAAGCGGTATGCGCGCGAGTCCAATCCGGACGCCAGAATCACGGCCTGGCGCACCCGGGAGACGGTCGCGCGCATGAAATAGTCATCGAAATACCGTGTGCGTACGGCCATTCCGTTGACCATGGCCTGCGCACGCACCGGCGAGGCGTTCTCGATCGCGTCCAGATCGAGCTCGCCATCCATCATCTTGTTGAAGAAATCCAACCCGACCGCACGCACCAGCGTTTCGGCGAACGGGTCGTCGATCAGGCCGCGGGGATCCTTGGACGCCATCGCGCGCCCCGCCGCGACGAAGGTCGCGGTGGCGCCCACGCTGGACGCCAGGTCCCAGTCATCGTCGTGAGTGCGCGACACGAGGAAACCTTAACCGGGGCGCTACCGCAGAATCGCGGCGACATAGCTCATGTCGCCGAACGTGGCCGCCATCTCGTCCTCCGGGAACTCAAACCCGTTGCGGGCATACAACTCCCGCGCAGGATGGGGCGTCACCTGCCAGCCGTGTCCGGTCAGGTAGTCGACGACGACATTGCGTTCGCCGCGATAGAACAGATCGGCCGCGTCGAGGTCGAATCCGAAGCGCCGCCACCGTTCGCTGATCGCGCGCAAGCGCTCATCGGAAAACGCATTGGGGTCGGGCACGTGCTCGGTGGCCAGCCGGCTGCCGGGCGCGCTGAGCGCGGTGATGTTGTCGAATAATCGGTCCTGGGCCTCCGGCGGCAGGTACGGTAGCAGCCCCTCGGCACTCCAGGCGGTCGGCTCTGTGACATCGAACCCGGCGTCCCGCAACGCCGCGGGCCAGTCGTCTCGCAGGTCGATCGCGATTGCCCGGCGGTCGGCGGTCGGCGTCGCGCCGAGACCGGCCAGCGTGTCGGTCTTGAACGCGATGACCTGCGGCTGATCGATCTCGTAGACGACCGTGCCGGCCGGCCAATGCAGTCGGTAGGCCCTGGTGTCGAGGCCGGACGCCAAGATGACGGCCTGCCGCACGCCAGCTTCGGTAGCGCCGGTGAAGAAGTCGTCGAAAAACCTTGTCCGGACCGCGATCTGCTCGGCTCGGGCTTTCCTGTTGAACAGCGGATCATCCCCGAAATCGACCTCTCCGTCGATGAGGCGAACGAAGGGATCCAGACCAACGGCGCGCACCAGCGGGTCTGCCAGCGGGTC
>NZ_JAFBAT010000272.1 GCF_019247615.1 Mycobacterium sp. | reverse complement strand
CGACTATCTGCCCACCGACAACTTCCAGACCCTGAACATGATCTCCACGACCGGGGCTTTCATCCTGGGTGCCTCGATGGTGCCGTTCGTCTGGAATGTGTTCAAGAGCTGGCGTTACGGCGAAGTCGTGACCGTCGATGACCCGTGGGGATACGGGAACTCGCTGGAGTGGGCGACCAGCTGCCCGCCGCCGCGGCACAACTTCACCGAGTTGCCCCGGATCCGTTCGGAGCGTCCGGCTTTCGAGTTGCACTACCCGCACATGGTGGAACGGCTGCGCGCCGAGGCGCACGTGGGGCGCCATGCCACGGCGCTGGAGTCGCCGAAGGGATTCGGGCCGCGGACCGAACCCGATCGCTCGACCGCCGACCAGTAGCGTCGTCACGCACCGAGTCGCGAGTGAACCCAACCCCCAAGGTCTCGGTGCTCATCACCGTCACCGGTGTGGATCAGCCGGGCGTGACCTCGGCGCTGTTCGAGGTGTTGTCTCGGCACGGTGTCGAGTTGCTCAACGTCGAACAGGTGGTGATCCGGGGCCGCCTGACGCTGGGTGTCCTGTTGTCCTGCCCGCCGGACGTCGCCGACGGCGGCATGCTGCACGACGACGTGGAATCCGCCATCCGTGGGGTGGGCCTCGACGTCACCATCGAGCGCAGTGACGATGTGCCGATCATCAGGCAACCGTCGACCCACACCATTTTCGTTCTGGGCCGGCCGATTACGGCGCGCGCGTTCGGGGCGGTGGCCCGGGAGGCGGCGGCGCGGGGAGTCAACATCGACCTCATCCGCGGGGTGTCGGACTATCCGGTCACCGGCCTGGAGTTGCGCGTTTCGGTGCCGTTGGGAACCGATGGGTCGCTGCGGAAAGCGTTGACTCGGGTGGCCGCGGAAGAGGCCGTCGACGTTGCAGTCGAGGAGTACAGCCTCGAACGGCGCGCCAAACGGCTCATCGTCTTCGACGTTGATTCGACGCTGGTTCAGGGTGAGGTCATCGAGATGCTGGCGGCGCATGCGGGCGCCCAAGGAAAAGTCGCCGCGATCACTGAGGCCGCGATGCGCGGTGAGTTGGACTTCGCGGAATCGCTTCAGCAGCGGGTGGCGACCCTGGCGGGCTTGCCCGCCGCGGTGGTCGACGAGGTCGCCGCTCGGCTCGAGCTCATGCCGGGCGCGCGTACCACGCTACGAACGTTGCGCCGCTTGGGCTTTCGCTGCGGTGTGGTCTCCGGTGGCTTCGGGCGGATCATCGAACCGTTGGCCAAGGAGCTTTCGTTGGACTTCGTCGCCGCCAATGAACTCGAAATTGTCGACGGGACGCTCACCGGCCGCGTCGTCGGCACGATCATCGATCGTGCCGGTAAGGCCAAGGCGCTCAGGGAATTCGCCGAGCAGGCCGGAGTGCCGATGGAGCAGACCGTCGCCGTCGGGGACGGCGCCAACGACATCGACATGCTGGCCGCTGCGGGGCTCGGGGTGGCGTTCAACGCCAAGCCGGCGTTGCGGGAGGTCGCCGACGCGTCACTGAGCCAGCCATATCTCGACACCGTGCTGTTCCTCCTCGGCGTGACGCGCGGCGAGATCGAGGCCGCCGATGCGGTGGACGGCCAGCTGCGCCGCGTGCAGATTCCGCCGAATTGATCGGCCGCGCCGCCGGCGGGAGGCGGTGACCCGGCAGGTATTCGAGCCTCGCGGTACGGCACGATGGTCGGGTGCCCGATGACGGAAGCGAGCCCGCTGACCCGGACCTGCTGATTGACTTCAGGAACGTGTCGCTGCGGCGCGACGGCCATCTTTTGGTCGGTCCGGTGGACTGGGCGGTCGAACTCGACGAACGATGGGTGATCATCGGTCCGAACGGAGCCGGCAAGACATCGCTGCTGCGCATCGCCGCGGCCGCCGAGCACCCGTCATCGGGCGTCGCCTTCGTGCTCGGCGAGCGGCTCGGCCGAGTCGACGTGTCGGAGTTGCGTTCCCGAATCGGGTTGAGTTCCTCGGCCCTGGCGCAACGAGTGCCCGGCGAAGAACTGGTGCGCGACCTTATCGTCTCGGCCGGTTATGCCGTGCTGGGCCGATGGCGAGAACGCTACGAGGACGTCGACTACCGCCGGGCGATCGACATGCTGGAAAGCCTTGGCGCCGAGCACCTCGCGGAGCGCACCTACGGGACGCTGTCGGAAGGGGAGCGCAAGCGGGTGCTGATCGCGCGCGCATTGATGACCGACCCGGAGCTGCTGCTACTCGACGAGCCGGCCGCCGGCCTCGACCTGGGTGGCCGGGAGGAACTGGTGTCCCGGCTGGCGGACCTGGCCGCAGACCCCGATGCGCCGGCCTTGGTGCTGGTCACCCACCACGTGGAGGAGGTACCGCCCGGCTTCAGCCACTGCATGCTGCTGTCGGAGGGCCGGGTGGTGGCCGCCGGTCTGCTGCCCGACGTGCTCACGGCCGAGAACCTGTCGACCGCCTTCGGCCAGTCAATCGCCCTGGACGTCGCCGACGGGCGCTACTTCGCTCGACGGCTTCGCCCGCGCGCGGCCCACCGGAGGCACATATGACTTCCCCGCAAGATCAGCCACCGCCCCTGACACCGAGGCCGGCCGCGACCGTGATGCTGGTGCGAGACGCTCCGGGCGGGATCGCCGTCTTCCTCATGCGCCGGCACGCCCGCATGGAGTTTGCCGCCGGAACGATGGTGTTTCCCGGCGGCGGCGTCGACGATCGCGACCGAAACGCGGATATCGCCTGGGCCGGGCCGCCGCCGCAATGGTGGGCGCAGCGGTTCGGCATCGAACCCGACCTCGCCGAGGCGCTGGTCTGCGCCGCCGCACGGGAGACCTTCGAGGAATCCGGCGTGCTCTTCGCCGGGCCGGTCGACCAGGCCGGTTCGGCACCGAACAGTATCGTCGGCGACGCATCGGTGTATCGCGACTCGCGCCACCAGCTCGCGGCGGGCACGCTGTCCTTCGCGGATTTCCTGCGCCGCGAGAGGCTGGTGTTGCGGTCGGACCTGCTGCGTCCGTGGGCCAACTGGGTCACCCCGGAAGCCGAACGCACCCGCCGTTACGACACCTACTTCTTTGTCGGGGCCCTGCCGGCCGGTCAGCGCGCCGACGGGGAGAACACCGAGTCCGACCGCGCCGGCTGGACGACTCCGGAGGCCGCCATCGACGACTTCGCCGCGGGTCGCAGCTTCCTGCTGCCGCCCACGTGGACGCAGCTGGACTCGCTGGCCGGCCGCACCGTCGCCGAAGTGCTGGCCGTCGAGCGCAAAATCGTCACCGTGCAGCCGCACCTGGAGATCCAGGACGACAACTGGGTGTTCGAATTCTTCGACTCCGAGCGCTATCACCAGGCGCGGGAATCGGGCGGAATGGGGTGGCGGCATTGAGCGAGTTCGTCAGCGTCGTCGTCAGCGACGGCTCGCAGGATGCCGGCCTGGCCATGCTGCTGCTGTCGCGACCGCCGACCAACGCGATGACCCGCCAGGCCTACCGCGAGATCGCGGCGGCGGCGTCCGAACTGGGGCGGCGCGACGACGTGGCCGCGGTGATCCTGTTTGGCGGACACGAGATCTTCTCCGCCGGGGACGACCTGTCCGAGCTGCGGACTCTCACCGCGCCCGAAGCCGACATCGCGGCGGGGGTGCGACAGCAAGCCGTCGATGCCGTCGCGGCAATCCCGAAGCCGACCGTGGCCGCCATCACCGGATACGCGCTGGGCGCCGGCCTCACGCTGGCGCTGGCCGCCGACTGGCGCGTCAGCGGCGACAACGCCAAATTCGGCGCGACCGAGATCCTGGCCGGACTGATTCCCGGCGGGGGTGGCATGGCGCGCCTGGTGTGGGCCGCGGGGGCGAGCCGGGCCAAGGAGCTGGTTTTCAGCGGGCGCTTCATCGGCGCCGAGGAGGCGCTGACGATGGGCCTGATCGACGACATGGTGGCCCCCGACGACGTGTATGACGCCGCCGCGGCGTGGGCACGCCGCTTTCTCGACGGCCCGCCGCGGGCGCTCGCCGCAGCGAAGGCCGGGATCAACGACGTCTTCGAACTGGAACAGGCCCAGCGACTCGTCGCCGAACGGCGTCGTTACGCCGAAGTGTTCGCCGCCGGTCACAGGCTTGGCGAACAGGCCGGCCTCGGCGACCATTAGGCTGCCCTGCATGACGAGTTCGACCGACGCCATTCCCAACCCGCATGCCACCGCCGAGCAGGTGGAAGCGGCGCGGCACGACAGCAAGCTCGCCCAGGTGCTCTACCACGACTGGGAGGCGGAGACCTACGACGAGAAATGGTCGATCTCCTACGACCAACGCTGCATCGACTACGCCCGCAACTGCTTCGACGCCGTCGTGCCCGACGAGGTGATCAGGCAGCTGCCCTACGACCGGGCCCTTGAATTGGGTTGCGGCACCGGCTTTTTCCTGCTCAACCTGATCCAGTCCGGAGTCGCCCGGCGCGGGTCGGTGACCGACCTGTCGCCCGGCATGGTCAAGGTCGCCGCCCGCAACGGCCAATCGCTCGGCCTGGACATCGACGGCAGGGTGGCTGACGCGGAGGGCATCCCCTACGACGACAACAGCTTCGATCTTGTCGTCGGGCATGCCGTGCTGCACCACATTCCCGATGTCGAGCTGTCGCTGCGCGAGGTGATCCGGGTGCTGCGTCCCGGCGGGCGGTTCGTCTTCGCCGGCGAGCCGACCTCGGTCGGCGACGTGTATGCCCGCACCCTGTCCACGCTGACCTGGCGGGCCGTCACCAATGCCACCCGGCTGCCGGGTCTGCGCGGCTGGCGCCGCCCGCAGGCCGAGCTGGATGAGTCCTCCCGCGCGGCGGCGTTGGAGGCTCTCGTCGACCTGCACACCTTTGCGCCGCAGGACCTGCAGCGGATGGCTGCCGACGCCGGCGCGGTGCAGCTCCGCACCGCCACCGTGGAGTTCACCGCCGCGATGCTGGGCTGGCCGCTTCGCACGTTTGAATGCGCGGTTCCGCCGGGCCGCCTGGGCTGGGGCTGGGCGAAGTTCGCTTTCAACAGCTGGAAGGCGCTGAGCTGGGTGGACGCCAACGTCTGGCGCCATGTGCTGCCGCAGGGCTGGTTCTACAACGTGATGATCACCGGGGTCAAACCGTCCTGAGCTTGGCTTCCACGGGTGTTACCGGGTTGCGCTTCGGCGGTGACGACGTCAGTTACCTGCGGTCGGAATCGGGAGCGGCGGCGCTGGCCGCGGTGGCCCAACTCGAGCTGACGGACGCCAGCCGGGTTTCCGATGTCGCGGCCGTGCGCGCGCGGTTCGGCGACCGCGCCGCGGTACTGGTGGAGACGACGCTGTTGCGCCGCCGCGCCGTCGACAAGCTGAGTGCGCTCGGCCCGGACTTCAACCTGTCGGATTGGCTGTATACCGACGAGGCCTTGCAGCAGGCCACGGCGGCCCCGGTGGCCCTGCACCGGGCCGGGCGGTTGGCGCAGGCCGGTGCAGTGGTGCACGACGCGACGTGTTCGATCGGTACAGAATTGGCCGCACTGCACCGCGTCGGGGTCCGGACGGTGGGGAGCGACACCGACGCGGTGCGGCTGGCAATGGCCCGCCACAACGTGGGGTCGGTAGCAGACCTGTGCCGCGCCGACGCGCTGCGCCTGGTGACCCGCGACACGGTGGTCGTCGCCGACCCGGCGCGCCGGGCCGGCGGGCGGCGGCGTTTCCATGTCGATGACTACGAGCCCCGCCTCGGCCGGTTGATCGACGCCTACCGCGACCGCGAGTACGCCGTAAAGTGCGCTCCCGGAATAGATTTCGAGGGCATACGCCGCCTGGGATTCGACGGCGAAATCGAGGTGACGTCGTACCGGGGATCGGTGCGCGAGGCATGCCTGTGGTCGGCCGGATTGGCGCAGCGGGGTGTCGGCCGCCGGGCGAGCATCCTCGACCGCAACGAAGAGCTCACCGACGACGAACCCGACGAATGCCCGGTGCGGCCGCCCGGGCGCTGGATCGTCGACCCCGACGGAGCGGTGGTGAGGGCGGGCCTGGTGCGCCACTACGGCGCGCGGCACGGGCTCTGGCAACTCGACCCCGACATCGCCTACTTGTCCGGGGATCGGCTGCCGCCAGGGGTACGCGGTTTTGAGGTGCTCGAGCAGGTCGTGTTCGACGAGCGCAGACTGCGCCGGGCCCTGTCCGCCCTGGACTGTGGGCCGCTCGAGATCCTGATTCGCGGCGTGCGAGCGGACCCCGATGGGCTGCGGCGACGGCTGCGGCCGCGCGGCA
>NZ_JAFBAT010000174.1 GCF_019247615.1 Mycobacterium sp. | reverse complement strand
GACCGGTCCGCCCGGGTCGGGGTTTTGTCCGCAATCGAGGCCTGCGAGTACCTGGCCGGTCAATTTTGCCGCCGGCGCCGGCCGGCAATTGTTGAGCCCGTAGCCCTTTGATACCGAACCGGCCAAGAAGTTGGCATTCGCCGAATCGGCTTTGCCGGCGATCTGGTTGGCCGCCTTGACACCCAGGTCGCCCGGGTCCTGGCGGCAGCCCGAGACGTCGATCGCGACGTTGTTGCGCACGGTGAGCGCACGTTGACAGCTCACGGTGGAAGATCCGGCGCCGTTGGCGGGCGGCGGGGTCACGTTCATGGTCACCGAGATGGTGGTCGTCAAAATACCGTTGGTGTTGGCGGTCGTTCCCACCTTCCAGGCGAGTTCGGGGTTATCGGGGCCCCCGGGGGTGGTGAATTGACGGTTGTTGCAGGCCGGCCACTTCTGGGCGGACGCCGCGAAGAACGCATTCGCCTCGTTGGCGGACGGGAACAACACCACGGCCTGGGTGAGCTCGGGGTCCGGCTCGCTCGACCCCGGTGGCAGGGACGCGACGTCGTCGTCACCGCTGACCGCCGTGAACCCGCTGTCGGCGTAGACGGGTGCCTCCGCGGGGTTGAGGGCGTAGAGACACTCGTCGGGAAACTTCCATCCGGCGGGCCATTGCTGCTTGGCGTTGTCGTCGACGAGTTTGTCGACCTTTTCCTTGCTCTTGGTCCCGGTGAGACCCAACAGGCCGTCGATCTCGGCCGGCGTCAGCAAGATGCCTCCGAGTGCGGCCTGCGCGACGGGCGGCGGCGGTTTCGTCGTGGTGGTCGTCGTCGTGGTCGGGCCCGGGCCGCTCGCGTTGTGTCCACCGCACGACGCAACCAACGCGGCGACGGCGGCGACGGCCACCGCAACTGTCCAGTGGCGCATGCCTTCGCCCCTCTTGGTCGGGTCAAGCCCTCGATTGTGGCGCGCTGCCCGCCCACTCGCACGGTGCCGAAGGGCAGCAGAAGGTAGCGTAACCGATACCGCTGAACACCGCGTGGCGAGCGGTCGACTGGATCCGCGGGGTGCCGCGAGCGCCGTCCTTACCGCGGTAAGTCGTTTGGCTGCAACGGATTCCGCTTCACCGGGCCAAGTGGCGCAGTGCGTGTGCCGCGGCGTTCGCGCCGCACATGCCGTGCGCCCCCGGGCCCGGCGGGGTGGCGGCCGAGCAGATGTACATCCCCGGTACGCCAAGACTGTACGGCGACAATGTGATTCGAGGACCGAAGGTCAGCTGGCGAATGTCCTTGGCCCCGGTCATGATGTCGCCGCCCACATAGTTGGCGTTGTAGGAGTCCATCTGGGTGGCGGATCGGACCGTCAATCCGACGATGCGTTCCCGGAAGCCGGGAGCGAACCGCTCGATCTGCGCGATGATCGCCTCTGTCGCGTCACCGGCATAGCCGTTGGGCACGTGCGCGTAGCTCCACACCGGATGGATGTTGCCGACCGACCGTTTCGGGTCCGCCAGGTACTGCTGCCCGACCAACACGAACGGCCGCTCCGGCATACGCCCGGCATGGATGGCCCGTTCCGTTGCGGCCAGCTCTGAATAGGGTCCCGCCAGGTGCACCGTGCCCGCCCGGTGCGCGTCGCGGTTGGTCCAGGGGACGCCACCCTCGACGGCGAAGTCAACCTTGAACGCGCCCGGTCCCCGGCGAAACCGTCTGAACGCCCGCGAAACTCGGCGCGGCAGGCGGTCACCCAGAATCCGCGCGACGGCGTCCGGCGCGAGGTCGAACATGGTGATGTCAGCAGGCGGCAGCTGCGACGCCGCGGTTACCTGCACGCCGGTCTCGATCTTGCCTCCCAACTCGTCGAGCAGCGCCACCATGGCGTTGGTGATCGACTGCGATCCCCCCTCGGCCACCGCCCACCCGTGCCGATGGCCGGCGGCGATGATGCCGAGCCCGATCGCTGCGGTCATCGGGTGGTGCAACGGCCGGAAGGCATGCGCCGCAACGCCTCCGAACAACGCGCGGCCCTGGTCCGCGCGGAAGAACCGGGCGAACGCCGACGCCGGAAGCGCGGTGGGCGCGCCGAACCGGGCGAGCATCAGGGGGTGCCGGGGGAGCCGCAGCAGGGGACGCATGATGTCCTCGCTGAGCGCGTCGAACCGGGCGGCCGAATAGCCGAACGCCAGGCACCACCGCCGTCCGTCGCCGCCGAGGTGGGCCGCGGTCGCCTCCACCGAGCGGTACAGCACTCCGGCGCTGCCGTCGTCGAGGGGATGCACGCAATCGATCTCGGGCCAGCGCCACGCCAGACCGTACCGCTGGAGGTCGAAGCGGCGGTGGAACTCGGAGCCGACCGCCATCGGGTGGATGGCCGAGCAATGGTCGTGCACGAGGCCCGGGATGATCGCCTCGCTGCTGCGCGCTCCGCCGCCGACCTGTTCGGCGGCCTCGAGGACGGTGACCTGGACACCCTCGGCTGCCAGCGCGATGGCGGCGGCGAGCCCGTTCGGCCCGCCGCCCACCACCAGTGCGGTACTCACCGGAGCGCTCCCTCAGTCCGCAGGCCGGCCGCCCTCGCTGTGCGCTTGAGGGACCAGACGACACGGGTCGGGATGGGGCCGTTGGGGAGCCAGGGCTGCTCCTTGACCGCGTCGGCCACCTCCCAAGTTCCGCGTTCGATGACACCGAGTGCGGCGTCGATCAGCTTGTAGCGCTGGATGCCGCTGCCGAAGGCCTCGGACTCCACCCACGCGATGACGCACTCGCCCGGCTCGAAGGCGGCCTCGCTCTGCACGGCACGGATCATCTGCTCGTCGTGCAGGTGGCCGTCGCCGAAGTTCCATCCGACCAGCGAGTTGCAGACGAACTCGCCCTCCCGCACGGTGCGGGTGTCGACGTCGGGCAGGTGGTTCAGCAACAGCGAGAACAGGCCCCGGCCCTGGCTGTGCATGGTGCGCCACGCTATGCCTTTCTGCAGGGCGATTTCCGCCCACTGCGGCTCGTAGCCGGCCGCGATGAACTGGTCGACCTGGTTGCGCGACGACCGGGTGACCCGGTCCAGCTTCGCCTCCGCTCCCGGCGCGAACGCCCACACCGCCGAGGCCCAGTTGCCGGCGTACTGCCGCAGCGACGGCAGGAAGGAGACCTTGTCCGGCCGCAGGTTCCCGAGGACGGGGAAGAAGAGCAGGCCGGCCGCGATCGCCGCCGTCAACCACGGCGAGGACATGTCGGTGATGGCGTAGCCCTCCCATGCAGGGAAGCCCAGGAACAAGAACACCGTGGTGTAGGCGAACACGACGTTCCATTCCAGTGGGACGGCCAGCGGGAAGGTCGAGATGATGAACAGGTGGAATGCCACCATCAGCACCGCGGCGCCCAGTGTGAGCCACTTGTTGGTCGAGAACAACAGGATCAGCGGCGCGACAATCTCGACGAACGTGCCGTTGAAGTGCGCCATGACGTGAGCCAACCGCGACGGACGCAGGTCCCGCGGGAAGTCACGGTAGTGCGCCCGCTTGAGCCACTTGAACGGGATGGAAGGGCTGTTGCTGACCATCGGCGAAATGACATTGGAGAAGTGCTTGCCGAACTTTGAGAAACCGGCGCCGACCCACACCACCACGATCAGCATCTTGCAGGCGATGATCATGTCGGTGAACTGCAGAACGGCGAAGAAGAACAGCGCCGGCAGGTACTGCTCGGACCGGGCGGCCAGGAAGACGATCTTGTCCCGCAGACCGATGAGCACCAGCAGCACCATCGGCGCGACCAGCATAGCGGGACTGACCAGCCCAGAGGTGTTGTGCGGCAATGCCTTCGACAGCGATTCGCTGTGCACTCCAGGGGACAGCAGCGCGACGGCCAGGCTCACCAACAGCGCCAGGTATCCGGCGACGTCGAACCGCGTGCGCCGGTCGCCCGCGGTGAACGGCACCCACTTCCAGGGCCGCAGCCGGATGGTGCCGGGCCGCATCCAGAACAGGATCCCGCCGGTCATCGGCTTGACCTTTCCGGCCAGCGGGCCCCAGGAGCCGGCCACGCCCATGGACTCCAGCAACACGGTCCACAGGATGAATTTCTGGTAGACGATCGGCTGGTTCCACCACTGCGATACGTGCCAGAAGGCCGGCAGGCCCGACGTCGCCGTGGCCACCGTGATGCCGCCGATCGCAAAGAAGACGACCAGCTTCACGATGTAGATGAGATGCACCATCCGCGGCGAGCCGAAGCCGTTCTCGGCCCAATCGGCGGCCATCAATCGCATCCGCTCCATCAGGGGCTTCCGCAAGAACGTGTCCGGATCGACCGCGGGGAGATCCGGCTTTGTGAATCCCATTCGTGGCTCCTTCTGCCGTTGGGAGTAACAGTGGCCACAACGCTAGGAACGGTGTAAGTCCCGGCACAGTCGCAAGTCGACAAAACTGCGTTCCGCGGTTATCCCCGGAAGACAACCGCGGGGGCTAACGTCGTCAGCGTGAAGAGATCGAGGCTCGACAGCCCAGATATTCAAGTCGAGCCAAGCCGTTATGTCGCCGAGGTCGCCGGCCGCTTGCACCGCCGACTGGCCGACGTGACGACGGAGATCGGTCGTGCGCTCAAGGACCAGATCCCCGACCTTCCCCGCGAGCCGCGGATCGCCGAGTTGCTCGGCGCCAGCGTCGAGGGGAACGTCGACACGATGCTGCGCGCGCTGCGCTACGACATCGCCGTCGAGCGCGTCGAGGCGCCCACCGCGGCGCTGGAGTACGCCCGACGACTGGCGCAGCACGGGGCTCCCGTCAATGCGCTGGTCCGGGCCTACCGACTCGGCCAACGCCGGATGAACGAGCTGATCTTCGCCGAGTTGCGCGAGGTCGACATCCCCGACGCGGTGCGGGTGTCGGTGATCGAGGCGATGAGCGCGTCGATGTTCGAGTACATCGACTGGATGTCGCAACAGGTCGTCACCGTCTACGAGGACGAGCGCGAACGCTGGCTCGAGAATCGGAACAGCCTGCGCGGCATGCGGGTACGCGAACTGCTGTCCGCGAACAAGAAGGTTGACGTCGATGCGGCGACCGAGGCGATCCGCTACCCCCTGCGCTGGTACCACGTCGGGCTGGTGGTGTGGTACACCGACGCCGGCGCCGATGGCGATGAGCTCTCCCGGCTGCAGCGGTTTGTTCGTGAAGTGGGCGAAGTCGCCGGCGTTGGAGCCAGTCCGCTTTTCATCGCCGCCGACCAAGGGTGCGCGTGGGCATGGCTGCCGTATCGCAGCGCCGTTGCCGATGCCGCTGACGCCGTTGGCAAAATCCGCGGGTTCGCACAGACGCAATCCGATCCGCCCAACGTGGCGATGGGGAGCGTGGCGGCCGGCATCGAGGGGTTCCGGCGCTCGCACCGCGAGGCGGACGAGGCCCGTACCGTGGCGATGCTGAGCGCGCGGGGCGGACCGACGGTGATCGCCGCCACCGATCCCGGCCTGTCGGTGGTTTCGCGCCTCGGCGGTGATATCGCGGGTACCCGCGACTGGGTGATCGGCGTGCTCGGCGACCTGGCGGGCGACAATGAAACCGACGCACGGTTGCGTGAGACGTTACGGGTGTTTCTGGCCTGCGGCTGCAGCTACAAGTTGGCCGCCGAGGAGCTGAACCTGCACTTCAACTCCGTCAAGTACCGAGTCGGCCGCGCCGTCGCCCGGCGCGGGCGGGAAATCGGCACCGATCGGCTCGACATCGAACTCGCGTTGCTCGCCTGTCACTGGTACGGCAGTGCGGTCCTGATGGCTAAGTGAGCCGACGGGCGCCGGACGCGGCGCTCACGCGGTGGCGGGCACCGCGACGCGACGCGACCGGACCGGCCGGGGAAGGCGAACCTTCAGGCGCGACGGGAACGTCACTTGCCCGTCGCGGACAACATGGACGGCGTGAATGCTCGCCGGGATAAGCACCGGCGTGAAAACGCCCGTCAGGTAAATCGCGATCACCAAAAGGGATTCGAACATGTTTCACCTACGTTTCTGCTTTACGTGGGGTACGGGAACGGTCTGTGCGGGGTGATAATTCGAGCCGCCGCGGGCCGAACCATCGAGTTCGCGGCAGAACCTAACGCCGCCGCCTGACCCGTGGCGATGTCGCGAAACAACCAACTTGTGGTGAATGGTTGTTTTTTGGAGACAAACGCCGTACGCGGACCTTGCCGGCCCGATGCCGAATTGTGGCCTAAAGGCCCTTACCTTGGATGCCCGGGATGGCAAATCATATTGTCATGACAACTAGCGAGCACCCAGTTTTCGAGCGTCCGCTGCAGCAGCTGGCACGCAGCGCGTGGCAATTGACGCTGTTCGTCGGCATCGTGGCCATCGCCCTCGGTGCCATCATCCTGTACTACCCGGGCAAGAGCTTGTTCGTGGCCGGTGTCCTCTTCGGCGTGTACCTGATCCTTTCCGGGATCGGCTACATGTTCGCCGCGTTCAGCGCGCACATCGGAGGCGCGATGAGGGTGTTCAGCTTCATCACCGGTGCGGTGTCAGTGGTGCTCGGGGTGTTCTGCTTCCGCGACAAGTTTGAGGCAATCTGGCTCCTCGCCCTGTGGATCGGCATCAGTTGGGTCTTCCGCGGGATGACGCTGCTCGGCACCGCGATATCGTTCGACAGACTCCCCGGACGCGGCTGGCAGATAATCTCCGGGCTCATCATCGTCGCCGGCGGTGTGGTGCTCATCGTCTACCCGATGGACTCGATCGAGATCCTCACCCTGGTCACGGGCTGCTGGCTGATCGCCATCGGCATCGTGGACATCATCAGCGGATTCCAGATTCGCCACGAGGCGAAACGCGCGGCGGAATCTCTCGGGGCGCCTCGGGGCGCTTAGGGCAGCTGCCGGTCGACCTCGAACGCTAGGCACAGCTCGGCGAGGTCCCTCGGCCGTGAGAGTGATCGACCGGTCAACTCCTCGATGCGGCGCAGCCGATGCCGCACGGTGTTGGGATGGCAATAGAGCTTCCCCGCCGTCTCGCTGGCCGACCCGCCGGCATCCAACCACGCGTCGAAGGTGCCGATCAGCACCGTGCGTTCCTCGCCGGGCAGTGCGTCGACTCGCCGAAGCACCGACGACTTGATCTTCGCCATCGCGTCGGGCGCGCTGACCGCGGCGACGGCGAGCGGGGTCGCGTCGAACGCTGCGACGAGCGAGTCGGCCGATCCCTTACCCGTCAGGGCGCACCGGGCGAACCGCAGCGCGTCGCTGGTTTCGGACAGCTCCTGAAACGGTGGGCTGATGCCGACTCGGGCGGCGGCCGCTTGTTTGAGCACCTCGACGAGCGGGTCCAGTCCGCCGCGCGCGGAGCCGCGCAGATGCACTATCCCCACCTGCAGGTCGGGCAGCAGCCGCCACGCCGACCGGATGTCGCGGGCGGACAGCTTGTTCTCGATGGCGGGTAGACCGAGCCGGCCGATAGCCGGCAGCTCGGCCGCCACGACGACGTAAGGACCCGAGGTGGGCAGGCGCAGCAGATCGGCTGCCTCCCAAAGGCTTTGCCGATCGGTCATCCGCCGGTACAACAGAGCTTCCACCAACGCCGAGCGCTCCTCCTCCCGTTCGAGGATCTGGGCCGTGAGTTGCTGTCGGTATGCGTCGCTCATCGCCTGGGTGAAGGTCTCCTGGGCGAAGAAGACTCGGGCGGTGGCGTTCAGGATCGAGTCGGCGGGTATGGCCGCAGCCCGGGCGGTGGCGATGGTTTGTTCCCACATGAACCGGAAACCGATCCGGTAGGCGGTCATCACCGCCGGCAGTGGCACACCGGCGAGCGCGCGTTCGGTGCCGGTGCGCTCGGCGGGGGAGACGTCCACCTCCGAGACGTCCGCGTCGCCGGCGAGCGCGTGGAAGATGAACGTCACGTTGGCCACACAGCTTTGCGCTACCTGATCCGTCGTCACGATGCTGTCGTCGCGGTACGCGTCGACCTCCCGGCAGATCACTTCCGCCATCTCATTTCCCAGCTCCGGCGCACGAGCCAGCATGAGTTTGCTCAGCTCGACGACGTACGGGTCAACGCGCGCGCCGCGCCCGAGCGTGCCGGTTCTTCCGGTGACTTTTGAGGCCACGCCCATACCCGCAAACCCTATGCCCGGGGCGGGGCCGATGTGCGCGGTAACACCAAAAGGGGCGTGCTGTTGTGTGTGCGGACATTGCGTTTTGATGTCGCCGGGATAACGCTCGACGTGAGCCCGATAAGCCCTTCTCTGGAGCACCCCAATGAGCGCATTGAGCAACAACCTCGTCGCATCTAAAGATCGCAGCCCGAACCGCATTGCCTTGCGTTGCGGCGACCTGCAATTCACCTTCGCCGAATTCGACGCCGCCGCCGCCCGCGTGGCGACGCTGCTGGAGCGGGCCGGCGTCGAACCGGGCGACCGCGTCGGCCTGATGCTGCCGAATACACCCGCGTTCGCGATCGCGTACTACGGGATCATCTACCGTGGCGCAGTCGCGGTGCCGATGAACCCGCTGCTGAAGGCGCGCGAAATCTCGTTCTACCTGTCCAACAGCGGCGCCAAGGCGATGTTCGCGACACCGGCGTTCGCCGACGAGGCCACCGCCGGCGCCGCCGAGGTTGGTGCACAGTGCTGGCTGGTCGACGACGCCGGCCTGACGAACCTGATCGCCGACCTGCCCGAGCAGCAGTCCCCGGTGGAATGCGGCGACCACGAAGTCGCGGTCATCCTGCATACTTCCGGGACCACCGGCAAGCCCAAGGGCGCCATGCTCACGCACGGGAATCTGAGCCGCAATGCCGAGGTCGCCGTCCGCACCCTCATCGAGATCGGGCCGGAAGACGTGGTGATGGGCTGCCTACCCCTGTTTCACGTCTTCGGCCTGACCTGCGGGCTCAACACATCGGTCCTCACGGGCGCGACGTTGACGCTGATGCCGCGGTTCGACCCGCTGAAGGCTCTCGAGGTGATCGAGCGTGACGCCGTCACGGTGTTCGAGGGGGTGCCGACGATGTATTCGGCGTTGCTGAGCGTGGCGGACAAGGCCCGGCCCGGTGCACTGAAGAGCCTGCGGACCTGCGTCTCCGGTGGCGCGGCCCTGCCGGTCCAGGTTCTCATGGATTTCGAAAAGGCTTTCGGCTGTATGGTTCTCGAGGGCTACGGCCTTTCGGAGAGCTCTCCGGTTGCCGCGTTCAACCATCCGGGCCGGCCGCGCAAGGTGGGGTCGATCGGCACCCCCGTTCAGGGCGTGGACATGCGGGTGGTCGATCTGGATGGGGTCGAGGTGCCGCGGGGAGAAGTGGGCGAAATTCAGATCCGCGGCCACAACGTGATGAAGGGCTACTGGAACCTGCCCGACGCGACAATGGCGACGATCACCGAGGACGGGTGGCTGAACACCGGGGACGTCGGGCGGGTCGACGACGACGGCTACTTCTACATCGTCGACCGGACCAAGGACATGATCATCCGCGGCGGATACAACGTGTACCCCCGCGAGATCGAGGAGGTGCTCTACGAGCATCCGGCCGTGGCGGAGGCCGCCGTCATCGGCGTGCCGCACGACTCCCTCGGCGAAGAGGTCGGGGCAGCCGTCGCGCTCAAGGAAGGCGCGGTCGCGACCCCCGAAGAGTTGCGCGAGCACGTCAAAGCCCAAGTGGCCGCCTACAAATACCCGCGCCTGGTGTGGCTCGTCGAGGAGCTGCCCAAAGGACCGACCGGCAAGGTCCAAAAGCGCGACATCACCATCCCGACAAGCGAAAGCACGCGATAACCATGGCTAGCACCAAAGTCGACGAGCTGGCCGCGCCGCTGGACCTGCTCCTGACCAGCGCCACCAAGCCATTTGCCAGCCGAATGATGCCGGACGCCACCTGGGCCCGCTTCGCCGGCAACCTCGCCCAGCACCCCGGTGCCGTGGGCGACAGGGTCGGCGCGTTGACCCGTGAACTCGGCAGCATCGCGACCGGTAAGTCGCAGCGCGCCCCGGCCCGGGGCGACAAGCGATTCAGCGACCCTGCCTGGCAAGAGAATCCGCTGCTGCACCGGATCATGCAGGCCTACCTCGCGGGCTCCGAGACCGCCGAAGGGCTGCTCGCCGACGCCCACCTGGACTGGCGGGACGAGCAGAGGATGCGCTTCGTCGTCGACAACCTGGTCGAGGGGCTGGCGCCCAGCAACAACCCGCTGATCAGCCCCCTGGGCTGGAAGGCCATGATCGACACCGGCGGACTGAGCGCGGTCCGTGGCCTCAAAGCCTTTGCGCGCGACGTGCTTTCGAAGCCGCGGGTGCCGGCGATGGTCGAGCCCGACGCCTTCGTCGTGGGCGAGACCCTGGCCGTCACCAAGGGGGCGGTCGTGCTGCAGACCTCGGTGTTCGAACTGATCCAATACGCCCCACAGACACCGAAAGTGAATGCGATTCCATTGCTCATGGTGCCGCCGGTGATCAACAAGTTCTACATCATGGACATTGCCCCCGGCCGCAGCCTCATCGAGTACTTCGTCCAGCAGGGGCAGCAAGTGTTTGCCATCTCCTGGCGCAACCCCCAAAAGCGACACCGGGATTGGGGATTCGACGCGTACGGTGCCGCGATAGTCGAGGCCATGGACGCGGTGCAGAAGATCTCCGGGACTGATAGCACTCACCTGTTGGCCACCTGCTCCGGCGGCATCCTGGCCGCGATGACGGCGGCTCACCTCGCCGACATCGGCGAGGGCGACCGGGTGGCCAGCCTCAACCTGTCGGTCACCGTGCTGGACGAGACGCGGGCCGGTTTCGCGGCCGCCATGATGAGTGACCGCGCGGCCCAAGCCGCCATCCAGGTTTCGCGCCGGAAGGGCTACCTCGACGGGCGCGACATGGCGGAGATGTTCGCATGGCTGCGGCCCACAGACCTGGTCTGGCGTTACTGGGTGAACAATTACGTGCAGGGTCGCAAGCCGGCGGCGTTCGACGTGCTGTTCTGGAATGCCGACACCACCCGGATGACCGCGGCTCTGCACCGCGACATGATCCTGATGGCGCAGCGCAATGCCCTTGTCACCCCCGGCGCGCTCACCATGCTGGGCAGCCCGGTCGACCTTGGGAAGGTCACCGCCGACGCCTACGTGGTCGGCGGCATCGCCGACCACATCTGCCCGTGGCAGGCCACCTATCGCAGCGCGCGGCTGCTGGGCAGCAAGGACAATCGCTACGTTCTGTCCACCAGCGGTCACATCGCGGCGCTGGTCAACCCGCCGGGCAACCCGAAGGCTTCATACCGGACCGGCCCCGTCGACGCGGAAGATCCGCAACAGTGGCTGGAATCCGCCGAGAAGCACAGTGACTCATGGTGGCCCGACTACGTCGCCTGGCTCGCCGAGCGCAGCGGTCCGAAAGTCGATTCACCGAAAGTGCTTGGGGGAGAAGGTTTCCCGCCACTCTGCCCGGCTCCCGGCACCTACGTCATGGAGAAGTGACGGCGTGTGCGCAGCGGAGTCCCCGATGCCGGCGGTGAGCTCGGTCGGCGAGGAGTGTTACGTCACCGCGGGCGGACAGCGAATCAGGGTCAACGTGCGCCATGGATCCGGCGTGCCGCTGGTGCTGTGCAACGGCATTGGTGCCAGCCTCGAGGTACTCGATCCGCTGGTCGAGCAGTTGCAGAGCACGGTGGTCAGGTTCGACGTTCCCGGAACCGGCGGGTCACCGACATCGCCTCTGCCCTACGGGTTTCCCTACCTCGCGTGGGTACTCGGGCGGGTCCTGTCCAAGCTGGGAATCGGCGTCGTCGATGTCTTCGGGTTGTCCTGGGGCGGTGCCCTGGCGCAACAGTTTGCCTTCCAGAATCCCCGCAGGTGCCGGCGCCTGGTGTTGGTGGCGACGGGCACCGGCCTCCTGATGGTGCCCGCGCACCCAAGGGTGCTGTTGAAAATGGCCACGCCGCGCCGGTTTTCGGATCCCGCCTATGCCGCCTCCATCGCGGGTGAGCTGTACGGTGGGACCGTCCGCGCTCACGGTCAAGACGTCGCCCAACTATTCGTTCGGCAATTGCATGCGGGATCGAAGATCGGATATTTGCACCAGCTGTTGGCGGGTTCGGTGTGGACGAGCCTGTTCGCGTTGCGTGCGGTGCGGCAGGAGACGCTGATCGTGGCCGGCACCGACGACCCGATCATTCCGGTGGCCAACGCGCACATCCTGCACAAGTTGCTGCCGCACGCGTTGCTGTACCTGCATTCCGGCGGCCATATCGACGTGGTGCACAACGCGACGGAGCTCGCGCCCGTCATCCAGGGATTTTTGGATGAACCGGGAGAGCGCCCCTGAGCTCGGTGCGAGTCCGTTCGAGCGCGTAACGCCACGGCGAAATCTGGCGCTGTTTTGCGCCGTGGCGTTAGGCTCGCGCGGTCAATTCCCAAGTGATCGCGCCCGTCAGCCGGATCAGGTCCCGCGGTGAGACCGCGACGTCCCAGCCCCGCCGGCCGGCGCTGCAATACACGCGCTCCCAGGCCAGTGCGCCGACGTCGACCACCGTCGGCAGCGCCTTGCGCTGCCCGAACGGCGAAACTGCGCCGACCACATAACCGGTCACCCGCTCGGCGGCGTCCGGTTTGGCCATCTCGGCGTTGGCCACCCCGAGCGCCGTCGCGGCCGCCTTGAGCGAGAGCCTGGCCAACGCGGGCACCATGGCAACTGCCAATCCGTCGGGTACCGCGATCACCAGCGTCTTGAAAATCTGCCCCGGCGCTATGCCGCCCGACTTGGCTAGCGCGGCAACGGCTTCCGCGCCGAACGAACGTTCCCCGGCATCGTGCCCGTACTTCACGATCTGGTGTGGCACACCGGCTTTGACCAGCGCGGCGATCGCCGGGGTGGCGGCGCGGGCCACGCTAGGGTCCTTCAGGGCCCGGTGTATCCCGGCGGGTTGACGCCGTCCACCCAGAAGTCCACGCCCAGCTGCGAACCCGGCCTGCAGTCGTATACCGACAGGTCGGTGACGCCGGACTCCACCAGCACGTCCTCACACAGCAACGTGTTTCCGGTGTACTCGCGGGCGGGCTTGTTGAAGATGACATAGGCGGCGTCGGCGTATACCTCGGGCTTGCGGGCCCGTCCCATCGCCTCTTCACCGCCAAGCAGGTTTTGCACCGCGGCGGTGGCCACAAGCGTGCGGGGCCACAACGTGTTCGACGCGATGCCCTCGGCGCGCATCTCCTCGGCTATGCCCAGCGCGCATAGCGTCATGCCGAACTTGGCCATCATGTAGGCCGTCGGCTTCAACCACTTCTTCTCGAGCAGCACCGGCGGCGAGAGCGTCAGGATATGCGGGTTCTCCCGGCCCTTCATGTGGGGAATGCACGCCTGCGAGACCGCATAGGTCCCGCGCACCTGGATGCCGTTCATCAGGTCGAACCGCTTCATCGGCACCTCGGTGATGGATCCGAGGTTGATCGCCGAGGCGTTGTTGACGCAGATATCGATGCCGCCGAACTGCTCGACAGTCTTCGCCACCGCCGACTCGACCGAATCGGGGTCGCGGACATCCCCGACGATCGGCAGGGCCTGCCCACCCGCATCCTCGAGCTCCTTCGCCGCCGTGAACACGGTCCCCGGCAGCTTCGGGTGCGGTTCGGCCGTCTTGGCGACGAGCGCGATGTTGGCCCCGTCTTGTGCGGCGCGCTTGGCGATCGCAAGTCCGATACCGCGGCTGGCGCCGGAGATGAACATGGTCTTGCCTTGCAAGGACGTGGCATGGGACATGGACGTCACACTAACGTCCGCCCGATCGATGCCATCCCTGCCCCGGAAATAGCGCGGTGGCTAACACTGTTAATCAATTCGATTTCTGATGCAGCGGGGCACACCCCGGCAGACACTGTCGGGGGCAGCCTCTAGATTGGGAGGAGCAGTCTGGTGCCAACGGCCACGTGCCTCTTGGATGGTGCCGCGCGTTCGGCGCTGGCCAGCGATGCCGCAGCAGAAGGGATCGTGTTAACCGATATGGCCGATATCGACGGCGCTACGGGTTCGGAGGCGTCGGAGGCGTTGGCGCCCGCGCGGTCCGAGGAGACCGACCAGGAGCTCACCGCGCGTTTCGAGCGCGACGCGATTCCGCTGATCGACCAGTTGTACGGCGGTGCGCTGCGCATGACGCGCAATCCCGCCGACGCGGAGGACCTGCTGCAAGAGACGATGGTCAAGGCCTACGCCGGTTTTCGCTCGTTCCGGGCCGGCACCAACCTCAAAGCGTGGCTCTACCGGATTTTGACCAACACCTATATCAACAGCTACCGCAAGAGACAGCGCCAACCGGCGGAGTATCCGACCGAGGAGATCACCGACTGGCAGTTGGCTTCGAACGCCGAGCACTCCTCGACCGGCCTGCGCTCGGCGGAGGTCGAAGCCCTCGAGGGGCTGCCGGACAGCGAGATCAAAGAAGCGCTGCAGGCCTTACCGGAAGAGTTCCGGATGGCGGTGTACTACGCCGACGTCGAAGGTTTCCCTTACAAGGAAATCGCCGAGATCATGGGTACGCCGATTGGAACCGTGATGTCGCGGCTGCACCGTGGCCGACGTCAGCTGCGTGGCCTGTTGGCCGACGTGGCCAAGGAACGAGGCTTCAACCGCGGTCAGCATGCGCACGAGGAGGTGTCGTCATGAGCGAGTCTTCCCGCCCGGTCGACCCCGCCGCCGACGACAGTCATTCCCACGGCGGCCTTGGCTGCGCCGAGGTGATCGCCGAGGTGTGGACGCTGCTCGATGGCGAGTGCACCGCCGAAAAGCGCGAGAAGCTGCGCCAGCACTTCGAGGCATGCCCCGGATGCTTCCAGCATTACGGGATCGAGGAGCGCATCAAGACGCTGATAGCTACGAAGTGCGGCGGCGAAAAAGCTCCCCAAGGCTTACGGGAGCGCCTCCGGCTGGAAATTCAGCGGACCACCATCATCCGCGGTGCGCAGTAGAAACCGGGCAGCAATTCCGCTCAGGAATTGGGACGCTTGCCGTGGTTGGCCTTGCTGTACTTGCGGTCCCGCTTTTTGCGGCCCCTTTTGGCCATCGTCGAACCTCCGTTGATTGCATCGACCGGGCGGCGCGCACCCGTTAGCTTGTCTCACATTGTCTCACGGCCCGCGTGCCGCGATCCCGGCCGGTCCTGTGGTTCGATATACATGATCCGGGTGAAAGCTTGATGGAGAACAGCGCCCAGCATGCGTAGATGGCCGACACGAGTGGGGTGAAGATGGCCGAGGATGTCCGGGCCGAGATCGTGGCCAGCGTGCTCGAAGTCGTTGTCAATGAGGGTGACCGGATCGGCAAGGGGGACGTCGTGGTGCTGCTGGAATCGATGAAGATGGAGATCCCCGTGCTGGCCGAAGTGGGCGGCACTGTCAGCAAGGTGAGTGTGTCGGTGGGCGACGTCATTCAGGCGGGCGACCTCATCGCAGTCATCAGTTAGCCCCGGCTGGGCTTCGCTAGATCGGGGAGCCGATGTCCACTCTCGGTGACCTGCTTGCCGAGCACACCATGCTGCCGGGCAACGCGGTGGACCACCTGCACGCGGTCGTCGGAGAATGGCAGCTGCTGGCCGACCTGTCGTTCGCCGACTACTTGATGTGGGTCCGCCGCGACGACGGCGTGCTGGTTTGTGTGGCGCAGTGCCGTCCGAACACCGCGCCGACGGTTCTGCAGACCGACGCCGTCGGCAGTGTCGTCGAACGGCTTCCGCTCGTCGACGAGACGTTCGATTCCGGCGCCGCTACGCGCGACAGTGATGCGGCTCAACAACATTCGTGGCAACTTGCCGGCCAGCGCGTCGCGGCCTCCCCGGTGCGCTACGGCGGAAACGTGGTCGCGGTTATCACCCGGCACCGAACCGCCGAAGCGGCCGACCGCGCGTCTGGTCAACTGGAGAACGCCTACCGGGAGTGCGCCGAGGACCTCGTGCAGATGCTCGCGGAGGGTACCTTCCCCGACGTCGGCGACGTCGTCATGTCACGCTCGACCCCGCGCGCGGGCGACGGCTTCATCCGCCTCGACGTCGACGGCGTCGTCGCCTATGCCAGCCCCAACGCGCTGTCGGCGTACCACCGGATGGGTCTGACCTCCGAGCTGGAGGGTCGCAATCTGGTCAAGGTGACGCGTCCGCTGATCTCGGATCCGTTCGAGGCGCAAGAGCTGGCCGAGCACGTGCTCGACCTATTGGCCGGCGGGAGGAGCATGCGGATGGAGGTCGACGCCGGCGGCGCCACGGTGCTGCTGCGCACGCTGCCGTTGGTGGTTCACGGCGCCAGCGCCGGTGCCGCCGTGCTGATCCGCGACATCACCGAGGTAAAGCGCCGCGACCGGGCCTTGATATCCAAGGACGCCACCATCCGGGAGATCCATCACCGGGTGAAGAACAACCTGCAGACCGTCGCCGCCCTGCTGCGCCTGCAGGCCCGCCGGACCGCGAACGCCGAGGGCCGGGAGGCGCTGATCGAGTCGGTGCGGCGGGTGTCGTCGATCGCGCTGGTGCATGACGCGCTGTCGATGTCGGTGGACGAGCAGGTGAACCTCGACGAGGTCATCGACCGGATCCTGCCGATCATGAACGACGTGGCATCGGTGGACAGGCCGATCCGGATCAACCGCGTCGGCGACCTGGGCGTTTTGGATTCCGACCGCGCGACGGCCCTGATCATGGTGATCACGGAACTCGTGCAGAACGCGATCGAGCACGCATTCGATCCGGCGGCCCAAGAAGGGTCCGTGACCATCCGCGCGGAGCGCTCCGCCCGCTGGCTCGACGTCGTCGTGCACGACGACGGCCGCGGACTGCCCGAAGGATTCAGTCTGGAGAAGTCCGACAGCCTGGGACTGCAGATCGTGCGGACATTGGTATCGGCGGAACTGGATGGCACGTTGGGCATGCGGCAAGCTTCCGCCCGCGGCACCGATGTGGTGTTGCGGGTACCGATCGGTCGGCGGACCCGACTATTGCTGTGAGCGCCGACGCGAGCCCCACCCACGCACCCACCCACGCAACAGTGCGGCCCCGACTTTCGTCGGGGCCGCACTGTTCGCCAGACTGGGTCAGACTCCGCTGCGGGCCTTCGTACGGGCGTTGCGACGCTTGAGTGCGCGCCGCTCGTCTTCGCTCATGCCCCCCCAGACGCCCGAGTCCTGGCCGGTGTTCAGGGCCCAGGAGAGACACTCCGTGGTCACCGGACACCGATTGCAGACCAGTTTCGCGTCAGCGATCTGCGCGAGCGCCGGGCCGCTGTTCCCTACCGGGAAGAACAGCTCCGGATCCTCGTCGCGACAGACCGCCTTATGGCGCCAATCCATACGTTGTTACTCCTCACTGAGTGCGCAGCAAGGCGCACGGACATTTTCTTCGGCTGTTAACACGTGCACAAGAAAAGGGTCCGTACCCCTACACAAATTTCTGCATGCAACCTTTCGATCGTTTCACAGGCTCAACAGATGTCAATAGTGTGAGTTGCCTCGTGGGGTATCTCACTTCACCGATTTCTTAGCCGAGCCCCTACTCCGTTGTACTACACTCAGCGGCCGGATTTCACGAGGAGTTTTCCCGGCCGTCATTTTCGTTCCTCATCGCCCCTGCTCAGACGCGATTTTGCTGGCGGGGCCACCACTGGAAGCACGTCGGGGACCGCCCGGAAGGTCATGCTCTCGCGCAGGCCAAGGTAATCGCCGTCGCACTGACTAGCGATCGGGGACCCGGCTGCGCTCACCCGCGCACAAGCGGCGTCGTCGTCGCGGATGAGTTGTTGGACGTCTGGCTTCGGGCCGTTCGAAAGGAGCTGGCCGACCAATCGCAGTGTGGGGAACACCTTCATCTCGGTGAGCGCGAACACTCCCAGGCCCGACTCGAAGGTGCAGCCGGGGTTGGTCACCAGCGGCCGGTTGTTGCTGTAGGTCCACGGACTGGTGTTGGACACCCACACAAAATGCACCCCCGCCACCGGGTCGCGATCGGACAGCTCGAGCGTGAGCGTCGGTGGGCGACGGCGAAAGGCCAGCGTGGTGGGCACGGCCACCCGCCAGTAACGCATCGGCGTCACCTTGACACCTTTGTCGCGTTGCGCCTCCACCGCGGCGACCACCTCTGCGTCGACGCCCATCCCCGCGTTGAGCACGGCCCACTGCTCACCGCAGTCGATCAGCCCGATCCGGCGCCACGTCTGGTGTCGGCGGTAGTCGTCGAGCAGCTGAATGAGCTGGTTGGTGGCGGCGACGGGATCCCGGGAGATACCCAGCGATCGCGCCAGTACATTGGCCGAGCCGCCCGGTACCACCGCAACCGCGGGCACATGCCCGGCGGGCCTCGAGCCAGGACGGCCGAGCAGCCCGTTGACCACGCCGCCCACCGTGCCGTCCCCGCCGTGGACCACGACCAGGTCCATCCCGTCGGCGGCGGCCGCTTGCGCGAGTTCCATGCCGTGACCACGGTGGTCGGTGTGCTCGACGGTGAGTTTCAGCCGACTCTTGAGCGCGTGAGCCAGCAGGTCGCGGCCGGCGGCAGTCGTGGAGGTGGCTGTTGGGTTGACGATCAGCACGGCCCGCATGATGCACGAGCTTATGCCGAGTCGCTAAGACGCAGCTGTGGGGGAACCTTACGCTGACGCTGTGAATCTTCCCTCCGCTCCGGCCGCTGTCCGCGGCGCGGGCGTCATCGTCGCGGTGCAGGGTGTGGTCGCGTTGGTGGTGGGCGCGGTGCTCGTGGCGCGGGGAATCGCCGGTGCCGACCAGCGCGTGGTCAACGGGCTGGGCACGGCGGTCTGGTTCTTTCTGGTTGGCGGCGTGGTGCTCGCGGCCGGGCGCGCGCTGGCGCTCGGCAAGCGCTGGGGCCGCGGGCCGGCGGTGTTCACCCAGCTGCTCCTGGTGCCCGTGGCGTGGTATCTCACGGTGGGCTCCCATCAGCCGGCGTTCGGCATTCCCTTGGGCGTCGTGGCGCTTGCCGCCCTGATCCTCCTGTTCAGCCCGCCGGCCGTGCGTTGGGCCGCCGGCAGCGATCAGGATGGTCCCGCAAGCTCGGCCAAGCGCGGACCGGAGAGCCGATAAGTTGTCCACTCACCCTGCGGCTGCGCGCCGATCCCGTTGTAGAGGGCCAAGGCGTCGGAGTTCCAATTCAGCACCGCCCATGACAACCGCGTGTAGCGCTTGTCCAGGCATTCACCCGCCAGCGCGGCCAGCATGGCCCGGGCCAGGCCGCGGCGCCGAAACCCGGGCCGCACAAACAGGTCTTCGAGATAGATTCCCGCCGCCCCATCCCACGTGGAGAAGTTGACGAACCACAGGGCCATGGCGGCGACCTTGCCGTCGACCTCGGCGACATGCCCCTGCAGTGTGGGTGAATTTCCGAAAAGTGCTGTGGAGATCTGTTTTTCGGTGACGGTGCATTGATCGGCTGCGTGCTCGAATTCGGCCAGCGCATGGATCATGTCGGTAATTTCGGGGGTGTCGTCCGGTTCGGCGCGGCGAATGTTCTGCGTCATTGCTCAACTTTCAGCGCATTGAGTATCGTGGCGAATTTACTTGTGGTTTCCGCGACTTCGTCGTCGGGATCGGATTCGGCGACGATGCCTCCGCCGGCGCGCGCGAGCGCGGAGCGTCGGTCCGCCGACAGCTGGGCACAGCGAATGGCGACCACCCACTCGCCGTCGCCGCTGGCGTCGCACCAGCCGACGGCCCCGGCGTAGAAACCGCGGTCACCCTCCAACTCGGCGATAAGCCCCGTGGCGGCCCTCGTCGGGACCCCGCCCACGGCCGGAGTGGGGTGCAACGCGAGCGCCAGATCGATTGCGGTGGTTGACTTGTCGCGCAGCCGGCCAGTCATCGGAGTGCATAGATGCCATACCGTCGCGGTGCGGCTCAACTCGGGTTCCGGCGCGATCACAAGGTCATCGCACAGCGGCTGCAGCACGGCCCGCATGGTGTCGACCACGAGCCGGTGTTCGTGACGGTTTTTGGCCGACGCGGCGAGCGTGTCGGCATTTGCGGCGTCGACCTGCGGGTCGGCGGCGCGCGGGGCCGAACCGGCAAACGGCCGGCACATGACATGCTCGCCCGCGCGCGCGACCAGAAGCTCGGGGCTCGCGCCCACCAGCGCCGTGCCCGCGTAGTCGCCGCCGGCCGCACTCAGGTCCACGACGTAGCCGTAGGCGGCCGGGTCGGCGACCAGGAGCCGTTGGAGGATGACGCGCGCGTCCAGCGGGGCGTCGGCAACGAGCCGCAATCCGCGCGCGAGTACCACCTTGCGCAGCGGCCCGCCGGCGGCGAGCTCGTCTCGCGCGCGGGCGATCAGGTGCCGGTGAGCGGCCGGTGTGGGGATTGCGGCCGCGATGTGCACCGACGGCAGCGGGCCGGTCGGCCAGTCGGGCGGTCCGGCAAGGGACGCAACGGTGTTCGGCACCAGCAGGGCAGCGGGCCTGCTGACATCGAAAGGCAACGCTCCCAAGACAATTGCTGCCCTCTTCGAACGCAGTGCCGCCTTCGCCGCCCGGACGTCGTCGTAGCGTTGCTGCACCCCATCGACGACCAGGGCCCGCCCCGGCCCGCACAGCGCGAAGGGTGGTTCGGGGCCGGGATGCTCGTCTCGCCCCCTAGCCGCTTCGCGGCTGGGGGTACCCCCACGCGCGGCTGCGCGGCGCGCATCGTCGCCTTCGGGGCCGCTCACCCGGGTGCGATCGCCTGCGGGAGGCCGGTCAATCCGAGCGCGGCAAGCTGTCGCACGCCATGCTCGAAGCCACATACGGCGATGGAGCCCGCGAGCATCCAGAAACGGCTGCCCTCGACGAGCGGCAGCTCGACCCAGCGGGTGATCACCGAGCGCGAGAAGTGGCTATGGCCCACGAACAGCACGTCGCGTGAGGTCATGTGCTCCAACGCGAATGCGACGGCCCGATCGGCGCGGTCGCTGACTTGCGCCACACTCTCCCCGCCTGGGCATCCGTGCGTCCAGATCAGCCAATCGGGGACCGATTCGTGGATCTGCGGGGTGGTCAGGCCTTCATAGGAACCGTAATCCCATTCGGCGAGCAGCGCAGACACCTCGTCGACCGCGAGGCCGGCCAGTTTGGCCGTGGTCAGTGCGCGTATGCGCGGGCTGCTGACCACCAGCGGGTCGGCGAGATTCAGTTCTCGCAGCACGCGTCCGGCGAGCTCGGCCTGCACCCGGCCGGCATCCGTCAGTTCGATGTCGGTGCGGCCGGTGTGTTGGCCGGATTTTGACCACGCCGTCTCGCCGTGGCGGAGAAGTACCAGTCGGTGATTTTGTACGCCCATGCCGACAGATTCTGCCCGACGTCATGCAGGGCATGTCGGCCGAAGCGCACGGGGTAAGAACATGCCAGGATGGCGCTTATGACCGCGCTGGTGGCGATGTAGCGGGGCATCGCACGCTCGTGGGCACTCAGCGATGAGTTAGTGATGGTGAGAGGAGCGGCGCCTATGCCCAAGACCCGGGTACTGGCGGTGGCCAACCAGAAGGGCGGCGTGGCCAAGACGACGACGGTCGCGTCGCTGGGCGCGGCGATGGGGGATGCCGGCCAACGGGTCCTGATCGTCGATCTGGATCCGCAAGGCTGTCTGACCTTTTCGCTCGGCCACGATCCCGACAAGCTACCGGTGTCCGTCCACGAGGTCTTGCTGGGAGAGGTCGAGCCGAACGCGGCGCTCGTGACGACGATGGAGGGAATGACGCTGCTGCCGGCCAACATCGACTTGGCGGGCGCCGAGGCGATGCTGCTGATGCGGGCCGGCCGCGAGTATGCACTCAAACGGGCGCTGGCCAAGCTCGCCGACGACTTCGACGTGGTCATCATCGACTGCCCGCCGTCGCTGGGGGTACTCACCCTCAACGGGTTGACCGCCGCCGACGAGGTCATCGTCCCGCTGCAGTGCGAGACGCTCGCGCACCGCGGTGTCGGCCAGTTCCTGCGCACGATCGCCGATGTCCAGCAGATCACGAACCCGGATCTGCGGCTGCTGGGCGCACTCCCGACGCTGTACGACTCGCGCACCACCCACACCCGCGACGTGTTGCTCGACGTCGCCGATCGCTACAACCTTCCGGTGCTCGCCCCGCCGATCCCGCGCACGGTGCGCTTCGCGGAGGCCAGCGCCTCGGGCTCGTCGGTGATGGCCGGGCGCAAGAACAAGGGCGCCGCGGCCTACGGCGAGCTGGCGCAGGCGTTGCTCAAGCATTGGAAGACGGGTAAATCGCTGCCCACGTTCGCCGTGGAGATCTAGCCTTCGAGGTCTAGCCGGCGATCAGCCGAGGGCCACCACGGTGTCGCCGCGCTGCTCGAACACCCGTGAGCCCGAAACGGACGGGACCACCGCGGACGGGCTCGATGTGCGGTTCACCGGAATATAGCGCTCGTTCGCGCCGCTGACGGGATCGTAGACGCCGATCGCGCCGGTGACCGGCACGAGCAGCCGGCCCGCCATCATCACGCCCGGTCCCACCGGCGCGGCGGTCTCGCCGGCGGCGATGGTGTAGCGCGGCGTCAGATTGCCCGCCTCGAAGACCATGAGGGAATCCCCGGTCCACCAGGTCACCAGGCTGCCGGCCTGGGACACCGTGGCCGAGGGAGACGGCGGCTTGGGGAGCAGCGTGCTCGACACGGTGGTGCCGGTGTCGTCGATCACGTCAACCCGGGGCTGGGCGCCGGCGTTTCCGGGGAGATACACCGCGGTGTTGTTCTCCCAGACGCTCAGCACTCGCGCGCCGGAATCCGCCCTGATGCCGGGTTCGGCCACCACGTGTTGCTGGGGTTCGTCATCCTCCTTACCCGGGCGCAGCAGGACGAGTCGCAGGTCGGCCTGATGCGCGCAGCTCTCGAGCACCGAGACCGCCGACGAGCTGGCCGCCGCCGAGAGCAACCGGCAGCCGGAGTGCAGCCCCCGCGCCGACGGTTTCACCCGCGCATCGGTCTCGCCGTAGGCCAACATCCGGACCATGTCCGAGCGCCACAGTTCCAGCCGGGTATCGCCGACTGCCAGCACGGTGGTGCCGTCGGAGGAGAGGGTGACCCGCGGATCGGCATAGCCGCTGCGGGCCGGCCCCCGCCGGCCGGTGGCCCCGTCGATGGCGCTGACCTGCCCGCAGCCGCGGTCGTCGTGGTAGACGGCGACGGCAAAGTGGTACACCCACGACACCCCGCACAGGTCGGCGTCTCGGGCGTAGCTCCAGCGGATCTGCCCGGTACCGGGATCTCGTCCCTCGACCCGGCGGCCGTCGCCGGTGGCAACCGTCCCGCTCACCACCACGGGGGCGGTGGTGGCGGGGCTGGCGGCTGTCCACAGCTGATTCAGGGTGGCCGGCACTTCGCGTGCCGGGGTGGGGTTGGACGCCGGAGCGGAGGCCGGGCGGCTGGTGGTGGCCCGGGCGTCGCTCGTCCACCAGATCAGCGCCGCGGACGCCGCCACCGCGACCGCGATGGCGACGGCGGCCAAAACGTCGCCTTTGGTCCGGCGTTCGGGTTTGACCATGCGCCCGCGAGGGCTCAGTTGGCGTGGGCGGTGGCCGCGGCGCCGTCAGCGGGCTTCCGCCGCCGACGGCGCCGCCGGCTGGACGCAGTGCCGCCGCCCGACGACGCCTCCGCGCCGACTTCACCGGTGGCGCCGCCGGCGGCTGTGCTGCCGTCGGGGTGACCGGTGACCGGCTGGCCGCCACGGGTGCGCCGCCGCCGGGTGCCGGAGCGCGCCCGCCCGGACTTCACCGAGGCCTGGCCCGCGGTCGCGTCTGTGCGTTCGGCGTCGCGCCGCTTGGCCGGCGACTTGCGGGGTGCGCCGACGGTTCCGCCCGCTTCGGCGGGGATGCCGAGCTCCCGGTACAGATGCGGCGAGTTGGAGTACGTCTCGGCCGGATCCGGGGAATCCAGGCTCAGGGCCTTGTCGATCGTCTCCCAGCGGGGCAGCTCGTCCCAGTCCACCAGGGTCACCGCGACACCCGTCTTGCCGGCGCGGCCGGTGCGGCCGATCCGGTGCACGTAGGCCTGTTCGTCCTCGGGAATCTGATAGTTGATGACGTGGGTGACGTCGTCGATGTCGATGCCCCGCGCCGCGACGTCGGTGGCAACCAACACGTCGATGTCACCGGAGCGGAAGGACTTGAGCGCTTTCTCCCGGGCGATCTGACCGAGGTCGCCGTGCACCGCGCCGACCTTGAAGCCGCGCTCGGCCAGGTCGTCGGCGACCTTCTGCGCGGTGCGTTTGGTGCGGGTGAAGATCATCGTCGCGCCGCGGCCCTCGGCCTGCAGCACACGGCTGACCAGCTCCACCTTGTCCAAGGCGTGCGCGCGGTAGACGAACTGCTCGGTGGTGTCGTGCGTGGCGGCCGAGTGCGGCGCTTCCGCGCGGATGTGGGTGGGCTGGGTCATGAAGGTGCGGGCCAGCGTGATGATCGGGTCTGGCATCGTCGCCGAGAACAACATCGACTGCCGTTCGGCGGGGATTTGCCGCAGGATCCGCTCGATGTCGGGCAAAAAGCCCAGGTCCAGCATCTCGTCGGCCTCGTCGAGCACCAGCGTCGACAGCCCGCCTAGCTGCAGGTGGCCCTGCTGGCACAGGTCGAGTAGCCGGCCGGGCGTGCCCACCACGACGTCGGCGCCGGCCTGCAGGGCCTCGATCTGTGGCTCGTAGGCGCGTCCGCCGTAGATGGCGACCACCGACAGCGGCCGGCCGGCCTCGGTCGTCAAATACTTCGCGGCGGTCGCCAGGTCCTCGGTCACCTGGAGGCACAGCTCGCGGGTGGGCACCACGATCAGTGCCCGGGGCGCGCCGGTGAGCGGCCTGGCATCGGCGCCGGCCGTGATGCGCTGCAGCAGCGGCACGCCGAACGCAAAGGTCTTGCCCATCCCGGTGCGGGCCTGGCCGATCACGTCGTCGCCGGCCAGCGCCAGCGGCAAGGTCAGCTTCTGAATGGCAAATGCTTGCTCGATGCCTTTTTCGGCCAGTGCACGCACAATTTCGTCGCGAACGCCGAGTTGGGCAAATGTGGGTTGGGGGGTCGGTTCGGTTGCGCTGGTAACTGAGGTCATATGTGAATGACGAGCCTTTCGGTGACGGTATCGGTGTTGTGTCGGTGTTTCTCTGTCGCGGTCACGCGCGCACGAATTCCGACTCCCGATACGTCGCCGAATCGCGGCCCTGCTCGGTCCGAGCGGAGCTCGGACTAGGCGGGCCAGCTGTGCACGCACATTTCGCAGGCAAGGGCGGTCGAAGAAATACAGCCAATACCTACCTGCATGATAGCTGGTCGACAACTGGCGCCCATTTTCCGCTAAGCCCGGCGACTAGAGTGTTGCCATGACCCGGCCCACCTGGAAGCCCGCATCCCCCGGCCAGGAAGCCGACCAGGTAGACGATTCCGCCGCCTCGCGGCTGTCGGCTGATCACCCGGGCGTCAACGAATTGTTCGCGGTGCTGGCATACGGCGAGATCGCGGCGTTCTACCGGCTCACCGACGAGGCGCGAATGGCGCCCGATCTGCGCGGACGGATCTCGATGGCCAGCATGGCCGCCGCCGAGATGCAGCACTACGAGCTGCTGCGCGACGCCCTGGAAAGCCGCGGTGTCGACGTGGTGGCGGCGATGTCGAAATACGTCTCGGCGCTGGAAAACTACCACCGGCTGACGATGCCGAGTACGTGGCTGGAAGCTTTGGTGAAGACTTACGTCGGCGACGCCCTGGCGGCGGACCTTTACCTCGAGCTCGCCGATGGCCTGCCCGACGAGGTCGCCGATGTGGTGCGCGCGGCCCTGTCGGAGACCGGGCATTCGCAGTTCGTCGTCGCCGAAGTTCGCGCCGCCGTCACCGCCAGCGGGAAACAGCGCAGCCGGCTGGCGCTGTGGTCTCGTCGCCTGTTCGGCGAAGCGATCACCCAGGCTCAGTACGTGTTGGCCGAGCACGACGAGCTGGTCGACCTGGTGGTGTCCGGTCCCGCTGGTCTGGGCCAGCTCGGCGCGTTCTTCGACCGCCTGCAGCAGACACACGACCGGCGGATGCGCGAACTGGGTCTGAGTTGAACCGATGTCGGCGCTGAACGCATATCGGGCTGAACCGATATCGGGCTATCCGGTCACCGCGTGCAGGTCGCCAGGGCTCCGTTGTTGGTCGATGCCCGTACCGTCTGGCCGGCGGCATTGACGATCGCGCAGTTGAGCCGGCCGTAGAAACTGGTTGCGACCACCGACTCGGTCTGGACGCCGGGGTTCAGGACAACGACCTTCGACCACGGCAGAGAGACGTTGAACTCGGTCTGCGGGTAGCCCCGGGCGTCGGTGTACACCACGTTGACCAGGTCCAGGAGCTGTTTGGTCCCCGCAACGGTGTAGACGACGGTGCGCGGATTCAGCAGTGGCGAAGGTGGCGAGGTCGTCGGCGCGGGCGCGGCGCTCGGCGGCAACGTGGGCTGCGTGCTTGGCGGGGTCACGGTGGTAACGGTCTCGGGCGGTAACTGTGGCGCGCGCGTGGCGCTGGGTACCGGGCTGGGAGACGCGCTGGGAGGGGCGCTGGGTGTGGCGGACGTCCGGGGCGCGGAAGGAGCGGACGTCAGGGGAGCCGGTGGCCCGACAGTCGCCTTCGTCGTTGCGCTGTCGCCGCTGTTGATGATCACGGCGGTGGCGATGGCGCCGAGGGCCACCACGACGCCCATGATTGCGGCGGCGGGCCGCCACCGGCCCTCGGGCGCCCAGGTGGATTCGCCGTAGCCGTCCTCGTCGTCGGCTCCGCCGTAAAGCTCGTCGTCGTCGGGGTAGTCATGGACCCGGCCGATGCGATCGGTGACCATGTTCATAATGGTGCCGATGTTACTGACGTGAACGATGAGCACTCGGTGGCCAGCGGCATCTTGGCTCAGTTGGGAGCCAATCGTTACCGTCCCGCCGCCCGTTTCGCGGACCGCGAACCACCGGAGCCCTCCGCGTCCACTAGCCTGCTGCTGACACGCCTGACGACTTCGAAGCCAACGGAAGGGGCCACCCGTGGAGGTCAAGATCGGTATCACGGATAGTCCGCGCGAACTGGTCTTCTCCAGTACGCAGACGCCCGCCGAAGTCGAAGAACGGGTGGCCGCCGCGGTCCGCGAAGGCTCGGGCCTGCTCAGCCTGAGCGACGAGCGGGGCCGTCGGTTCCTGGTTCAGGCCGTGAAGATCGCGTACGTCGAGATCGGTGTCGCCGACGCGCGCCGGGTCGGCTTCGGAATCGGGGTGGAATCCGTCGCCCGCGCCGCGGGAAAGGCCGCTAAGAGCGAGTAAGCGGCACGTGCGACAGCCCGCCCCAGGCGAACTGGACGGTGCCCTCGACGGCGTCCGATTTGGAAATCGGACGGTCGGAGTCCAGCCAATATCTGGCGCAGTCGACGCTGATGCCGACCAGCCCCACGGCGATCATGCGGGCCCGGTGCGGGTCCAGCCCGGAATCCTCGCTGATCAGGGCGAAAACAGCGTCGGTGCACGACTCGGTCGCGACGCGCACCTGCGCGGCCACCTCGGGCTCGGTGACAAAGTCGTTCTCGAAGATCAGCCGGTAGCCCTGGCTGTCATGCTCGATGAAGTCGAAGAAGGCCTGCACCGCGGCGTGCAACCGCTGCCGGTTGTCGGTGGTGGTGCTCAACGCCTGCTGCACGCCGGAGACCAGGTTTTCGACGTGGCGCTGCAGCACCGCCAGATACAGTTCGAGCTTGCTCGAAAAGTGTTGGTATAGAACGGGTTTGCTAACTCCGGCCCGGTCAGCGATCTCGTCCATACCGGCCGCGTGGTATCCGTGGTCGACGAAGACGTCGCTGGCAACAACCAGCAGTTGGCCACGACGCTCGTCGCGCGGCAACCGGTTGCCGCGGCGGCTGGCGGCCGCCATCCCGTCCGCCGGCCGAGTTCGCTCGACCGGTTTGACGGCACGTCGTGCCGCTGCCTTGGCGAGATCGCTCATCGAGTCCTCATCTGATCGTGGGCAACTGGCCGCCGGACCCCCCGGGGCCAGCCACGCACCGCTCGTCGCAACGACATTACTACCCGCGACGCTTTTTCGACCGTCATCGCCGCCGTCGCCGCTGGCAGAAACGGTGACGGGCGGCGCATTAGGGCGCGCCGGGGGCGGCCGCGGTGTCGGCTGTGCAATCCTGGGGAAATGACGCGTCAGCGGCCTGTGCATGGCACCGGTCCGGTCCCCATGCTGCGCGACGACTGGCGGGAACCACTTCGGGCCCTGCGTGACCCCGTCGCGCACGAAGCCGGACGGGCCAGGGCCGACCGCGACCGACAGCGCCAATGGCGCAAGCAGACATGGCTGGGACGCTTCGTCTCCACCTACGGCTGGCGCGCTTACGCATTGCCGGTGCTCGTCGTCATCACCGCACTGGTCATCTACCAGACGGTGACCGGCACCAGCGCGCCGAAACCGGCGGCCAGCCAACCCATTCAGGGTCCGCCGGACATCACGGCGGTGGGCACCGCGATCATCGACGCACCACCCCGCGGGCTCGCGGCCTTCGACGCCAATCTGCCGGCCGGGACGCTCCCGGACGGCGGCCCCTTCACCGAGGCGGGCAACAAAACCTGGCATGCCGTTGCGGGCACCACGCCACAGGTCGGGCAGGGCACCGCCCGAGTGGTGCGGTACACCGTCGAAGTCGAAAACGGCATCGACCCCACGATGTTCGGCGGCGACAACGCCTTCGCCGAGATGGTCGACCAGACGCTGGCCAATCCCAAGGGCTGGACACACAATCCGCAGTTCGCATTCGTCCGGATCGACGGAAACGCGGGCGGCAAACCCGATTTGCGTATTTCGCTGGTGTCACCGGTGACGGTGCGCGAGGGCTGCGGCTACGAATTCCGGTTGGAAACCTCTTGCTACAACCCGGTATACGGGCTAGACCGGCAGGCGCGGGTGTTCATCAACGAGGCGCGCTGGGTGCGTGGCGCCGTGCCTTTCGAGGGCGACGTCGGTTCCTACCGTCAGTACGTCATCAACCACGAGGTCGGCCACGCCATCGGATACGTGCGACACGAGCCCTGCGCGCAGCAAGGTGGCCTGGCGCCCGTGATGATGCAGCAGACCTTCTCCACGTCGAACGACGACGCCGCCAAGTTCGACCCCGATTTCGTCAAGGCAGACGGGAAAATCTGCCGATTCAACCCCTGGCCGTATCCGATCGCCTGAAGCTCGCGAGCAGCTGCTGCAGGCCGGGCAGGGGAAGTAACCGCGGATGTTTGCCGTTGATGCCGGCAACTGTTGTGATGGATAGAGCCGACGAAAGCTACCGAGGAGATGTTCGGTGTCGACGCCCCAGACATCATTGCGGCCACTGGTCGAGCCCGCGCCCGAGCTGAGTCGCGATGAGGTGGCCCGCTATAGCCGCCATCTGATCATTCCCGACCTCGGGGTCGACGGTCAGAAGCGGCTCAAGAACGCCCGGGTGCTGGTCATCGGCGCCGGGGGGCTGGGCGCACCCGCGTTGCTCTACCTGGCGGCCGCGGGCGTCGGCACCATCGGCATCGTGGACTTCGACGTCGTCGACGAGTCGAACCTGCAGCGTCAGATCATCCATGGCGTGGCTGACGTCGGACGGTCCAAGGCCCAGTCGGCGCGCGACTCGATCCTGGCCATCAACCCGTTGGTCCAGGTGCGACTGCACGAGTTCCGGCTGGAGCCCGGCAACGCCGTCGAGCTGTTCGGTGAATACGACTTGATCATTGACGGCACCGACAACTTCGCCACCCGCTATCTGGTCAACGACGCCGCGGTGCTGGCTGCAAAGCCGTATGTGTGGGGATCCATCTATCGATTCGAGGGCCAGGTGTCGGTGTTCTGGGAGGACGCCCCGGATGGGAGCGGCCTGAACTACCGCGACCTGTATCCGGAGCCGCCGCCGCCCGGGCTGGTGCCGTCCTGCGCGGAGGGTGGCGTGCTGGGGATAACCTGCGCCTCCATCGCTTCGGTGATGGGCACCGAGGCGATCAAGCTCATCACCGGGATCGGCGAACCGCTGCTCGGTCGGTTGCTGATCTACGACGCGCTGGAGATGACGTACCGCACGATCAAGATCCGCAAGGACCCGTCGACACCGAGGATCACCGAACTGATCGACTACGAGCGATTCTGCGGTGCGGTGTCCGAAGCCGCCGCCGAGGCGACGATGGGCTCGACCATCACCCCGCGGGAGTTGCGGGAGTTGCTGGACTCCGGCAAGAAGCTGGCCCTGATCGACGTTCGCGAGCCTGTGGAGTGGGACATCAACCACATCGACGGCGCCCAGCTGATCCCGAACTCGTTGATCAGTTCCGGCGAGGGCCTGGCGCAGCTGCCACACGACCGCAAGGCGGTGCTCTACTGCAAGACGGGCGTGCGTTCGGCCGAGGCGCTGGCCGCGGTGAAGAAGGCCGGTTTCTCCGACGCCGTTCATTTGCAGGGCGGCATCGAGGCATGGGCCCAACAGGTGCAGCCCGACATGGTGATGTACTGACGCGGCGACCCGCCGCGCCCGGCTATGCCGCGCCGCGCCCGGCTATGCCGCGCCGCGCCCGGCTTCGCCGCGCTTGCGGTCGCCGCTGGTGGGCTCGTTTAGGCTACCGGTGTGACAGTCGAGCCACCGCCGGACCATGTGCTGGCGGCGTTCGGCTTGACCGGCGTGCAGCCCATTGCCCTGGGCAGCAACTGGGAGGGCGGCTGGCGATGCGGCGAAGTCGTCCTGTCGATCGTCGCCGACCATGCCCGGGCCGCGTGGTCGGCCCGCGTGCGGGAGACGTTGTTCGTGGACGGGGTCCGGTTGGCCCGGCCGGTTCGCTCGACCGACGGCCGATACGTGGTTTCCGGCTGGCGGGCGGACACCTTCGTCGCAGGCACGCCGGAACCCCGTCATGACGAAGTCGTGTCGGCGGCGGTCCGGCTGCACGAGGCGACCGGCAAATTGGAGCGGCCACGCTTCCTGACACAGGGGCCCACGGCGCCCTGGGGCGAAGTCGATGTTTTCATCGCCGCCGACCGCGCCGCCTGGGAGGAGCGGCCATTGCAGTCGGTGCCGCCGGGCGCGCGGACGGCCCCGCCGTCGGCCGATGCCGAGCGATCCATCGAGTTGATCAACCAGCTCGCCACCTTGCGCCGGCCGACCAGGAGTCCCAACCAGCTGGTGCACGGAGACCTTTACGGCACAGTGCTTTTCATCGGCACCGCGGCCCCCGGGATCACCGACATCACGCCCTACTGGCGGCCGGCTTCGTGGGCCGCGGGGGTGGTCGTCGTCGACGCGCTGTCCTGGGGCGACGCCGATGACGGCCTCATCGAGCGCTGGAATGCGCTGCCCGAATGGCCGCAGATGTTATTGCGGGCGTTGATGTTTCGGCTGGCCGTCCACGCGCTGCACCCGCGGTCGACGGCCGAGGCATTCCCCGGCCTGGCTCGGACCGCCGCGCTGATCCGTCTGGTGCTCTAACCGCGGAGCGGGAACTCGTAGCGAACTTCGCCCAGCGCGATCCTTCCGTCGACGGCCAGCACGCCTTCGGCGCGGAGCAACTCCAGCTGCCGGGTGGTCAGGTGCCGCGCGGGCCGCCCGGAGGCGGTGATGACGCGGTGCCAGGGCAAGTCCGAGGAGTCGGTCCGCATGATCCATCCGACGATACGCGGACTGGAAAGCCCAGCGGCACGGGCGATGTCGCCGTAGGTGACGACGTTCCCGGACGGGATCGAAGCGACCAGCGAACGTACCAGTTCTACTTGCTCGTCGGTCACCGGCGCCACGGTCAGTGGTTCGTCAACAGCTCGCGGACAAGTTCCGCTACTTCCGTGGGCCTGGCATGGGGCACCATGTGGTTGCAGTCGTAGTCCACCAGCGCGAAATCGCGTCCGAGGCGCTCGCGCAGCCCGTCGATCAGTTCGTTGCTGACATAGGGCGGCGAAGTCTGCTTCGCCCGCACCAGCGTCGTCGCCGTTCCGGGTGGCGGGAACACGATATCGCGTGCCAGCTCACTCCAGTAGGACATCATGGCCGGCATGCTGACACGCCATCGGTACCGCCCGCCCGGGAGCCTGACGAGGTGTTCGGCGATCTCGGTCTCGAGCAGCCCCGCCTCGACGTCCGCCCAGGAACCGGTCGCCTTCTCCGCGCGGGCCTGCTCGGGGTTCGGGTAGTCGGGGGAGGAGAACATCCCGTCGGCGATCTCGCGCATCCACGTGCCGTCCAACCCGACCGCCGGATCGAGGAGCAGCAGCGCCGCCACCAGGTCCGGGCGAACGGCGGCCAGGTGCAATGCGAGCGCGCCGCCAAACGAGTGGCCGACCACCAGCACCGGTGTGTCGGCCTCGTCGTCGAGCAGTCTCGCCAGCGCCGTGGCGTTGGTGTCAATGGTCCACGGCGCCGCCCACGATGACCTGCCGTGGCCCAGCAAATCCGGCGCGGCGATGGCGATTTCGGGCAAGTGGCCCGCCAGCTGTCGCCAGCGCCCCCCGTAGCCGGTCAGCCCATGAATGGCAAGCACCCGTACCGGACCGGCCGGACCGTAGCGGTGCACGTGAACGTCGGCGCTCACCACGTTCCCCGATTCCGTGCCGGGTTCAGTGATCGTCGCCCCACTCGTCGTCGGCCGGGACGATGAACGCCTGCTCGATCACGTCGGCTTCATTGGCATCGCGATCCGCGGCGTCGGCGTTCAGATACTCGGTGTCCAAGCCGGCCTCCTCGGAATCGATCGCCAGCAGTTGTTCCACCGCGTCCGCTTCGGGCACCCCGTCATCCGGGCCGACACCCTCGACGTCGTTCACGACTCCAATTCCTCCTTAACTGCTTAACCGCCCGGCGTTGCCCCGGGTGTTTCGGCGTTCCCTCATCCAGTATCCGGGTCCGATGGCCGCTTGCCCGGACGGGCTGCAACGGTCCGATGTCAGACCCTAGTGATTGCATGCAGCCATGTCACACTCCTGGGATCTGGAGGCGCGGGCCGTCCTGGCGCCGGACCTGCGCGGCCTGGTGCGTGTGCTGGGCGGCCCGGGCACCGGCAAGAGCAGCCTGCTGATCGACGCCGCGATCGCCCGAATCGGTGCCGGCGCGGAGCCGGAATCCGTTCTGCTGCTTTCCGGTTCGGGTCGGATCGGTATGCGCGCGCGCACCGCCTTGACGAGCGCGTTGCTGCGCTCGGTTCCGGCTGATTCCGGCCGATCCGCCGTTCGCGAGCCCGTGGTGCGCACCGTGCACAGCTACGCGTACGCCGTCCTGCGGCGGGCCGCAGAGCGTGCCGGCGATGCCGCCCCGCGGCTGGTCACCAGCGCCGAACAGGACGCGATCATCCGGGAGCTGCTGGCCGGCGACCTCGAAGACGGACCGTGCGCGGCCAGCGGATGGCCGCCCCACCTGTGGCCCGCCCTGAGCACCGCCGGCTTCGCCAACGAACTGCGGAACCTCTTGGCGCGCTGCGCCGAACGCGGCGTCGACCCCCAGGAACTCGAGCGGTTGGGCCGTCGGCGGGGGCGTGCGGAATGGGCCGCCGCCGGTCGGTTCGCGCGCCAGTACGAGCAGGTGATGTTGCTCCGGGCTGCCGTCGGCACGGGGGCGCCGCACACGACGACGCGGGCGTTGGGTGCCGCCGAACTCGTGGGTGCCGCGCTGGAGGCGTTCGCGGTCGACCCGGAGCTGCTGGCGGCGGAACGCGCCCGCGTCCGCGTCTTGCTGATCGACGACGCCCAGCAGCTCGACCCGCAAGCGGCGCGCCTGGCTCGGGTGCTGGCCGCAGGCACTGACGCGACCCTGGTCGCGGGGGACCCGCACCAAGCGGTGTTCGGTTTCCGGGGCGGCGACGCCTCCGGGTTGCTCGCCGGTGACTCGCCCTCGGTGATGCTGACGACGTCGCACCGGTGTGCGCCGGCCGTCGCACGGGCGGTCAGCCGCGTCGCGCTGCGATTGCCGGGTGGCAACGGCGGCAGGCACATTGACGGCACCGGAGAGGAGGGATCGGTCGCGGTGCGCCTGGCCGCTTCGGCTCATGCGGAGGCAGCGCTGATCGCCGACGCGTTGCGGCGTGCGCACCTGATCGACGGGGTGCCCTGGTCGCAGATGGCGGTCATCGTGCGGTCGGTGCCGCGGGTCGGGGCCCGGTTGCCGCGAGCCTTGGCTGCGGCCGGAATTCCGCTGGCGACAGCCCCGGTGAGCGGACCGTTGGCCCGCGAGCCCGCGGTCGGGGCGCTGCTCACCGTCCTGGCGGCCACCGCCGACCGGCTGGACAGCGACCGGGCGCTGACATTGTTGACCGGTCCCATCGGTCGCGTCGACCCGGTGTCGCTTCGCCAGCTGGGCCGAAGCCTGCAGCCCACGAACACCGCGCCCGGGCCGCGCGACATTGGAGATCTCCTGGTCGAGGCACTGAACGGTGACGCGGCGTCCCCCGCAGCGCGGTCGCGCCCACTGCAGCGGGTGCGTGCCGTGCTGGGTGCCGCCGCGCGCTGTCATCGCGCAGGTAAAGATCCGCGCTACACCCTCTGGGCCGCATGGCACCGGTCGGGGCTGCAGCGTCGCTGGCTGACGGCCATCGAGTGCGGCGGCCCCCTGGGCGCCCAGGCGGCCAAGGACCTGGAGGCGGTGACCGCCTTGTTCGACGTCACCGATCTCTACGTCTCACGCACGCCCGGTGCGTCGTTGCGCGGACTGATCGACCACGTCGCCGGGCTGCGACTGCCCACCGCCAACCCCGAGCCGATGGCTGACGCGGAGCAGGTCAGGGTGCTCAGCGCGCACGCAGCACTCGGGCACGAATGGGATTTCGTGGTCATCGCCGGGCTGCAGGAAGGGTTGTGGCCCAACACAATTCCACGCGGGGGCGTGCTGGCCACCCAGCGGTTGCTCGACGCCGTGGACGGGGTGACGCAGGACGCCTCGATGCGGGCGCCGCTGCTGGCCGAGGAGCGCAGGCTGCTGGTGGCGGCGATGGGCCGGGCGCGGCGCCGGTTGTTGGTGACCGCCGTGGACAGCGACACGGACGGGCCGGGCCGCGTGGCTGCGCTGCCGTCGGCATTCTTCTACGAGATCGCGCAGTCCGCGGTTGGGAAGGTTGAACCGGTTGCCGTGCAACCTGATTCGGCACCGCCGGTGTTGTCCGCCGCGGCGCTGGTGGGCGGGCTCCGCGGTGTCGTGTGCGCGCCGGCGGGAGCCGTCGACGACGCCGTTCGTGATCGCGCGGCACACCATTTGGCTCGGTTGGCGAATGCCGGTGTGGCTGGCGCCGATCCGGCCGGCTGGCATGGCCTGCTGCCGGTCAGCACAGCCGAGCCGCTGCGAGGAGCCGGCGACCCCGTCACGTTGACCCCGTCGACCCTGCAGGCGCTCAACGAATGCCCGCTGCGGTGGCTGGCCGAACGACACGGCGGCACCAACGGACGCGATCTGCGGTCCACCGTCGGCTCGGTGTTGCATGCCCTGATCGCACAACCCGACACAAGTGAATCGGACTTACGCGCCGGGCTCGAGCGGGCCTGGAAGCACCTGCCGTTCGAAGCCGACTGGCATGCCGCGAACGAGTTGGAGCGGCACCGCGCGATGGTTGACGCGTTCGTCGAATGGCGGGCGCAGTCCCGAACCCAGTTGACCGAAGTCGGTGTCGAGGTTGAGGTCGACGGAATTCTCGAAACCATGCGCCCTGGCGGGGGCCGAATCCGGGTGCGCGGCCGGATCGATCGGCTGGAGAGAGACGGCGCCGGCCGGCTGGTGATCGTCGACCTCAAAACCGGAAAGACACCGGTCAGCAAGGACGACGCCCAACACCACGCGCAACTGGCCATGTACCAGTTGGCGGTGGACGAAGGCTTGCTGGGCGCCGCCGAGGAGCCCGGGGGCGGCCGGCTCGTTTACCTCGGCCGGGTGGGCGCTGCGGGAGCCACGGTCCGCGAGCAGGACCCGATGACAGCCGGCGCCCGCGACGAATGGCGCGACCTGGTTCGGGCGGCGGCGGAGGCGACGGCGGGCCCACAGTTCATCGCCCGGCGCAACGACGGCTGCGCGCACTGCCCGGTGCGGCCATCCTGCCCCGCCCACGTCGATTCGGAACTGGGGGGACCGCGTTGAAGGCCCGCTACAGCCCGGCCGAATTAGCTTGCGCGCTAGGGCTTTTCCCGCCCACGACAGAGCAGGCCGCGGTTATTGCGGCGCCGCCGGGCCCACTGGTGGTCATCGCGGGGGCCGGGGCCGGCAAAACCGAGACGATGGCCGCGCGGGTGGTGTGGTTGGTCGCCAACGGTTACGCCGAACCCGGCCAGGTGCTGGGGCTGACGTTCACCCGCAAGGCGACGGGCCAGCTGCTGCGCCGGGTTCGTTCCCGGCTGGCCCGGCTGGCCGGCATCGGCTTGGCCCCAACCAACCCCACCGCGCCGGAAGCCGAACCGTTGGGCGCCCCCGCGGTCAGCACCTACCACGCGTTCGCCGGCTCGCTCCTGCGTGACTATGGCCTGTTGCTGCCCGTCGAGCCGGACACCCGGCTACTCGGCGATACCGAGCTGTGGCAGTTCGCTTTCGACGTGGTCAACGGCTACCGCGGCAGCCTGCGCACCGACAAGACGCCCGCGCTGGTCACCTCGATGGTGCTGCGGCTGTGGGGCCAGTTGGCAGAGCACCTCGTGGACACCCGGCAGCTCTGCGATACGCACGTCGAACTCGAACGGCTGATCCGGGCCCTGCCGGCCGGTCCGTACCAGCGCGATAGTGGACCCGGCCAGTGGCTGCTGCGGCTGCTGGCGACGCAGACCGAGCGTGCCGAGCTGGTGCCGCTGCTCGACGCACTGCACGAGCGCATGCGCGCGGCGAAGGTGATGGACTTCGGTCTGCAGATGGCGTATGCCGCACGGCTTGCGGTGGCCTTCCCGCAGGTCGGTCGGGACCTGCGGAGCCGCTACCGGGTTGTGCTGCTCGATGAGTACCAGGACACGGGGCACGCTCAGCGCATCGCACTGTCGGCCCTCTTCGGGGGCGGCTCCGAGGTCGCAGACGAGGGGCTGGCGTTGACGGCCGTGGGCGATCCGATCCAGTCGATCTACGGCTGGCGGGGCGCCTCGGCGACCAATCTGCCACGGTTCAGCACGGACTTTCCCCGCTGGGATGGCGCCCCCGCGCCGGTGCTGGAACTGTCGACCAGCTGGCGCAATCCGCCGAGCGTCCTACAGGTGGCCAACGCCGTATCGGCCGAGGCGCGGCGGCGTTCCGTCGCGGTACACGCGCTGCGGCCACGTCCGGACGCCCCGCTCGGGACCGTCCGGTGCGCGCTGCTGGCGGATGTCAGGGCGGAAATCGAGTGGATCGCGGACCATCTCGCCGAGCAATACCAGCGAGCCCAGGCCGCAGGCGTCAGCCCTCCGACCGCGGCGGTGCTCGTTCGCCGAAACGCCGACGCCGCACCGATCGCCGATGCCCTGCGCGCGCGCGGAATCCCCGTCGAGGTGGTGGGTTTGGCCGGGCTGTTGTCCATCCCCGAGGTTGCCGACGTGGTGGCCATGCTGCGGCTGGTCGCCGACCCAACAGCCGGGACGGCGGCGATGCGGGTGTTGAGCGGTCCTCGATGGCGGCTCGGCGGTCGCGACATCGCGGCGTTGTGGCGGCGCGCGCTAGCCCTTGCTGGGCAGCAACCAGACGAGGCAGCGCTGTCGCCCGAATCGATCGCGATGGCGGCGGGACACTCGGGCGCCGACGCGGCGTGTCTCGCCGACGCGATAGCCGACCCCGGCCCGGCGGGCTTCTATTCGCCCGCAGGATATCGGCGCATCACAACGCTGGCCGGCGAATTGCGCGGCCTGCGGCGCCACCTCGGCCATTCCCTGCCGGACCTTGTCGCCGAGGTGCGCCGCGTGCTGGGGGTCGACTGCGAGGCCCGTGCCACAGCGGGCGTGTCCGCCAGCTGGTCGGGGGTGGAGCACCTCGACGCGTTCGCCGACGTCGTCGCCGGCTACGCCGATCGCGCAGGCGCCGCGACGGACGTGTCGCCCAGGGCACCGTTGGCATCGGTGGCCGGCCTGTTGGCCTACCTGGATGTCGCCGAGGTGGTCGAGAATGGTCTGCCGTCCGCCCCGCCGACGGTCGCGCGGGACCGCGTCCAGATCCTCACCGTGCACTCCGCTAAGGGTTTGGAGTGGGAGCTGGTCGCGGTGGCACACCTATCGGACGGAATCTTTCCGTCGACGACGTCACGGAGCACCTGGCTCACGGACGCCGGCCAGTTGCCGCCGCTGTTGCGCGGTGACCGCGCCTCGGAGGGCTCGTTGGGCGTTCCCGTGCTGGACACCTCGGCGGTCACGAATCGAAAGCAGTTGTCCGACAAGATCTTCGACCATCGTCGCCAGCTCGAGCAGCGGCGCATCGATGAGGAGCGCCGATTGCTATACGTGGCCATCACTCGGGCAGAGGACACGCTGCTGGTGTCCGGCCACCATTGGGGCTCCAGCGGGGTCAAGCCGCGGGGCCCCTCGGACTTCTTGTGCGAACTCAAGGCCGTCGTCGACCGTTCGGCCGCCGCAGGCGATCCCTGCGGGGTCGTGGAACGGTGGGCGCCCCCGCCCCCCGACGGGGAGCCAAACCCACTGCGCGACAGCGCTGTCGAAGCGATGTGGCCGGCGGACCCATTGGCCGCCCGTCGCACCGATGTCGAACGCGGGGCGGCCTTGGTGGTCAGGGCGATGTCGGCCGACAGTTGTGCCGCCGACAGCCGTGCTGGCGAAACCGAAATCGACGACTGGGCCGCCGACGTCGATGCGTTGCTTGCCGAGCGGGCACGTTCGGAGCCCGCGGCCACCCCCGCCCTGCCCAGCCAGTTGTCGGTCAGCGGTCTGGTAGACCTGGCGCGAGACCCGAAGGGTGCGGCGCAGCGATTGATGCGTCGAGTGCCGGCCCGTCCCGACCCTCATGCCTTGTTAGGCAACATGTTTCATGCCTGGGTCCAGCAGTTCTACGGCGCCGACAAGCTGTTCGACCTCGGCGACCTGCCCGGCGCGGCGGACGCCGACGTCGGCGATACCCCGGAATTGGCCGAGCTGCAGGCGGCGTTCCTCGAGTCGGCTTGGGCCGCAAGGACTCCCGTGGCGATTGAGGTGCCTTTCGAGATGCCGATCGGCGATACCATGGTGCGCGGCCGCATTGACGCGGTGTTCACCGACCCCGATGGCGATGTCACCGTCGTCGACTGGAAGACCGGCGAACCGCCGCGCGGCGCGGAAGTCAGGCGGCAGGCCGCGGTCCAGCTCGCGGTCTACCGCCTGGCCTGGGCGGCTTTGTCCGGCCTTCCGGAATCCTCAGTGCGGACGGCGTTCTATTACGTGCGTGCCGGCGTCACGGTCGATCCCGGCGAACTGCCCGATGCCGCTGCGCTTGCTGCGTTGTCGGTGGCGAGGGCCTTGTGACGTGCACCGCCCACCTTCTGGGTGGCCCGCCACCGCGGTTACATTTGAGTCGTGCGTGCCTCGTGCGCTGGCCCCAAGCCGATGATGGACCGCCGTGGGCAACGGTAGGTCACGCAAACTGAGCGGTCTCGATGAGACACTGACCGCCCAGCCGGGCCATCAGCTGGTTGGCATCCTGCGGATCCCCGAAGATCACCCCGGTCCCATCCGGGTAATCACCCGCCGGCTGGCGATCGCGCTGGTGGTGTTGGTCGGCGCTGCCGTCATCGTCTATTTGGACCCGAACGGCTACCGCGACGTGCGCGGCCAGCGCCTCCCTTTTCTGGATTGCTTGTACTTCGCGGCGGTGTCGCTGTCGACTACCGGGTACGGGGACATCACGCCATACACCGAAACCGCTCGGCTCGTCCACACCTTGATCTTTACGCCGCTGCGGATCGCGTTCCTGGCGGTGCTGGTCGGCACGACGCTCGAGGTGCTCTCCGAGCGGTCCCGCCAGGCGTGGAAGATCCAGCGTTGGAGGGGCAAAGTGCGTGATCACACGATCGTCGTCGGCTACGGCACCAAGGGGAAGACAGCCGTCGCAGCGATCCTCGGTGACGAGGCGGCTCAAGGTGAGGTCGTCGTCGTCGACACCGATCGGACCGCGCTCGAACACGCCGCGACAGCGGGCCTGGTGACCGTGCACGGCGATGCCACCAAGTCCGATGTGCTCCGCCTGGCGGGGGCGCGACACGCCGCTTCGATCGTCGTCGCCGCCAGCCGCGACGACACCGCCGTGTTGGTGACGTTGACGGCGCGAGAGCTTGCGCCCAAGGCCAAGATCGTGGCCTCGATCCGGGAGGCCGAGAACCAGCACCTGTTGCGGCAATCGGGCGCCGACTCGGTGGTGGTCTCCTCGGAAACCGCCGGTCGGCTGCTGGGCCTCGCCACCACCACGCCGAGCGTGGTGGAGATGATCGAGGACTTGCTGACGCCGGACGCGGGGCTGGCAATCGCCGAGCGCGAGGTCGAGCAGACGGAGGTCGGGGGATCTCCGCGGCATCTGCGCGACATCGTGCTCGGTGTGGTGCGCGACGGTCACCTGTTGCGCATCGGGGCGCCCGAGGTGGACGCCATTGAGGCCACCGACCGGCTGCTGTACATCCGAAGCGCGGGGCACTAGTGGCGACCGCAAGCGCGGCGGAGCCGGGCGCGGCCGGTCGCCACCGATCGGACCCAGTGGCGACCGCAAGCGCGGCGGAGCCGGGCGCGGCGGGTCGCCACACGTCGGACCTGATCGACTTCCGGCTGCGGGCTGTCCCGTTGCTGTCCCGCGTGGGCGCCGACCGCGCCGATAAGCTGCGCACCGATGTCGAGGCGGCGGCCGCGGGATGGGCCGACGCCGCCCTGCTGCGGGTGGATTCGCGCAATCAGGTTTTGATTGCCGACGGCCGGGTGCTGCTCGGCGCGGCGGCCGCGTTGGCGGACGAGCCGCCGCCGGAGGCGGTGTTCCTGGGCCGGATCGAGGGCGGCCGCCATGTCTGGGCCATCCGGAGTGCGCTGCAGGCGCCCGAGGATCCCGACGTGCAACCCGAGGTGGTGAACCTCCGCAGTCTTGGCCCGATCTTCGACGACACCAGCAGCCAACTGGTGTCGTCGGCCATCGCGCTGCTGAACTGGCATGACAGTGCACGCTTCAGTGCGCTCGACGGCTCACCGACCAGGCCGGCCAGGGCGGGCTGGTCACGGGTCAACCCGCTCACGGGCCAGGAGGAGTTCCCGCGCATAGACCCGGCGGTGATCTGCCTGGTCCACGACGGCGGTGACCGTGCGGTGCTGGCGCGGCAGGCGGTGTGGCCCGAGCGGATGTTTTCTCTGCTGGCCGGGTTTGTCGAAGCCGGCGAATCCTTCGAAGTCTGCGTGGCTCGCGAGATCCGCGAGGAAATCGGCCTGACCGTCCGAGACGTGCGTTATCTGGGCAGCCAGCCGTGGCCGTTTCCGCGTTCGCTCATGGTCGGTTTCCATGCGCTGGCCGACCCCGCCGAAGACTTCTCCTTCAACGACGGCGAGATTGCCGAGGCTAAGTGGTTCACCCGCGACGAGGTGCGGGCAGCGCTGCAAGCCGGCGATTGGAGCAACGCCAAACAGTCCAAGGAGTCGAAACTGCTGCTGCCCGGATCGATTTCGATCGCGAGGGTGATCATCGAATCCTGGGCCGCGCTCGACTGAGCCGCCTACCCGCCGACTTCGGCCAACTTGGCCTTGACCTGGGCCGCGCTTGGGTTGGTCAGCGTCGACCCGTCGGCGAACTTGACAGTCGGGACGGTCCGGTTGCCGCCGTTGACCGAACCGACGAACTCGGCCGCGGCCGGGTCTTGCTCGATGTCGACCTCGTCATAGGAGATTCCGTCGGAGTTGAGCACGGTCTTAAGCCGATGGCAGAAGCCACACCAGGACGTGGTGTAGACGGTCAGCGGAACATTGGTCATAGCCCACTCAACGCGACACGGTCATGGGGAGTTCCGAGACGGTGCGATTCAGGCGTGGCGCTGTAGCCGGTTTGTCGCCCACCACTGCCAAGATGGACGACATGCCAACGGTCGCAGACCCAATGACCGCCGGGCTGGACGACGAGCAGCGCGAAGCGGTGCTGGCTCCACGCGGACCGGTCTGTGTGCTCGCGGGCGCCGGAACGGGCAAGACCCGCACCATCACGCACCGGATCGCGCAGCTCATCGCGAGCGGCCATGTCGCGGCCGGGCAGGTGCTTGCCGTCACCTTCACCCAGCGCGCCGCGGGAGAGATGAGGTCAAGGTTGCGGGCCTTGGCCGCCGCCGCGCGCACCGGTTCCGATGTCGGCGCGGTACAGGCCTTGACCTTTCACGCCGCCGCGCACCGCCAGCTGCGCTACTTCTGGCCGCGGGTGGTCGGTGACACCGGCTGGCAGCTGCTCGACAGCAAGTTCGCCGTCGTGGCCAGGGCGGCCGGCCGCTGCCGCATCAACACGAGCTCGGATGACGTGCGCGACCTGGCCGGCGAGATCGAGTGGGCGAAGGCGTCCCTGATCGGCCCCGAGGAGTATCCATCCGCCGTCGCCGGCGCGGGCCGGGACATCCCGATGGACGCCGCGCAGGTCGCCGCCGTCTACTCCGCCTACGAGGTCCTGAAGGTCCGCGACGAATCGGTGACGCTGCTCGACTTCGACGACCTGCTGCTGCACACCGCGGCGGCGATCGAGAATGACGCCGGCGTGGCCGATGAGTTCCGGGATCGCTACCGCTGTTTCGTGGTCGACGAGTATCAGGACGTCACCCCGCTGCAACAGCGCGTGCTTTCGGCTTGGCTGGGCGATCGCGACGACCTGACCGTCGTCGGCGACGCCAACCAGACCATTTATTCGTTCACCGGGGCCACGCCGCGGTTCCTGCTGGAATTCTCGCGTCGGTTTCCGGACGCCACAGTGGTGCGCCTGGAACGCGACTACCGTTCGACGCCGCAGGTGGTGTCGTTGGCCAACCAGGTGATCGCCGCGGCCCGGGGCCGGGTCGCCGGCAGCAAGCTGCACCTGTCCGGCCAGCGTCCGCCCGGTCCGGCCCCGTCGTTTACTGAGCATCCCGACGAGACAGCCGAGGCCGCCGCGGTGGCCTCGTCGATCACCCGACTCGTCGAATCGGGCACTCCGCCATCCGAGATCGCGGTGCTCTACCGGGTAAACGCACAGTCCGAGGTCTACGAGGAGGCCTTGACCGAGGCGGGCATCACCTATCAAATTCGCGGCGGTGAGGGGTTTTTCAACCGCCAGGAGATCAAGCAGGCCCTCTTGGCGCTCCAGCGTGCTGCCGAACGCGGCGCGGCATTAGAAGGCCGTCCATTGCCCGACGTCGTGCGCGCGCTCCTGGAACCCCTCGGACTCACCGGCGAGCCACCGGCGGGCAGCCGGGCCCGGGATCGCTGGGATTCGTTGTCCGCGCTGGCCGAGCTGGTCGACGAAGAAGTGGCGCAGCGTCCGCGGCTCGACCTCCCCGGCTTGGTGGCCGAGCTCCGGATGCGCGCCGACGCCCGGCACCCGCCGGTGGTACAGGGCGTCACGCTGGCATCACTGCACGCCGCCAAGGGACTGGAGTGGGACGCGGTCTTCCTGGTCGGGTTGGCCGACGGCACCCTACCCATCTCGCACGCGTTGGCGCACGGCGCAGACAGCGAGGCCGTCGAGGAGGAGCGCCGGCTGCTCTACGTCGGCATCACGAGGGCGCGAGTGCATTTGGCGCTCAGCTGGGCCTTGGCGCGGAGCCCGGGGGGACGGCAGACGCGCAAGCCGTCGCGGTTCCTCAACGGCATCGCGCCGCAGGCGCGTGCCGATCCGGCGCCGGGAAAATCCCGACGCAGCCGCGGAACGCCAACACGCTGCCGGGTCTGCAACAACAGCCTGACGACGCCGGCTGCCATCATGCTGCGGCGTTGCGAAACGTGTGCGGGCGACGTCGACGAGGAGCTGTTGCTGCAGCTCAAGGCCTGGCGACTGGACGTCGCCAAGGAACAGAAGGTGCCCCCGTACATCGTGTTCTCCGACAACACGCTGATCGCCATCGCCGAGATGCTGCCGTCCGACGATGCGGCCCTCATCGCGATCCCGGGTATTGGCGCACGCAAGCTCGAGCAATACGGCCCGGACGTGCTGGGGTTAGTGCGTGGCCGCGCGTGAGGGGCAAACGTGCAGGTCAGAAAATTGATTGTCAGTCTTGCCTGCTACCGTCTACCCTCGAACCGCATACCGCTGCCGATGAGAGGAGGGTCGCCACGATGATCACCAACGCGTTTGGTGCAGGCGTGGCCACCGCGGTGCCGACCGCGGCGACCTCCCATGCCGCCCACGCCGCCGCGCCGGCGGCAGCGGTCAAGCACCGTGTCGCCGCCGCGACCGACGCGTCCGTGAATCGGGGTCATACCTAACTAGCCCGGTTTTTCCCACTGGCCACGGACCCGAAGTCAAGGATCCGTGGCCATAGTTTTGCGGTCGAAGCCCGCAGCCTGGTCCGGATCACAACAAACCAAAGCGCCCAGACCAGGAAGCAGGTGATGCCGACATGTCGGCACGGACCGTGCGAAGACAGTTGCTCCCGGAATTGCCGTGTCATCGCGGCGATCCGGATCTATGGTTCGCCGAGGCCCCGGCCGAGCTGGAGCGCGCCAAACGGCTGTGCGCGAGCTGCCCGATACGCCGCCAGTGCCTGGCCGCGGCGCTGCAGCGGGCCGAACCGTGGGGCGTGTGGGGCGGCGAGATCTTCGAGCGCGGTTCGATCGTCGGTTACAAGCGCCCGCGCGGACGTCCGCGCAAAGGCCGCAAAGACGCCCGCAAAGACGTTGAGGCCGCCTGAGGCGGTATCAGACGACGGCGGTATCGGGCTCGGCGAAACCGGGGACCAGCTCCTCGGACAGCGCCTTGATCGCCACATGGGCATCCAGCTGACACAGGATGGCCGACACCGACATGATCACCCGCATCGGGATCACCAGCTTGGGTGGAAGGTCCATCTGCCGGGCGGTCCTGATCTGTGACACCGACTTGTCCATCTCGATGGCGGTCATCTTCTGCAGCCACTTGCGGGTGTAGTGGAACACCTCGACCTCGATGGGTTCGACGTATTGGCGCAGCATCTCGTCGATGTCGCGCACCGACACCTGCTGGCCCTTCTGGATGAAACCGGCCTTCTCCATCGTCGGCAACAGCAGGTCGTAGTTCTTGTCGCGGGCCAACCGGATCGTCATTCCCAGTTCGATCGGCAAACCGCCCGGGAGCGGCGCGACCGCGCCGAAATCGATGACACCCATCCGGCCGTCGGGCAACAGCATGAAGTTGCCCGGGTGGGCGTCACCGTGCAGCATCCCGAGCCGGCGCGGCGCGTCGAAGGTGAGCTCGAGGAGCCGGGTGCCGATCAGGTCGCGCTGCTCGGTGGTCCCGTTGCGGATAATTTCGGCCATCGGCACGCCCTGCATCCACTCCTGGATCACCACCTTCGGCGCGCTGGCCACCACGTGTGGCACCGCGAAATGCGGGTGGTTGTGGTACGCCTTGGCGAATGCGCGCTGGTTGTCGGCTTCCAGCCGGTAGTCAAGTTCCATTTCGGTGCGCTCGATCA
>NZ_JAFBAT010000060.1 GCF_019247615.1 Mycobacterium sp. | reverse complement strand
CCGTAGTCGACGAGCCGGCCGAAATGCTGTTCCAGCAAACCGGTTACGGCGAACGCAACCCAAGAGGGGACCAGGGCGCTGCCCCTCTTATAGACGTATCCGCGGTCCTGGATGGTCTTGATGATCGACGAGTACGTCGACGGGCGGCCGATGCCAAGCTCCTCGAGCGCCTTCACCAGCGATGCCTCGGTGTAGCGGGCCGGCGGGTTGGTGGCATGGCCATCGGGGGTGAGCTCCAGAGCCTCCAGCCGCTGCCCCTCGGTGAGGTGCGGCAACCGGCTCTCGGCGTCGTCGGCCTCGCCGCCGGCCAACTCGTCGACGGTTTCAACGTAGGCCTTGAGGAACCCGGCGAACGTGATGGTGCGTCCGCTCGCGGAGAACACCACTTGTCTGTTGGCCTCCGAGCCGGGGGCCTTCGAGCCGCCCGAGTTTCCCGCGATCCGCAGGCTGACGGTGGTACCGCGGGCGTCGGCCATCTGCGAGGCCACCGTGCGCTGCCACACCAGCTCGTAGAGCCGGAATTCGTCGCCGTCGAGCTCGCGCCGTACCGCATCCGGGGTGGCGAAGGTATCCCCGGCGGGCCGGATCGCCTCGTGCGCCTCCTGAGCGTTCTTCACCTTGCGGGTGTACTGCCGCGGCGACGGCGCAACGTACTCCTCGCCGTAGAGCTGACGCGCCTGGGTGCGCGCGGCGTTGATAGCCGACTCCGACAGCGTCGTGGAGTCGGTCCGCATGTACGTGATGTAGCCGTTCTCGTAGAGCCGCTGGGCGATGCTCATCGTGCGCTCCGCGGAGAACCGCAACTTGCGGCCGGCTTCCTGCTGCAGCGTTGACGTCATGAACGGTGCATACGGACGCCGGGTGTACGGCTTCTCCTCCACCGACGCCACCGAAAGCTCAGCGCCCCGCAGTCCCTCGGCGAGTGCGGTCGCGTTCGCCTCATCCAGTACCACCACTTCGGGCGAAGCGGCGGAGCCCTTGCGCAGCTGACCCAGCGAGTCGAAATCGCGACCCGTCGCGACCCGCAGACCGTCGACATTGGTCAGCCGGGCGACGAACGTGGGCGGCTGGGCCGCCGGATCGGACACGCTGGCGTCCAGCCGGGCAACGATATCCCAGTAGGACGCGCTACGGAACGCCATGCGGTCACGTTCGCGCTGCACGATGATCCGGGTGGCCACCGATTGGACCCGGCCAGCCGACAGCTTCGGTGCGACCTTCTTCCAGAGCACCGGGCTGACCTCGTAGCCGTACAGCCTGTCCAGGATGCGCCGGGTCTCCTGGGCGTCGACCAGGTCGATATCCAGGTCCCGGGGGTGCTCGGCGGCCGCCCGGATCGCCGGCTCGGTGATCTCGTGGAAAACCATCCGCTTGACCGGGATGTTGGGCTTCAGGGTCTGAAGCAGATGCCAGGCGATGGCCTCGCCCTCGCGGTCGCCGTCCGTGGCCAGATACAGCTCGTCGACGTCCTTGAGCAGACCCTTGAGCTCGGTGACGGTGCTCTTCTTCTCCGGGCTGATGATGTAAAGCGGCTCGAAGTCCGCGTCGACGTTGACCCCGAGCCGGGCCCACGGCTCCGACTTGAACTTCGCGGGCACGTCGGCCGCGGCCCGTGGGAGGTCGCGGATGTGGCCCCGCGACGACTCGACGATGTACCGGGACCCCAGGTAGCCGGCCAGCTTGCGCGCCTTGGTGGGCGACTCGACGATCACGAGCCGCCTGCCACTCCCATTCCCGCCGCTCCTACGGCCTTGAGGGTCCTTCAACTTGGGGTCAGCCAACTGCCCTTACGCTCCATCTCTCATTTCCGGCCCCCTGCGAGGCCGCCCTGCAGGAAGAATGACAGGCCGGCGCCGGAAATTCCGGTGAACTTCGGGTACGCCGGCGTTCCCTCGCTGTCGGGCACCTGACAATTTCGCACCCTCGGGCGGGCCTTCGCAAACCGGCTATCCAAATTGCGGGGTTCGTCACCCGGCTAAACCCGGGGCCACTGCGACCACGCCTCGGCGCCTTCGGGAGGTTCTCCCACGTTCTCTACCAGCCGCGATAGCCTGCGACGGCCGCTGATCCGCAGCGCCGGGCGCCCGCCGCGGGTGCCGATCAGCGTGGGCGCGATCCCGACTCGCATCAAGGCCGACGCGAGCGGCGAATGGGTGTCGGGCGCGTGCGGATCCAGACCCAACAGATAGTGGTCGCCGTCCGGGCTGCCGGCCGCGAGCGTCCAGGCCCGCAGCTCGCGCGGCCCGGGCAGCCAGCGCGGGGGCACGGTTTTGACCGCGCCGCGCGTCCATTCGGCCGCGATGGTGCTCAACGAAGGGTCCATGCCGGTCCTGACCAGCGGCGTGTCCTCGTCGGTACGCGTGATCTCGGGCATCAATCCGGCCTCGCGGATCATCTCCGCCAGCGCTGCAGCCCGCCATACGTGGTCGACGACCACCGAAATCCGAGCAAGCCGAGCCCCGCCGGCTTGGCCCTCGCATCGACCCGCGACCAGCACTACCTGGCCGGGGGCCGCCAGCACCCCGGAGAGATCGGCGACCGCGGGGGGCACCGACTCCGCTGTGAAGAAGGAAAGCTGGCTCACGCCACCGACAGTAGGCCAGGTTGTGCGTCCACGCCTTGAAGTTGCCGGTGAGCCGGGCCGCGGCCCCTGCCAAGCACGCGGAAAAGCCCCCAGATCGGTGCCGAAATGGGGGCTTTTGCGTCTGCTCGCGTCTAGAGTGAGCGGACTCCGGTGGCCTGGGGGCCCTTAGGGCTGTGGCCGATCTCGAACTCGACCTTCTGGTTTTCTTCAAGGGTGCGGAAGCCCGAACCCTGGATCTCCGTGTAGTGGACAAAAACATCTGCGGAGCCGTCTTCGGGAGCAATGAACCCGAACCCCTTCTCCGCGTTGAACCACTTCACAGTTCCCTGTGGCATCTCTCGATCTTTCCTTTACTTTCTGGGTGCGGGGCGCCGCCTTTCGGTGCCCCGGGCCGAGTACGACCGCAATACCTCGCAGAGTCGCCGGAATTTCACCCGACCGATAACCTCGCAGGAACCGCGGACGCAACGTTGTTCCTGCGAAAGTGTGACACGAACACAGAAGCTGCGACCGCCATCATCCAACCATGTTCATCGCGTCGGCGACAGACTTATGTCGCCGGTTGATGTTAGGAGGATGTGAAGATGGCGAGTTTCGGCGGCGAATTGCTTGCCGCCGCGCTCGCCGGAACCGGGGCGGGAGAGCATCCGTTGCGCCATGTCGTCGAACTGCCGGCGCGCAGCGGCCGACCCCACAGCTGGCCGGAATGGGCCGATAGCGACGTGGTGCACGCGTTCGTCGACCGCGGCATCGGCTGCCCGTGGTCCCACCAGGCGGCGGCCGCCGAGCTGGCCCACGCGGGCCGTCACGTGGTGATCGGCACGGGGACCGCCTCGGGCAAGTCGCTCGCCTATCAACTCCCCGTCCTGCACGCGCTGGCGACGGACCCCAGGGCGCGGGTGCTTTATTTGTCGCCGACCAAAGCGCTCGGTCACGACCAGTTGCGCACGGCGCACGCATTGACCGCAGCCATTCCGCGCCTGCAGGATCCGGGTTTTGGGGTCGCGCCCACCGCCTACGACGGCGACAGTCCCCCCGAGGTGCGCCGATTCGCGCGCGAGCGCTCCCGATGGCTGTTCTCCAATCCCGACATGATCCACCTGTCGATATTGCGCAACCATGCCCGCTGGGCCGTTTTGCTGCGCGGCCTTCGTTTTGTGATCGTCGACGAATGCCATTACTACCGTGGGGTTTTCGGCTCGAACGTGGCGATGGTGCTGCGCCGGCTCCTGCGCCTGTGCGAACGCTACTCGGCCTCGCCCACCGTGATCTTCGCGAGCGCGACGACGGATTCGCCGGGCGCGACGGCTGCCGAACTCATCGGCCTTCCGGTCGAGGAGGTCGTCGAAGACGGCTCACCCCAGGGGGAGCGGACGGTGGCGCTGTGGGAACCCGCCTTGCGGACGGATCTGATCGGCGAACACGGTGCGCCGGTGCGCCGCTCCGCCGGTGCGGAGGCGGCGCGCGTGATGGCCGACCTCGTCGCCGAGGGAGCGCAGACCCTGACCTTCGTTCGGTCTCGTCGCGCCGCAGAATTGACGGCGCTCGGCGCGCGGGCAAGGTTGGACGACATCGCCCCCACGCTGTCGGCGATGGTGGCGTCGTATCGCGCCGGTTATCTCGCGGAGGACCGCACCGCCCTGGAACGGGCGCTCGCCGAGGGCCGGTTGCGCGGTCTGGCGACCACCAACGCGCTGGAGCTGGGTGTCGACATCGCCGGGCTGGACGCGGTGGTGCTCGCCGGCTTCCCGGGCACGGTGGCCTCGTTCTGGCAGCAGGCCGGCCGTTCGGGCCGCCGCGGGCAGGGCGCCCTGGTCGTGCTCATCGCCCGCGACGATCCGCTGGACACGTATCTGGTGCACCACCCCTCCGCGCTGCTGGACAAACCGGTCGAGCGGGTGGTGATCGATCCCGCCAACCCCTACCTTCTGGGGCCGCAACTACTCTGCGCCGCAACCGAAATGCCGCTTCGCGAAGCCGAGGTCCGTGAGTTCGGGGCGACCGAGGTGGTCGACGGCCTGGTCGACGACGGGTTGCTGCGGCGACGCAACGGGTTGTACTTCCCCGCGGCCGGCATCGAGCCGCATGGGGCGGTGGACATTCGCGGCTCGTCGGGCGGCCAAATCGTCATCGTCGAGTCGGATAGCGGGCGACTGCTGGGCAGCGCGGGGGTCGGCCAGGCCCCGGCCTGCGTCCATCCCGGCGCGGTGTATCTGCACCAGGGAGAGACCTACGTCGTCGACTCGCTGAACTTCGACGAGGGCATCGCGTTCGTCCATGCCGAGGACCCCGGCTACGCGACCTTCGCGCGCGAACTCACCGACATCGCCGTCACCGGAACCGGCGAACGCTCGCGGTTCGGGCCCGTCACCCTGGGTCTGGTGCCCGTCCGGGTCACCCACCGCGTCGTGGGGTACCTGCGGCGCCGACTTTCCGGCGAGGTGATCGACTTCATCGAGCTCGAGATGCCGGAGAATGTGCTGCCCACCACCGCCGCCATGTACACGATCACTGCGGATGCCTTGACGGACAAGGGAATCGAGCTGCCACGCATACCCGGTTCGCTGCACGCGGCCGAGCATGCGGCGATTGGCCTGCTGCCCCTGGTGGCCAGCTGCGACCGGGGCGACATCGGTGGCATGTCCACCGCGATAGGCCCCGACGGGTTGCCCAGCGTATTCGTCTACGACGGCTATCCGGGCGGTGCCGGATTCGCCGAACGCGGCTTCCGCCGCGCCCGCACCTGGCTGGGCGCGACGGCCGCGGCCATCGAGGCGTGCGAGTGTCCGAGCGGCTGCCCGTCGTGCGTGCAGTCCCCCAAATGCGGGAACGGAAACGATCCACTCGACAAGGCGGGCGCTGTTCTGGTGCTGCGGTTGGTGCTCGCGGAGTTGGGCGCCGAGTAATGCCGAGCAATCCCAGGGGGGCGACCGACCCCTCGACGGTCGATCCCGCGGATCCGCGCCGTGGCAGCCGCCACCGCAACGCTTTTCCTCGATGCTGAAGAAATGCCAACATACCATCGGGGAGCACGACCCGTGGCCGGAATAGCGCGCCGCGCGGTGAAATTGCGGTCCGCTCAGGGTCGCTGGCGACCGCACCCGCGCGGCGCCCGCCCGCTCGCCGCCGTAAGATCGCGCGCATGGCCCACGACTGGTTGCTCGTGGAGACGTTGGGGGACGAGCCCGTTGTAGTGGCGCAGGGACGCGAGCTCAAAAACCTCGTGCCGATCAGCACGTTCCTGCGCCGCAGCCCGCATGTCGCCGCGGTCCGCACCGCGATAGCGGAGACGGTGCAGACAGGCCAGAGCCTGACCAGCATCACGACCAAACGCGACCGGGTCATCCGCACCGAACCGGTGGTGATGTCCGACGGTCTCATGCACGGCGTGCACGTATGGACCGGTCCCGCCGATGCCGAACCAGCCGAGCGGCCGATCGTCGGGCCGCTGAAGTGGGACCTGACCCTTGGTGTGGCCACCGACACCAGGGAATCGCTGACCAACAGCGGTAAGAATCCCGACGTCGAGGTCACCTTCGGCAGGGCGTTCGCCGAAGACCTTCCGTCGCGCGAACTCAATCCGAACGAGGCCAAGGTGCTTGCCATGGCAGTGAGTGCCAAGCCTGGCCAAATGCTTTGCAGCACATGGGATCTCACCGACTGGCAGGGAGAGCCGATCCGGATAGGCTTCGTGGTGCGCACCGCCTTGGAACCGGGTTCACCCGGCCGGGAACACCTGGTCGCCCGGGCGATGAACTGGCGAGCCGAACTCAAGGGGCCGGTGATGTCGACCGGTGATCTGGCGCAGCGGATCCTCGACGGCCTGGCCCAGGCCGGCGTCCATCGCGCCCTCGTCGACCCGAAGAATTGGACGCTGCTGAAATGGCTGGACGAACCCTGCCCCTTCTACGACTGGCGGGGGGCCGCCTCGGACCGGCCGAAGGTCCATCCCGACGATGAGCACCTGATCGCCTCCATGACAGACGAATTCGCCGACGGCCCGACGAGTCGGGTGCTGCGAATGCGCGGCCACGACGTCGATTGGGTGCCGGTGCACGCCACGGTCAGCAGAGTGGAACTCGAACCCGAGACCTTCGCCGCGTTGGTTTCGTTGCGCTTGCCGACCGATGACGAACTCGTCGCGGCCGGACTGCCGAAAGCCCCGGCCGACACCACCTGACCCCCCGTACAGGACGGGCCTGCCCGGGCCGCGGCCCGCGCCACAGATCCGAAACCGACGGCCACGCGGACGGTGACGACGACGTCGAGGCCGTCCACTGCGCAGCGCGCGTCATCGGCCCCCATCTTGCGCGCCACCGCGGTGGCCAGGTCGCAGGCGCCGGCGGCGCCCGACGGCAGCCGGCCCGCCGCGGCCAGCGCGGCCAGGTCCGCGGCCGCCTGCGCACGATGACGCGCCACCACCACCGCGCCGAGATATGCCCCGGCCCCGGTTACCCACAGCAGCACCACGACCATGGCGGCCCCGACCACAGTGGCCGAGCCCCGACCATCACCGAGGCTCCTCCACCGAGATCGCCTTGGCCCCGATGTCCAGCACCGGCAACAGCCGCGAACGTGCGACCACGGTGGCCACCACGAAGTCGCCATCCCGACGCAGCTGTATCCGCGCCCCCACCGGGGCGAGGCGCCGCGCGGCCCCGACCGCCGAGCGTTCGTCCCCGCGCGCTGCCAATCGGGCCGCCTCGCGGGCGGCGTCGACACAGCGCACCTGCATCGATACCGCCGTGACGCCGGCCAGGCACAGCACCAACACCACGACCAGCGCCGCGATCGCCAGCGCCGCCTCGACGGTGCTTGCGCCGACACAGCCGGCTAAACCTTGGTATTGAGCGCGCGACCGATGATCTTCGTCAGCGCCGACGCGATCGAGTCCCCGGTGACCACGGTGTAGAGGATCGCGCCGAACGCCGCCGCCGCGATGGTGCCGATGGCGTATTCGACCGTGGACATCCCGGACTCGTCGGTCGCCAACGCCGCGACTCGCGCCAAGAAGCTGCGGTACATGGTGATCATCGATGCATTCCTTTCGTTTCACAGCAGTCCCGATCGCAGGACATCGCCGGCCAGTCCGGCTACCACCGGGACAATGCCTAGGCAGACGAACGCCGGCAGAAAGCAGAGTCCGAGCGGTCCGGCGATCAGCACCCCGGCCCGCTCGGCGGCCGCCGCCGCCGAGTGCGCGGCGTCGTGACGAGACTCCTCGGCCAATTCGGCGACTGCACGGGCCAAGGTGGCGCCCGAGGAGGCCGAACGCCGCGCCAGGCGCAGCAGCGCGTCCGTAGGCGCGTCGATCGAGCCGACCGCCTTATGCCGCGAAATCGACCATGCGACAGCTGGATCGGCGCCCAACGCCAGCAGGTCGGCGGCGCGGCGCAACACCCCGGCCAGCTTTGGGGGCGCGGACGGCGCGGCCGCGGCCGCCGCGCTCGGCACCGCCATGCCCGCCGCCAAGCACACGGCCAGCACGTCCAGACTGGACGCAACGGCCAGGGGATCCGGGCCGGGAGCCCTCCCCAGTGGTCGCCCGCGCCGACGCGCCTGGGGCGGCATGCCGGCGCGGGCCCGCACCATCGACGGGCCGGGGCCGATACACAACGCCCACGCCAATAACACTGCCGCAATGGTCATGCCGCGAGCCGATCGGTGATGCGGTCCGACCACAGCAGCCCACCGCACGCCAGCGTCGACCCTGCTACCAACAGCCATCCACCGGCATGCCCGCTCAACAAGAAGCTCAGCGGTCGCGCCCCGATCAGCTGACCCAGCAGCAAGCCCAGCACCGGCAGTCCAGACAGGATTGCGGCGGTGGCACGCGCTCCTGCCAGGCTCGATGACACCCGTGCCGAGAACCGTTGCCGCTCTGCGATATCGCGTTGCGCGGCACGCATGAGAGTGGCTATCGCGAGCCCGTGATCGCTGGCCAGCTGCCAGCAGGCGGCCAATCGGTGCCAGTGCGCCGGCAGGGCCGAGGATCGAGCTGCGGCACGCAGGCCGGCCGCGACGTCGGCACCCAATCTGGCGCGCGCGGCGACGGCCCGCAGGGACACGGCGACCGCGCCCTCGGTTTCGTCGGCGGCCACGCCAAACGCGAGGACCGGATGTGAGCCCACGCGCAATTCGCCGACGAGAACCTCGAGGGCGGTTTCCAGCGCTCCGCCCTCGTCGGCGGCCCGCCGTACGCGACGGCGACGACGGTAGCGCAGGCCCGCGGTCGCGACCACAACGGCGACGGCCAGGACCATCGTCAGCGGCAGCAATATGGCGGCGCCGACCACGACACAAGCGGCGACGCAGCCAACCTCCCTCGCCCGCAGGTTGCCGCGCCGCAGGCCGCGAGCCGGCGGCCTGAGCCGTCGCCGCGATGACGTCGGAAGCACAAGCAGCGCAAGCGATAACAGCAGCGCGGCGGACGTCAGGCCTCTCATGCCGACATCCGGCTTTGCAGCAAGCGATGGAGATTGTCCGCGTCGTCCGTCATTCCCCGGTCCGCATGCCACACCGTGGCGGCCCGCACCTGCCCGTCGACTGTGCGCAGCACGGCTATCTCGTGCAGTCGGCGTCGACCGGCGCGGTCCCTGGCGACGTGCAACAGCACCTGGACGGCGGCGGCGAGTTGGCTGTGCAGCGCCGCCCGATCGAGGCCGCCGAGCGCGCCCAGCGCCTCCAGTCGTGCCGGGACTTCACCCGGATTGTTGGCGTGCACCGTGCCGGCGCCGCCGTCGTGTCCGGTATTGAGCGCCGCCAGCAGATCGACCACCTCCGCGCCCCTGACCTCGCCGACGACGATGCGGTCCGGGCGCATCCGTAAGGCCTGCCGGACGAGCTGGCGCACCGGAACTTCGCCGACACCTTCGATGTTTGCGCACCGGGCCACCAGCTTGACCAGATGCGGATGTCGGGGTGCCAGCTCGGCGGCGTCCTCGACGCAGACGATCCGTTCGGTGGGCGGTACCGCGCCCAGCATCGCCGCCAACAGCGTCGTCTTGCCGGCCCCGGTTCCTCCGCACACCAGAAAGGCCAACCGGGCGGCGATGATGTCGGCTACCACTGCCGCGGCCTCCGGCTCGATCGCGCCGGCGGCGGTCAGGGCGGCCAAATCCTGGGTGGCTGGCCGCAATACCCGCAGCGACATACATGTGCCCCCGGCCGCCACCGGCGGCAACACCGCGTGTAACCGCACCGACAACCCACCGGCCCCGATGCCGGTCAGCTGGCCGTCCACCCAAGGTTGCGCGTCGTCGAGACGCCGACCGGCAGCCAACGCCAGCCGCTGCGCCAACCGCCGGACCGCAGCCTCGTCGGCGAAGCGAACCCGGCTGCGTCGCAGACCGTTTCCATCGTCCAGCCACACCGCATCGGGTGCGGTGACCAAGACATCTGTGGTGCCGTCTGAACACAACAACGGCTCGAGAATGCCGGCACCGGTCAGTTCCGTTTGCAACACCCGAAGGTTGGCGAGGACCTCGGTGTCACCGAGCATCCCACCGGATTCGGCCCGGATGGCCGCCGCCACCACGCTGGGCCGCAGCGGGGCGGATTCGGCCGCCAAGCGCTCACGCACCCGTTCAATCAGCGGGCCGCTCATGCCGCCCGGCCAGTCATTTCCGACCCCGAGCGTGGCAGCGCGGCGAGCACCCCGCGCGCCGCCACCGCGAGCGCCGATCGCCGACCCAATCGCAAACCGCCCCGCTCCAACTGCTCGGCCAGTTGCGGCTGCGCCTTCAGGGACGCCAACAGCGGCAGACCGGTGATTTCGGCGACCTCGGCTGCCCGCAATCCCCCGGGCGATGGCCCCCGCACCACCAACCCGAGATGGGGATTGGTCGCCGCCAACACCGGAGCCATGGCCGCCGTCGCCGCGCACGCCCGCACATCGCAGCGGCTGACCAGCGCGACGAGATCCGCGGCATCGAGCACTACCTGAGCCGCGTCGGTGAGGCGACGGGGCAGATCGCACACGACGGTGACTCCCCCGCGCCGCCCTGCGTCGACGACGGCGTCCACGGGCGCGGCATCCAGCTCGTAGCCGCGGCGAGTACCCGACAGCACGCTGATTCCGCGGTGACGCGGCAGCGCATCGCGAACCGCCGACCAATTGAGCCGTCCGCCCTGCAACGCCAAATCGGGCCAGCGCAGTCCGGGCGCGGCCTCTGCGCCCAACAACAGATCGATCCCACCGCCCCAGGGGTCGAGGTCCACCAGCAGCGCATCGGCGGCGGTGTGTGCCACGGCGACCGCAAGCGACGAAGCCCCCGCCCCGCCGCAGCCGCCGATCACGGCGACGACCTCGCCACGCAGCCCCTGCTCGCGCAACTGTTCACCGGCATCGGCGAGTTCTCCGACCAGTTCGCGCTCCTGGTCGGGCAGCCGCAACACGTGTTGCGCACCGACCGCGACGGCGGCCACCCACGTCGCCGTCCCGGGTTCGGCGACCGTCAGCACACTGACGTGCGCGCGCCGCGGCAGCGCGGCCTTCGCGAAGTGATCCGCCGCGGACTCATCCAGCACGACCGCGGCGGCCGCCGACCAGAACTTGCGACTCAAGCCAGACCCGCCGACATGAACGACCCGGACACCTACGGCCGCGGCCACCCGGTCGAACTCGTCACGCAATTCCGGATCGGCCAAGGCCGCCAACACCACCGCTGACGCGGCCGAGGTACCGCTCGCTGAGATGCCGGCGCTGCTGGTCACTCAGCCACCTTGCCGGGCCGTGACCTTGGGACACCAGTCCCAAAGCTGGATTTGTGGATAGAGACGCGGGTGTGCACAACGCGTCGAGTCGAGGCCCGCCCAGCACACGGATCACAGATTTCCCGCAACGCGCGGCGCGCGGCGCGAACCGTGGACGACCGACGAAAACCTGGGAAACCTACCCCGGAAAAGGGACGACCCCCGCCAGGGGGGGAGGAGGCGAGGGTCGTCGTGTATCAGCCCCGGGGGGTCGGGCTGATACACCCTCGGCTCAGGCCGAGTAATGCTTACTATACACATGACAGTCCGCATTTACGCAAGTGGCGATTCATTCCAAAAAACTGCTTGAGCCGCTAAAACACCGTCGGTCACGCCGGCCCCACGCATGCTGAGCCGCCGCTTGGCCGTACGGTCGCGGCGCTGGCAGGCAACCGACCTATGCTGGGTCGGTGACCGTCCCCGACTCGGCCGCGCAGCAGGAAACCACACCGGAAACAGCTGCAACCACCGCACCTCGCGCCCGCACCGCCGCCTTCTTCGACCTGGACAAGACGATCATCGCCAAGTCCAGCACCCTCGCTTTCAGCAAACCGTTCTTCAACCAGGGACTGCTCAACCGGCGCGCCGTGCTCAAGTCGAGCTACGCGCAGTTCATCTTTCTGCTCTCCGGCGCCGATCATGACCAAATGGACCGAATGCGTGCCCACATGACCAACATGTGCACCGGTTGGGACGTCGAACAGGTCAAGTCGATCGTCAACGAAACGCTCCACGACATCGTCACGCCGCTGGTGTTCGCCGAGGCGGCGGACCTGATCGCGGCGCACAAACTGTGCGGCCGTGACGTCGTGGTGGTCTCGGCGTCCGGAGAGGAAATCGTCGCGCCGATCGCCCGGGCGCTGGGTGCCACCCATGCGATGGCGACGCGCATGATCGTCGCGGACGGCAGGTACACGGGCGAGGTCGGGTTCTACTGCTACGGCGAGGGCAAGGTTCAGGCGATCCGCGAGCTGGCCGCCCGCGAGGGCTACCCGCTGGAACACTGCTACGCCTACTCCGACTCGATCACCGATCTACCGATGCTCGACGCAGTCGGCCATCCGAGCGTGGTTAATCCGGATCGCGCGCTGCGCAAGGAAGCCGGCGAGCGCGGCTGGCCCGTCCTGATGTTTTCCCGTCCGGTGTCGCTGCGCGACCGCATTCCGGCACCGTCGGGCGCCGCCATCGCGACCACCGCCGCGGTGGCCGTCTCCGCGCTGGCCGCCGGCGCGGTCACCTACTCGTTGCTGCGCCGCTTCGCGTTCTAGCGACAGGACTGCTTCGCGTTGCTCAGACCGGAAGCCAGCAAACGAAATATCGGCGCCACCCTGGCCACCTTCGCAACTTTCGCCTGATTGGGCCTTGCTGTGTTAAGGGTCGAGGAGTACAAAGGAACCACGGAAGCCCGGTGAGGCCAAGGTCGATCCGGAAGAGAAGGATCGATCTCCCGACCCGGGCGCCCAGGCACGGTACCCGGCACCCACGCGGAGTCATAGCCGCGATAATGGCAAAAGTGTTGCGGGCCTGCGTAATTGCGGAAAAGCGGAAAGTGTCGACGGCCCTTTGGGCGGGGTTGCAGCCGGAAGCTTCGCAAGATCGCCGAGGCCGACCCACGCAGCCCACGAATGCACGCTTGGTAACCGGGTTCCGTGTTAGCGGGCGGCGGACCGAGACATTCGGGACGTCGCCCGCTTTACATTGCGGGACCGTCATTCCGGTCGGCGTTTGGAAGCTCGCAGCTACCGATCCAGCTATCGACTCGGCAACGATTCGGCGATCGAAATCGCCTCCTGGGCGCCGGCCCGCATCGCCCGGCAGCACAGCACCACCCACGCGCCCACACCGGCGGGCGTGCCGTCGGCGAACCCGCGAGCGGCCTCGCGGTAATCCGTGGGCTGGCGCATCCAACTCACCTCGGGCACACCCAGTCCGTGGGGATCCAATCCGCTCGCGATGGTGACCAGTCGCGACACGCCGCGGGCCACGACGCCGTCCGCGCTGCCGAACGGCTTGAGCGTGAGCAACTCTCCGTGGGCGACGGCGGCCAGCACCGGCGCGGGCGCACGCGTGCGGCCGGTGACCAATCCGGCCAGCAACTCCAGGCGCGGCCCGACGTCGGCGGCGGCCCGCGGGCGGCCCAGCTGATCGTCGTCGACCTGGTCGGCCGCCGCCAACACGTGCAGCCGGGCCAGCGCCTGCAGCGGTGCGCGCCGCCAGACTCCGATCAGCGGACCGCCACCGCCCTCTAGCGCCTGGGCCACCCGCAGCGCTCCGCCGAACACCGGGTCCCTGACCCCCCCGTTCGGCGAGGCGTGCTCCGCAAGATCGTCCAGTCGTACGGGGCCGCCGTCCAGCACCGACGAGGCGCGGGCGGCCCGCAACGCGGCTTCGGCCGCGGTGACCGGCCAGCCCCGCAGATTGGCCCGGTGGCGGTGGGCGCGGCCGAGCGCGTCGCGGGCCCGGTCGCTGGCCTCGGCGACGCCGGGCAGATCCATCAGGGGGCCCAGCGGGTCAGCGGTCACGGGTGGTCAACCTATCCCTCGTTCGGACGGGCGCGGTATGGCGTCCAGCAACTGACGGGTGTACTCGTGGGCGGGCCGGGTGAACAGCTCTTCGGTGGGCGCCTGCTCCACCACCCGGCCCGCGCGCATGACCAGGACGTCGTCGGCGATCTGGCGGATCACGGCCAGGTCGTGGCTGATGAACAAGTACGTCAGGCCCAGGTCGGCCTGCAGCTCGGCCAGCAGATCCAAAATCTGCGCCTGCACCAGGACGTCGAGCGCCGAGACGGCCTCGTCGCACACCAGCACGTCGGGCCGCAGCGCGAGCGCCCGGGCGATGGCGACGCGCTGGCGTTGACCGCCCGACAACTCACGGGGCAGCCGCCCCAACACCGACGACGGCAGGGCCACGTGGTCGATGAGTTCGCGCACCGTCTGCTCGCGCCGTTTGCGGCCCCCGACGCGATGTATCCGCAGCGGCTCCTCGATGGCACGAAACACCGAATACATGGGATCCAAACTGCTGTACGGGTTTTGGAACACCGGCTGCACTCGGCGGCGAAAGGCCATCGCCTGCTTGCGGTCCAGTTGGCCGATCTGAGCGCCGTCGAAAACCACGGCGCCAGAAGTGGGTTGCAGCAGCCCCAACACCATCCGCGCAAGTGTCGACTTACCGGAACCCGATTCTCCCGCGATCGCCAGCGCACTCCCCCGTCGCAGCCGAAACGACACACCGTCGACGGCGCGAAACTCCGCCCGCCGCCACGGCACTCCGCGCGACTCCCGGTACACCTTGGTCAGCTCCGAGGCGGCGAGAATATCGTCGGACGGTTGGCTCGGTGCCCGCGACCGGTTCCGCGCCGGGTTCCTCGAAACCAGCGACGGGGCGGCGGCCACTAGCCGTCGGGTGTACTCATGTTGCGGGGTGCGCAGGATAGATTGCGCTGCACCGGATTCCACCACCGCTCCGCGATGCATCACGACAACGGACTCCGCCCGTTCGGCGGCCAGCGCCAGGTCGTGGGTGATCAGCAGCAGCGCCGTTCCCAATTCGCCGGTAAGTCGCTGCAGATGATCGAGCACCTGGCGCTGCACGGTGACGTCCAGCGCGGAAGTCGGCTCGTCGGCGATGAGCAGCTTCGGCCGGCCCGCCAGCCCGATCGCGATCAGGGCACGCTGGCACATGCCGCCGGAAAGTTGGTGCGGATATCTTTCGGCCTGCTTCGCCGGGTCCGGCATGCCGGCATCGGCGAGCAGCTCCAGTACGCGCTGTCGTGGCTTGCGGCCCCCGGCGTTGGCGCGCAATGCTTCCCGGACCTGGAAGCCGACCTTCCAGACGGGGTTGAGGTGGGTCATCGGGTCCTGAGGTATGTAGCCGATGTGACGGCCCCTGACCGAGCGCATCGTCGTTCGACCGGACCTGCCGTGCAACGACGCGATGTCCGCACCATCGAAGACGATGCGCCCGTTGGCAATTCGCCCGCCGAGCGGCAGCAGCCCGAGAATCGCCGCGGCCGTGGTGGATTTCCCCGATCCCGATTCCCCCACGACGGCCACGGTCTGGCCCGGAAGCACGGTCAAGTCGACGCCCCGAACCGCCGCATGGTCGCCGAACCTGACGTGCAGCGCTTCGACCGACAGCAGCGGCGCCCGTCGCGTGCTCATGCCCGCCATTCGCGTGAGGCCGGGTCAAGCGCGTCGCGCAACGCGTCGCCCAGCACCATGAAGGCCAACACCGTGATCGCGAGTGCGCCGGCGGGAAAGAAGAGGATCGGCGAGCCGGACCGCAGCCGCGCCTGCGCGAGGTTGATATCGCCGCCCCAGGAGACCACCGACGGCGGCAGGCCGACGCCCAGGTAGGACAGCGTGGCCTCGCTGACGATGAACAGACCGAGGGCGATGCTGGCCGTCGCGATCACCGGACCCAGCGCGTTCGGTACCGCGTGCCGCAGGAGGATTTGAAACCTGCTCAGCCCCAGCGCTTCAGCGGCAAGCACGTAGTCGCTGGCCCGCACCTGAAGCACCGCGCCACGGGCAATCCTGGCCAGCTGCGGCCAGCCGAACAGGGCGAGGATGCCGACCACCGTCCACACCGTGCGGTGTTGCAGCACCTGCATGAGGACGATGGCGGCCAACAACAAGGGCAACCCGAAGAACACGTCGGTGATCCGCGAAACCACGGCGTCGAGCCAGCCACCGTAGAAGCCGGCCAACGCGCCCAGCGCGCCGCCGACGACCAACACGATCAGCGTGGCGCCCAGGCCCACGGTCACCGAGGCCCGCGCGCCGTACACGGTGCGACTGTAGATGTCGTGGCCCTGTAGGTCCGTGCCGAACCAGTGAGAGGCCGACGGCGGACGCAGACTCTGGGCGGGATCGGCGTAGGCAGGATCGGCCGCGGTGAACAACCCCGGAAACACCGCGACCACGAGGATCAGCAGGATCATGGTCGCAGCGATGACGAACTTTGGGCGTCGGCGCAGCCCACGCCAGGCGTCGCGCCAAAACCCATGTCGCTCAGCCATACCGGATCCGCGGATCGAGGACGGCATACAGCAGGTCCACCGCCAGGTTGGTGACCAGATAGATCAGCACCAGGACCGTCACGATCGACACCACCGTCGGCGCCTCTTGCCGGGTCACCGCTTGATACAGCACACCGCCGACGCCATGGATGTTGAAGATGCCCTCGGTCACGATGGCTCCGCCCATAAGCGCCCCCAGATCGGCGCCGAGGAAGGTGACCACCGGGATGAGCGAATTCCGCAGGATGTGCACCGCCACCACCCGCGGCCGGGACAACCCTTTGGCGGTCGCGGTGCGGACATGGTCGGCGTGCGCATTGGCGGCCACCGAGGACCGCGTCAGCCGCACGACGTAGGCGAAAGACACGGAACCCAAGACGATCCCGGGCAACAGCAAGCGCGCGAACGTCGCCCGTTGCCCTACCGTCACCGGCGCGATCCCCAGGCGCACCCCGAACACGAACTGGGCCAGGAAACCCAGGACGAAAATCGGCGTCGCGATGACGATCAGGCCCGCCATGAGGACGGTGGAGTCGAAGAGGCCGCCCTGGCGCAGGCCGGCGACCACCCCGAAGCCGACGCCCAGCACCGCCTCAACGACCAGCGCGATCATCGCCAGCCGGAAGGTGACCGGAAAGGCATGGGCCAGAACGTCGCTGACCGGAAGACCCGAATACGAACGCCCAAGGTCGCCGCGCAGCACGCCTCCCACGTAACGCAGGTACTGCACGATGAACGGATCGTCGAGGTGGTAGCGCGCGCGCAGTTGGGCGGCCACCGCGGGTGTCAGCGGCCGGTTGCCGGCCATGGCCGCCACCGGGTCGCCCGGCAGCAGGAAAACCATGCCATAGATCAGCAGCGTGGCACCGATGAAGACGGGCACCATGATCGCGATGCGGCGCGCGATGTACCAACCCATCTCTTAGGCCTTGACGATGTTCTCGTAATCGGGCAGGCCGTTCCACGTGACCGTGACGGCGCTCACCTGAGGCGACCATCCGACAACGCTGATGTAGTCCCAAAGCGGGACGATCGGCATGTCGTGCAGCAGGATTCGCTGCGCATCGTTGGCCAGCGCCTCGGCCCGCTGCGGGCTGGACGCTTCTTGGGCCGCGGCCAGCGCGCCGTCGAACGCCGCGCTGGAGTAGCCGACGTCGTTGGATCCCGCGCCGGTGACGAACAAGGGGCCGAGGAACTCGATCATCGACGGGTAGTCGCCCTGCCACCCGGCACGAAATGCGGTCGCGATCGTGTGGTCGGTGATCGCCGTGCGGAAACCGGCGAAAGTCGGCTGAGGCGCGCCCGCCGCGTCGATGCCGAGGACGTTCTTGATGCTGTTCGCTACGGCGTCCACCCAGTCCCGGTGCTCGGAGTCGGCGTTGTAAGCGATCGCATAGCGGCCGCTCCACGGTGAGAGGGCGTTGGCCTGCGACCAGAGGCGCCGCGCAAGATCGGGATTGAAGTCCAGTGCATCATTGCCCGGCAGGTTCGGGTCGAACCCGGGTAACGAGCGGGCGGTGAAGTCGCGCGCGGGACTGCGAGTGCCGACGAAGATCTGCTGACAGATCTGCGGGCGGTTGATGGCGGCCGACAACGCGAGGCGGCGCAGCCGGCCCTCCTCGCCGCCGAAATGCGGCAGCCGCAACGGAGTGTCGAGGCTCTGGTTCACCGCGGCGGGTCCGGCGACGGCCTTGTCGCCGAGATCCCGCCGGTACACCGGCAGTGCGCTGGGCGGAATCGTGTCCAGCACATCGAGATTGCCCGAAAGCAGATCGGCGTACGCCGTGTCCAGGTTCGAGTAGAACTCGAACCTCAGCCCCTTGTTGCGGGGCTTGCGGTTGCCGTGGTAGTCGGGATTGGGCCGTAGGTTGATCCGGACATTGTGCTCCCAGGCCGGCCCGTCCGGACCGTCGGCCAGCTTGTAGGGGCCATTGCCGATCGGGTGCCGGCCGAACCCGGCCATGTCCCGAAAAGCCGCGTCCGGCAGTGGATAGAACGGGCTGAACGCCAGGCTCAGGACGAAGTCGATGTTCGGCGCCTTGAGCCGAACGGTGAACTCCAGGTCGTTCACCACATGGAGCCCCGACATCGTTGCCGCCCTTGGCTTTCCGTCGCCAGTCGCGCCGGAAACGTCGTCGAATCCGTCGATCGTGCTGAAAAAGCTCTGCTGCAGTTGAGCATTGGTGCTCAGGGCCCCATAGTTCCACGCGTCGACGAACGAGCGGGCGGTCACCGATGAGCCGTCGGTGAATCGCCAGCCGGGCTTGAGGGTGATGCGATAGGTGACGTTGTCGGTGCTCTCGATCGACTGGGCCACCTCCGGCGAGGGATTGCCGGCCGCGTCATAGGACATCAGGCCGGCGAAGATCCGGTCGATGATCCGTCCGCCGTGGCTGTCATTGGTGCCGGTGGGAATCAGCGGGTTGGGCGGTTCGGCGCCATTGACCACCACCAGTTCGGGGCCGAGGACCCCGCCGCCACAACCGGTCAGCATCGTCAACACCAACATCGCGGCGGCTAGTGGGGCCAGCGGGTTCACCGCGGCCCGCATCCAGCGCATGGCATCCGACCCTACGACGCGGCGCCCGTGACGGGGTGCACCTGCGGCACGTCGACGTCGGGCGGCAGGCCGCCCAGGTAGCTCGCCGTGCTGGCTATCCGTGGGGTCCGGGCACACCGGCAATTATCCGGTACCGGGACAGGCTTGGCCTTGAGGCTCGCGAGCCGCTTTTCACTTCGAAGGTCTAGGCTCACTGACGGTTGACGAGCCTCGACACCAGGAGGAAACCAGTGACCGCCACCCACACCGAAGGGCCGTCCTCGTATCCGCCGCCGGCGCAGTTCGCCGAGCAGGCCAACGCCGGCGAGGACCTGTACCGCGAGGCCGAGCACGACTGGCTGGCGTTTTGGGGCAAACAAGCCAACCGGCTCGCATGGTCGACGCCGTTCACCGAGACCCTGGACTGGTCGCAGGCGCCCTTCGCGAAGTGGTTCGCCGACGGCAAGCTCAACGTCGCCTACAACTGCGTGGATCGCCACGTGGAGGCCGGCCTCGGGGATCGGGTCGCCATCCACTGGGAGGGCGAGCCCGTGGGCGACAGCCGCAGCCTGACCTACGCCGAGCTGCAGACCGAAGTGTGCAAGGCGGCCAACGCGCTGACCGACCTCGGCCTGGTCGCCGGCGACCGCGTCGCGATCTACCTGCCGTTGATTCCCGAGGCGGTGATAGCGATGCTCGCCTGTGCGCGCCTGGGCATCATGCACAGCGTCGTGTTCGCCGGTTTCACCGCTAAGGCGTTGCGGGCGCGCATCGCCGACGCCCAGGCCAAGCTGCTGATCACCAGCGACGGCCAGTTCCGCCGCGGCCAGCCCGCGCCGCTCAAGAACGCGGCCGACGAGGCCCTCGCGGATCCCGACAGTTCCGTCGAGCGGGTTCTGGTGGTGCGCCGCACCGGAATTGACGTGTCCTGGGACGAGGACCGCGACCTGTGGTGGCACGACGTCGTCGACTCCGCGGCCGCCGAGCACACTCCGCAGCCGTTCGGCGCCGAGCAGCCGCTATTCCTGCTGTACACCTCGGGTACCACAGGCAAGCCGAAGGGCATTGTGCACACCAGCGGCGGCTACCTGACCCAGTGTTCCTACACGCACTACTACATCTTCGACATCAAGCCGGAGAAAGACGTTTTTTGGTGCACCGCGGACATCGGCTGGGTCACGGGTCACACCTACGGGGTCTACGGTCCGCTGTCCAACGGGGTCACCGAGGTGCTCTACGAGGGCACGCCCGACTCGCCCACTCAGCACCGGCATTTCGAGATCATCGAAAAGTACGGCGTGACAATCTATTACACCGCGCCCACGCTCATCCGGACGTTCATGAAGTGGGGGCGGGAGATCGCCGACGCGCACAACCTGTCCAGTCTGCGCCTGCTGGGGACGGTCGGCGAGCCGATCAATCCGGAAGCGTGGCGGTGGTACCGCAAGGTGATCGGCGCCGAGAGCCTGCCGATCGTGGACACATGGTGGCAGACCGAAACGGGCGCGGCGATGATCTCCCCGCTGCCCGGAATCACCGCGGCCAAACCGGGTTCGGCGATGAGGCCGCTGCCGGGCATCTCGGCCAAGATCGTCGACGACCACGGCGATGAACTGACACCAACCGTCCATAAGGAAGAACACGTCACCGGCTACCTGGTCTTGGACCGGCCGTGGCCCTCCATGCTGCGGGGAATCTGGGGCGACCCGGAACGCTACGTGGAGACCTACTGGTCGAGGTTCGCCGAGCAGGGCTGGTACTTCGCCGGTGACAGCGCCTACTACGACCGCGACGGTGCGGTCTGGGTGGTGGGCCGCATCGACGATGTGATGAACGTGTCGGGGCACCGGCTCTCGAGCGCCGAATTGGAGTCGGCGCTCGTCGGCCATTCCGGTGTGGCCGAGGCCGCGGTGGTGGCGAAGGCCGACGAGACCACGGGTCAAGCCATCTGCGCGTTCGTCGTGTTGTGCGCCGAATACGACGTGCATGAGGGCATCGTCGACGAACTGCGTGCCGAGGTTGCCCGGGAGATCTCCCCCATCGCCAAGCCGCGTGAGATCCACGTGGTACCCGAGTTGCCCAAAACCCGCAGCGGCAAGATCATGCGCAGGCTGTTGCGCGATGTCGCCGAAAACCGCGACCTGGGTGACACCTCGACGCTGCTCGATCCCGGGGTGTTCGACGCGATCAGGGCCGCAAAGTAGGGCGCCCGTGGCGCTTTGGCGTGACGTTAGGCCGATTCGTTAGGCCGCCAGCGGCACGAATCCCGCGCCGGGCCGGTGCTTGGTGTTGATGTCGGCCATGATCGCGTTGAACGACTGCACCACCGCCGGCGTGTGCAGCGGGATGTATTTGATGATGCAGCTCGGCAGGTTGTCGCTGAAGGCCCCGTGGATCATCCCGACCAGCAGGCTGTTGACGGTCACCGGCGCACCGGAGTCGCCCGGTTGGCCACAGACCTGCATGACGATGGTGCCCGGGTCCTGGCCCGGTCCCCAGGTGACCCCGCACGAATTGCCGGTCGTCCGGCCCTGCTTGCAGGCGACCTGACCGAAGGCCGGATCCGGTCCGAGGCCGTTGATCGTGAACCCGTTGTAGGTGGCCACGGGCGCCACCCGGGCCGGGTCGAATCTGATCACCGCATAGTCGAGGGTGTCGTTGCCCGCGATCATGGTGCCCAGAGTTCCCCTGTTCTGCGCGGCCTCGGCTGCGACGTTCGCGCCGGGTCCGCCGCAGTGTGCGGAGGTGAATCCGATCAGCTCGCCGGCCGAGTCGTTGCCGATCGTCGTCAGGGTGCACATGGCGTCCCCGTTGACGACTATGCCCGCGCCGCCGCCCAGCGGGACCCTGTCATCGGCGGCCGCGCTGTTGGCGGGCATGCCCGCGACGGCTACCAGCACGGCTGCCACCGCCGCCGTGTAGCAACGGTGGGCCGTCTGCACAGCAACACCCCCATCAACCGGTCAAACATCCCGAGCAGCCCGGTCAGTCTAGTCGGCTATCGTGTCCCGGTCGCTCAGGTCGGTGCCCTCGTCTGCCCCCGCGCAGCATGGCAACATAAACCGCGAGCCGGGCAATCGACCGAGAGGACCGTCTGTGAGCAAAGTCGACCGCACCAACGGCGTGCCCAGCACCCTGACCACGATTCCGCTGGCCGACCCACACGCCAGGGCTGGCGAGCCGTCGATCGGCGACCTGATCAAGGACGCGACCACTCAGATGTCCACCCTGGTGCGCGCGGAGGTCGAACTGGCCCGCGCGGAGATCACCAGGGACGTCAAGAAGGGCCTGACCGGCAGCGTCTACTTCATCGCCGCGCTGGTGGTGCTGTTCTACTCCACGTTCTTTTTCTTCTTCTTTCTCGCCGAGCTACTCGACACCTGGCTCTGGCGCTGGGTGGCTTTCCTCATCGTGTTCGCGATCATGGTGGTGGTCGGGGCCGTGCTGGGGCTGTTGGGGTTTCTGAAGGTGCGCCGGATAAGGGGCCCCCGACAGACGATCGAATCGGTCAAGGAGACCCGCACCGCGCTGACGCCGGGCCACGAGAAGGCCGCCGCCGCGGAGAAGCAGCTGACGGCCGCACGCGGCGCTGAGGAAAAGCCCGAAAGCGACGCTACCGCCGATCGCTCGGGTTGGTAGATGGCGGCACCAGATCCGTCGATGACCCGCATCGACGGGCCATGGCGGCATCTGGACGTGCACGCCAACGGGATCCGCTTTCACGTCGTCGAGGCTCGGCCGGCCGGCCGAGACGCGGGCGCGCCGGCCACGGCCCGGCCGCTGGTGATCCTGCTGCATGGTTTCGGCTCGTTCTGGTGGTCCTGGCGTCATCAGCTGCGCGGTCTGACCGGGACGCGGGTGGTCGCGGTGGACCTGCGAGGCTACGGCGGCAGCGACAAGCCGCCCCGGGGATACGACGGTTGGACGCTCGCCGGTGACACCGCCGGGCTCATTCGCGCACTCGGGCACTCGTCGGCAACGCTGGTCGGCCACGCGGACGGCGGGCTGGCCTGCTGGGCCACCGCGGTGCTGCATTCGCGGCTGGTGCGTGCCATCGCATTGATCAGCTCGCCGCACCCGGCGGCACTGCGACGGTCCACGCTGACGCGGCGCGATCAGGGTTACGCCCTGCTGCCGACGTTGCTGCAGTATCAAGTGCCTATCTGGCCGGAGCGCGTGCTGACCCGAGACAACGCCGCAGAGATCGAGCGCCTGGTCCGAAGTCGGAGTTGCGCCAAATGGGTTGTCTCCGAAGACTTTTCCCAAACCGTCGGTTACCTGCGAACAGCCATCCGGATCCCGGCCGCGGCTCACTGCGCCCTGGAATACCAGCGCTGGGCGGTGCGCAGCCAGATCCGCGGCGAAGGCCGGCGCTTCATGCGATCGATGTCCACACAGCTGGGTATCCCGTCGCTGCACCTACGTGGTGACGCCGATCCCTACGTGCTTGCCGACCCGGTCGACCGCACCCAGCGCTACGCCCCCGGGGGACGGTACGTATCGATAACGGGTGCGGGGCATTTCAGCCACGAAGAGGCACCCGAAGAAATCAACAGGCACCTGACGCGGTTCTTGGAGAACGTGCACGGGTGCCCGGTCAGCTGACGCAGGCCCCGGTGGTCACCTGCGCGGTGTTACCGATCTTGGACAGCTGGCCGGCCACCTCGTCGGCCGTCAACACGAAGCCGGTGTCGGGGTCGTCGACGGCCGCGCCGAACACCACCCCGAGCACGTTACCGTTCAGGTCGATCAGCGGTCCGCCCGAATTCCCTTGTTCCACATTGGCTCTGATGGTGTACACGTCGCGGGTGACGGGTGCGGGATCCCGATAGATGTCGGGCCCACTGAGCCTGATGGCCTCGCGAATCCTGGCCGGGGTGGCGGTGAAGTTGCCGCCGCCCGGATAGCCCATCACCACAACGTTTTCGCCGCTCTTTGCCTCTCCCTGGGCGAAGGCCAGCGGAGCCGGCGGCAAGTTCGGCACGGCCAGGATCGCGATGTCGACCGACGGGTCGTAGTCCACCACGGTGGCGTCAAGAGGACTGCCGCTGGCATAGACCTGCACGCTGTTTGATCCCGCGACCACGTGCGCGTTGGTCATCACCCGGTCGCGGGCCACCACGAAACCACTGCCCTCCAAGACCTTTTGGCAGCTCGGCGCCAGGCTGCGGACCTTGACGACGCTCGGCGCGACGGACAGGACGACCGGGTTATTGGCCAGCGCGGGATCCGGGGATGCGACCGGAATCACCGGTGTTCGGCTGAACGGTTCCAGCACCGCTGGCAGCCCGGAGGTGTTCAGCAGCGCCGACAGGCGCTTGGGCACGGTCTTCAGCCACGGGGGCGCGACCTCGTTGACGCGGGCGAGCACCCGCGATCCCCGGACCGCGGCCGCCAGCTCGGGCTGGTCCTTGGACTGGGTCAGGGGCGTCGCCAACAACCAGGCCGCGGTCAACACGACGATGAGCTGAACCCCCACTCCGATGATCGAGTCGACGTTACGAATCGTGCGGCTGCGGATCGCGCCGCGGACGGCACGCCCCAGCACCACACCGGCGACCTCACCGACGACGACCAGCGCCAGGATCAAGAACAGCGCCGCGAACAGTTTGGCGCGGGGAGCGACGATGTGGCTGACGATGTGCGGCGCCAGCAGTACACCCGCGATCGCGCCGAGCAACACACCGACGAACGAGAGCAGGGAGCCCAGCGCACCCGAACGCCAGCCCGAGATGGCCGCGATGAAGGCGACGGCGAGGACGGCGATATCCAGCCACTGCGACGGGGTCATCGAGTTCATCGGCGCCGACCTGACTCGCCGACCAGCATCATCGCATCGTCCAGCTCGCGGATGTCGGTGGTGTCCCACGGCAGGGCCCAGCCGGCGACGTCGAGCACGGCAGAGATCACCTGGCCAGTGAATCCCCAGACCAGCATCTGGTTCAACAGGAACGCGGGCCCGGCCCAGCGCCGGCCCAGGTTGCCGCGGTACACCATCAACCGGTTCTCCGGATTGATGAAGGCGCGCACCGGCACCCGCGAGACGATCGCCGTTTCGGTTTCGTCGACAACGGCCACCGGCCCGGGATCCGGCGAGTAGGCCAGCACGGGGACCACGTGGAACCGTGAAGGCGCGATGAACGTCCGCTCCAGTGTGACCAGTGGATGCAGCCTGCTGACGTCGATCCCCGTTTCTTCGCGCGCCTCGCGCAGGGCGGTGGCCACCGGACCGTCGTCGGTGGGATCGGACGCGCCGCCGGGAAACGCCGCCTGACCGGCGTGGTGGCGCAACGTCGAGGCCCGCACGGTCAGCAGAAGGTCAGCATCGTCGGGCACGCCCCCATCAGCCGGTCCGGACTCCGGGCCCGAGAACAGCACGAGAACTGCGGCCTCGCGGTCTTCACCGCGCAACGATGCCAACGAGGACGCGGCCTTGGCCGCGGTCACCATGGCCAGCACGGGGGCGGGCAGCCGGTGCCGATACGCCTCGGGGATCTGACCGATGTTGTCGACCAGCGGGCGTAACCAAGAGGGGCAACGCTCAGGCGTGAGGGCAATCGCCCCCCGCGCGCCGGTGGGGCCCCCGGTGGGCGCGGCGGGCTTATCGCTCACCGGCACCTCCCTGACTCGGGCCTGCACCGGCCTCTCATCACGCATCATGTCCGACCGCCGCGGCGATCTCGTCGGCGCTGGCGAACGGCCGCGCAAGCGTCTGCGCAACGCTACCGTCCGGCCGCAGGATCACCGTCGCGGGCATCACATTTACCACGCGCAGGGCCGCAGCGATCCGGCGACGACCGTCCTGCAGCGTCGGCAGGCGAACGCCCAAGTCCGCCAACCGGAGTAAGGCGGCCTCCTCGTTCTCGTCCTGATGCACCGTCATGACCATCACCTCCGGCCCGACCCGCCGCTGATACTCGGCCATCGCGGGGAGTTCCGCCGCGCACGGCGCGCACCAATACGCCCATAGGTTCAGGACCACCCGGTGACCGGCCAGCACGCGCGCGACGTCGACGGCCGAACCGTCGGCGGCGCATTCGACCGTCACGCCACGCAGTGGCGCGGGCCCGGCGCCGTCTCCGGCGGCGGGGCAGGGCGCCAGGTCGGCTCGCTGCCGTGGACCTGCCAGCGCGGCCGGCGTATCGGCGTCGCGATGATCGCGGGCGGACGGTGCGGGCATCGTCGCGGTCGTCGCCGATGGGTGAGTGTCGCGCAACTGGGCCACCAGCGCGGCCGTCAGCGCCGCCACCACCGCCAATATCGCGATCGTCCAGCGGGTCTTCCCGGTCAAAATCCCCTGCCCCGGTGCTATAGCCCCGCGAGGGCCAGCAAATGCTCGGTTTCGGGCCCCTGCACAAGCGGCGCGGCGAGCAACGGTTCGGTGGGGCCGAGGCCGAAGGAGGGGCAGTCGTTCGAGAGCACGCAGACACCGCACGCCGGTTTGCGGGCATGGCAGACGCGGCGGCCGTGAAAGATCACTCGGTGGCTCAACATCGTCCATTCGCGACGCTCGATCAAATCGCCGACCGCGTGCTCGATCTTGACGGGGTCCTCCTCAGCGGTCCACCGCCACCTGTTCACCAGCCGCTTGAAATGAGTGTCGACGGTGATGCCGGGAACGCCGAAGGCGTTGCCCAAGATGACGTTGGCGGTCTTGCGTCCGACGCCGGGCAGCGTCACCAATTCGTCCAGCGTGGCCGGCACCTCACCGTCGAACCGTTCGACCAGCGCCTGCCCGAGGCCGATGAGCGACGCGGCCTTGTTGCGGAAGAAGCCGGTGGGTCGGATGAGCTCTTCGAGTTCCGCGCGATCCGCCTGGGCATAATCGAGGGCCGACCGGTATCGCTTAAACAACGCCGGCGTCGTCAGGTTGACGCGTTTGTCAGTGCTCTGCGCCGACAGGATGGTGGCCACCGTCAGCTCCAGCGGCGTCGTGAAGTCCAGTTCGCAGTGCGCGTCCGGAAAGGCCTGGGCCAGTACACGATTCATCCGCCGCGCCCGTCGCACCAAGCCGGCTCGCGTTTCCTGTGCGAGGCGGCGAGCGGCTGCGCCCCCGGGCGCGGTCGTCGCGGTGTTCGTGCGTCCGGGGGGCTTTGCCGCTGTCACCTACCACAGAGTACTGATTTCGTGATCTCGCCGAGACCTCGTGGCTATTCAAGGCCATGTTTACTCTCCTGGTGTCGTGGTTGCTGGTGGCCTGCGTGCCGGGCATTTTGATGCTCGCCGCGCACGGCCTGGGGCGGCTGGAAAGGGACCTCGCCCACACCACCGTCACGGCGACCGACGTCGATGAGTTTCTGGAGCTCGCGGAGGCCGTGGACGTGCACACCCTGGCCCGGGAAGGTATGCCGGAGGCGCTGGAATACCTACATCGGCGCCAGGCTCAGTTGCTGGCCGAGTTGCCGGTGCCGGGATCGTACGGCGGCAGGCACCGGCCCGAAGTCATCTTCGCCAGGGGTCTAGACGGTCGCGGTGAGGGCGGTTTCCCGATGCGATCCAACACGCGCCCGCGTGTCAATCCGCAATTAAGGGGGGCTATACACGTCAATCGTGTGTAGCGTGACACGTTGGACACATCGGGCGCCACGCCCACAAACATAATTGGAAAGCTGAAGAGGCAACGTGGACGAGATCCTGGCACGGGCAGGAATCTTCCAAGGGGTTGAGCCCAGCGCAGTCGCCGCACTGACCAAGCAACTGCAACCGGTCGACTTCCCCCGGGGACACACGGTCTTCGCGGAGGGGGAGCCGGGTGATCGGCTGTACATCATCGTCTCGGGCAAGGTCAAGATCGGGCGCCGGTCACCGGACGGTCGGGAGAACCTGCTGACGATCATGGGCCCGTCCGACATGTTCGGCGAATTGTCAATCTTCGACCCGGGCCCGCGGACTTCCAGTGCGACCACCATTACCGAGGTCCGGGCGGTGTCGATGGACCGCGACGCGCTGCGCGCGTGGATCTCGGATCGTCCCGAGATCGCCGAGCAGCTGCTGCGGGTACTCGCCCGACGGCTGCGCAGGACCAACAACAACCTGGCCGACCTGATCTTCACCGACGTGCCGGGACGGGTGGCCAAGCAGCTGCTGCAACTCGCCCAGCGCTTCGGCACCCAGGAGGGTGGCGCGATGCGGGTCACCCACGACCTGACCCAGGAGGAGATCGCCCAGCTGGTGGGCGCATCCCGGGAAACCGTGAATAAGGCGCTCGCCGACTTCGCCCACCGCGGCTGGATCCGTCTCGAGGGCAAGAGCGTGCTGATCTCGGACTCCGAGAGGCTGGCCCGCCGAGCGAGGTAAGCGGAGGAGCCGAACAATCCGATCAAGCGCGCGCGAAGCCCGGGCGCAACCGAGCGAGATCCGACACCGCGCGCGTTAGCTTGGCTTGCGTTCAGCCTGTAACCTCGCAGGCCCGTACTCGCACTTCTCCTGCGAAACTTCAGGCTCGGCGCAGATAGTCCAATTGCGCCTGGACCGACCATTCGGCCACGTCCCAGAGTTTCTCGTCGACATCGACGTAGACGTACTCGACGATCTCGCGCGTGGTGGCCTCGTTGCCCAGGTCCCAGAGCGCTGCGCGCACCTGCTCCAGGCGTTCGTGCCGGTGAGTCAGGTATCCATACGCGACGGCCTCGAGGTCGGCGAGGTCGGGCCCGTGGCCGGGCAGCACCCTCAGCCGGCCGAGGCCACGGAGCCTCCGCAGTGAATCCAGGTAATCAGCCAGGTTGCCGTCTTCCTTGTCA
>NZ_JAFBAT010000303.1 GCF_019247615.1 Mycobacterium sp. | reverse complement strand
GTATGACGTCGGCGTGACGATCACACCGGTGTCCACTCGTCCCAGGACTCGGAGAAGTCCAGCGCCTCTCGTGCGATTCCGGCCGTGCTGATGATCTCGCGGAAGTGATCTTGCCAGCCCCACCACAGGCAGATGTTGAACTCGTACTGGAACCAGCTGAGCTGGTAGCCGTCGGGTATCCGTTCGCCCTTGTTCTCCGGCGCGAAAACCGCGATCGCCAAAAGACCGATCACCGACGCCGCGGGGAGCTGGATCTTCCCGTTACGCCAGATCTGCACACCCAGCGGTCGGGGGCCGTGGGGCGTCAGCTCGAATCCGTGCGGCAGGTCCTCGTCGTGCCCGTGGCTCCACCGGTGAATGCCGTACAGCACATCGGCAATGTCGGGACGCCCGTCGGGCAGATCTGACTTCACCGCTATCGGGAAGCGGCTGCGATCAAAGTCGACGGACGGCGCCGCCATCAGGCCGAAAATGTCCAGCGACTCCCGGATCGTGCGTTTGAATCGCGTCGCGACACCGTCCTGCAGATAGCGCTTTTTCGCGGTCCCATCGACGGCGTTGCAAGCATGCAGCATGGCCTGGTCCCACTCGCGCCTTTCCCAGTGGTCGAGTGAGCGTCTGACCGAATCGCCGACTTCCACGCATGAAAGGCTATCGTCCGTCGCCTGGATCCGGCTCCATATCGCAGCGGCTGGGGCCGTCTATGGGCGGGGTTGGAACGGCCCCTGGAACGGGCCCCGGCGCGGCGGCACGGTCACGGTCTGCGTGACCGTGCTGGGTTCCGTGCTCGGCGAAACGGTGACGGTGCTCGGCGAAACGGTGACGGTGCTCGGCGGCGCCGTCGTCGTCGGAGTGTCGCTGCTCGGTGGCGGGACCGTTTCGGTGACCGTCTGGGTCGGCGCGCCACCGCCTCCGCCGCCATATCGCGGGGGCGGCTCCGCGGCCGTGGTCGTCGCCGTGGTGGTCGGGATAGGTGCGGTTGTTGTCGTCGTGGTGGGTGTCGTTGTCGTGCTGGGTGCGTGCGTCGGTGAACCCGTCAGCAGCTTGACCACCGCGAAGGCCACGAGCGTGAGCAGTATGACCCCGACCGCGCCGGCCGCTACCAACGCCCACGGTCGGCGATACCACGGCGTAGGGGGCTCCGGGGGTTCGGGCGCGGCGCCGTAGTTGTCGGCGCCGTAGTTGTCGGCGCCGTAGCTGTCGGCGCCGTAATTGTCGTAGTAATCGCCATAACCCGCGGCCCGGGTCGGCTCGGAGTAGAAGTCGGGATTTTCGGGGTTACGCGCCACGACACGTGATGCTAGTAGGTCAAGATTGATCGATTAGGGTCAGCGCCCGTTCGAACAGGTGAACCGTGGCCGCATGGAGTTGATCGCCGACCTCCTTCTCGGCCTTGCCCGCGCAGGCCCGGGCGAGCGTGCCCTCGATCACGATGCCGAGCTTGAAGCAGGCCAGCACCGTGTACCAGCTGATGTTGGACAGGTCGCGGGTGGTGTTGGCGGCATAACGAGCAAGCAGGTCGTCGGTGCTGGCCAGCCCGTCCTGCCCGCCCAGTGCGTGGCCGAACACGCTGGAGCCGTCGGGCTGGCGCCAGGTGGCCAGCAGCCAGCCGAGGTCCAGCAACGGGTCGCCGATCGTGCACATTTCCCAGTCGACGATCGCGACCACCTCCGGTCCGGTGCGGGAAAACATCACGTTGGCCGCGTGGTAGTCGCCGTGCATGATGCCGGGAGTCCAGGTCCTTGGACGGCGGCACTCCAGCCAGGCCGCGACCCGATCGACCCCCGGGATGTCGGGGCCCGGATAGTTCTCGTACTCCCGATAGGAGTCCAGCTCCGACAGCCAGCGCGGCACCTGGCGCTCTAGAAACCCTTCCGGTTTGCCGAAATCGGCCAGCCCGACAGCGACGTGGTCGACCGCGCCCAGCTTGGCCAGCGCATCGGCCATAGACAGCCCCATCTGGTACCGCACGCCGGGGTCGCCCGCATGCAACGGCGGGAGCCCCTCCCCGGCGTTGAACCCGTCGATCGGCTCCATCAGGTAGAAGACGGCGTCACCGAGCACGCCGGGGTCGTCGCAGGCGGCGATCAGGTGCGGGTGCGGCACGTCGGAACCGGCCAGTGCCGCAAGGACTTTCGTTTCGCGCAGGATCACGCTGTTGCTGCGCGGACGCAGGTGCCGCGGCCCGCGCCGCAGCACGTAGGACCGGCCGGACCGGCTGAACCGCAGCATGACGTTCTGCGTTCCACCGGTGACTGCAGACACGTCCTCCAGCGGTCCCTCGCCCAGGCCCTGCCGCGACATCCATTCCGCGACGGCCCTCAGGTCCACGTTCACCCCGTGTGCTGTGGGGTGTGGTGGAGGGTCTGCGCCCGGATCATTCCGTCCCGGAACACGAAGGTGTCGACGCCATCGTCCACGCGATTGACCGCCGAGTCGGCGGCCCACTCGAGGAACAAGATGTCGCCCGCGAAGATCTGGGTCTTGAGATCCCACGCCGCGTCGGGTAGTTCGTCGAGCAGTGTGGCGAAGGCATTGCGGACGCCGTCCTTGCCGCGCGCGACGCCGGCGCGCGTGATCACCACGGCGTCGTCGGCGTAGTCGGCGACGATCTCGTCGAGGTCGCCAGCGGCCAGCGCCTTTCCGTGGTGGGCGAATACCTCCTGCGGCGTGCGCGTCATCGCGACTCCTTTCTCCTGGGTGTCTGCGAAGCAGCCTAGTGTGTGGAACTGACCCACTTTCGTGCCTGGAAGGGAAATGCGATGCCGCGCACCGACGACGATTCCTGGGACATCACTCAAAGCGTGGGGGCTACCGCGCTGGGTGTCGCCGCGGCCCGCGCAGCCGAGACCGAGAGCGAAAACCCGCTCATCAACGACCCGTTCGCGCGGCTTTTCGTGGATGCCGCCGGCGAGGGCATGTGGAGCGTCTACGCGGACCCCAAGCTGCTGGCCCAGGCGGTCGAACTCGGACCGGAGGTGCGGGCCCGCATTCGGCTGATGATCGACTTCATGGCCACACGGACGGCGTTTTTCGACGAGTTCTTTCTCGCCGCGGCCGACTCCGGTGTGCGCCAGGTGGTGATCCTGGCTGCGGGTCTGGATGCGCGCGCCTGGCGCCTGCCATGGCCCGACGGAACCGTCATCTACGAGCTTGACCAGCCCAAGGTGCTGGAGTTCAAGTCCAAGACGCTGCGCGAGCACGACGCCCGCCCCACGGCGCGACTGGTGAACGTGCCGATAGATCTGCGCCAGGATTGGCCTAAGGCGTTGCGGGAGGCCGGGTTTGATCCGTCTCGGCCGGCGGCCTGGTCCGCCGAGGGGCTCGTCCGTTACCTGCCGGCGCAGGCACAGGACCTGTTGTTCGAGCGCATGCACGCGCTCAGCGCCGAGGGAAGTTGGCTGGCTTCAAACGTGCCCGGTGCGGGCTTCGCCGACCCCGAGGTTGTTCGGCGTCAACGCGAGGACCTGCAGCGCATGCGGGCCGCCGTCGGGAAGTTGGTCAACACCGAGATAACCGACTTGAACGACCTCTGGTATCCGGAGGACCGCCGGGCCGTCGACGACTGGCTGCGCGAACAGGGCTGGATGGTGACGACGGCGACCTTCGCCGAGCTGATGGCCCGTTATGGGCGAAGCATCCCGGCGGAGGCGCAGGACTCAATGCCGCCAACCCTTTACGTCTCGGCACAGCGCGGGCGGATGGGTGGGCCGGCGCGTTAGCCGGCGCGACGCCGGCCACACCCGGCGAATTCGCCGTCACCGCAACGTCATTCGGCGGTAGCGTGGCCGATATGGCTGATCGCCCCGCCCGGGTGAGCGATGTCCACCGGATCGCCGCGTCCATGCCGCACGTCAAGCGCCTGCAGGGCCCGAAGGGCAACTCCATCTACCAGGTGGGCGGCAAGTCGTTCGTCTTCTTCCGCACTCCCCAGCCCGACGCGGCCGATCCCGACACCGGCGAACGCTACGCCGACGTGATCATGCTGTGGGTCGAGTCGGAGAGTGACAAGCTGGCCCTGGTCCAGGATCCGGGTTCACCGTTCTTCACCACGGACCATTTCGATGGCCACCCCTCTGTCCTGGTGCGAGCCGGCCGCTTGCACGAGATAGCGACGTCGGAATTGGCCGAGTTGATCCAGGACGCGTGGCTGTCGCGTGCGTCGAAGAAGCGGGCCGCGGCATGGCTCGCCGACCATTCCTAGCGCACCCGCGCTGCGAACACCGCAAGGGGCTAATGGCTCCCGGCAATGTTTAGACGTGAGTTCAATGGGTAACGCTAGGCCCACGGGAACCTTCTCGGATGCAAATGGAGGCCACCATGCGCGGAGGCGGAATAGTCGGAACGATTGTGCTGGTGTGGCTGATCATCGGAGTAGTCGCGACGTGGCAGCGCGGTTACTTCAAAGGTCAGGAAACAAGTTGTGCCTCAATGGGAACCGTCGCAGTGACGGTGATCGCCGGACCATTGAACTATGGCGGCGTCAATCCACAGGTAAAGGATTGTCACGCGCCGCGTTTGCCGCAGCCTAGTTCAATGAAACCAAACGACCTTGTCCCCTCGATGTAACTCGATGAAAAAGGAAGAATCATGATTGCACTCGGAGTTGTCCTTGCCGTCCTTGGGTTTTTCTTCTCCCACATACTGATGGTGATCGGCATAATCCTGGTAGTTGTCGGCCTGGTGTTCCATTTCATGGGTGCCGCAGGCCGCCCCGTCGCCGGCAGGCGTTACTGGTATTGATCGACGCCCTGCGCCGTCCCCGCGGCTGGTCTCACAGCGCACACCAAGGAACGGCATAGCGTCGGCTCAGCCACCCGCGGATACTGGAACTCGTGACACAGTCCCGGGTTCCGGTTGAGCGGGTGGTCATGCGTCGTGCTGACGGCAATCCCATCAACGTGCTCGTCGTGGACGACGAGAGCGTCCTGGCCGAAATGGTATCGATGGCACTGCGATACGAGGGCTGGACGATCTCCACGGCCTGCGATGGATCTTCTGCGATCGCCGCGGCGCGTACCCAACGGCCCGACGTCGTGGTTCTGGACGTGATGCTTCCGGACATGAGCGGGCTCGACGTGCTGCACAAACTGCGCGAAGACAACCCGCAGCTGCCGGTGTTGCTGTTGACGGCCAAGGATGCGGTGGAAGACCGGATTGCCGGGTTGACCGCTGGTGGCGACGACTACGTCACCAAGCCGTTCAGCATCGAAGAGGTGGTGCTGCGACTGCGCGCGTTGCTGCGGCGCACCGGCGTCACCACGGTGGACAGCGGAGCGCAGATCGTGGTCGGCGACTTGGTGTTGGACGAAGACAGTCATGAGGTGATGCGTGCCGGCGAGCCGATTTCGCTGACATCCACGGAATTCGAGCTCTTGCGCTTCATGATGCGCAACTCCAAGAGGGTGCTGAGCAAAGCACAGATTCTCGACCGCGTCTGGAGCTACGACTTCGGGGGGCGGTCCAACATCGTCGAGCTCTATATTTCGTACCTGCGCAAAAAGATTGACAATGGCCGCGAACCCATGATCCATACGTTGCGTGGCGCGGGTTATGTCCTCAAGCCGGCCCGCTAGGACACGGCGGGTCTGGTCGCTTCGGCTGCGGCTGCTGGCCGGGCAGATCGTCGTGCTCGCCCTGGTGTGTATCGGGATAACGGCGGCTACCGAACTCGCGCTGAACCACCACCTCGTCAGGCAACTCGACGGGCAACTCGCCGGTACCTCCTACCGTTCGGCGCTGTTGTATCCCACACCACGCCACGAGCATTTTTTCTATCCGAGACCGGGCCCCGGTCCACGGTTCCTCGACGCGCCGGGTCAGCCGGCGGGCATGGTGGCGGCGGTGGTCAATGACGGCAGGACGGTCGACGCGGGCTACACCACCGGCACCGGCGCCCGGGCCGCCCTGACCGACGAGGCGCGCGCGCAACTGGCCGCGATCGCCGGCACGCGCCAACCCGTGACCCTGGACCTGGACGGCCTCGGTCGATATCGCGTCGTCGCCGCGCCGAGCCGAAACGGCGGCGACATCATCGTCACCGGGCTGTCGATGGCAGACATCGACGCCACGATGATCCGGATGCTCATCATTCTCGGCATCGTCACGCTCATCGCGCTGCTTGCCGCGACCACCGCCGGTGTCGTCATCATCAGGCGTGCCCTCGCGCCGCTGCGCCGCGTAGCCCAAACGGCAAGCGAGGTCGTGGAATTGCCGTTGGACCGCGGGGAGGTCGAGCTGCCCGTGCGGGTGGCCGAAGCCGACGCGAACCCGTCCACCGAGGTCGGTCAGCTGGGATCGGCACTGAATCGGATGCTCGACCACATTGCGGCCGCCCTGTCCACGCGGCAGGCCAGTGAAACCCGGGTGCGCCAGTTCGTCGCCGACGCCAGCCACGAGTTGCGCACGCCGCTGGCGGCCATCCGCGGCTACACCGAACTCACGCAGCGCATGGGCGACGATCGTGAGGCGGTCGCGCACGCCATGAGCAGGGTGGCATCCGAGACGGAGCGGATAACGCGTCTCGTCGAGGATCTGCTGCTACTGGCCCGGCTGGACTCCGGCCGACCGCTGGAACGCAAACCGGTGGACCTTTCGCGGTTGGCGGTGGACGCGGTCAGTGACGCCCACGTCGCTGGCCCGGACCACCAGTGGGAGCTCGACCTGCCCGAAGAGCCCGTGGTCGTCACCGGCGACGCGGCACGGCTGCACCAGGTGCTGACCAATCTGCTCGCCAACGCACGCGTGCATACCGGGGCAGGCACCGTCGTGACGACGCGGCTGAGCACCGAGCCGACGCACACCGTGCTGCAGATCATCGACAACGGGCCGGGCATCCCGGCCGCCTTGCAATCCGAGGTGTTCGAGCGGTTCGCCCGCGGCGATTCCTCGCGCTCACGTAAGGGCGGCAGCACGGGCCTGGGCCTGGCGATCGTCTCCGCGGTCGTCAAGGCACACCACGGCACGATCACGGTGAACAGCTCACCGGGTCATACCGAGTTCACGGTGCGGTTGCCGCTCAACGGGTGGCAACCTCCCGCTCCCCCGATTACGAACAGGTGACGTCGATTTCGAACGGCTTGTTCACCGGCTGCATCGGGTTAGCCATGTCCACACCCGTCGCGGTGCCGGTGACCTTGTAGGTGTTGCCGTCCTTCGTCGCCGTGGCGTTGCCCTGGCCACCCTGTGCGTACTGAAGGGTTATGCCGTTGACGTTGCCCAGTTGGACAGCCTTGACCGCGGGCGGACTGGCGTCGGTGAGGACAACACTGATCCCGGTTGTGTTCCCGCCGACCGCCATGGTGATGTTGCCCGGCGTCTTGGTGCAGATGGTGGTGCCTTGGACGTTCTGGTCCTTGCCGTCGATGATCACCTTCGACGCGTTCGCCCCGCCGGCCGATACCGAGCCTCCTGACACCGAGGTCGCAACGCCGCCGCTATTGGACTTATTGCTGGAACACCCGGAAATCCCTGCGACCACGATCGCCGCCCCGGCCAGCGCGACAGTCAGTCCCCGCTTCACGCGTCCTCCTTTGCCCGATGGTTGCGGTCCTCGGCATTGAGGGCCGCCAAGGCAGTATGCGGGTTTGCCGATCGGCGCAAAAGAGGTTCGGCCATATTGATTCGTCCCGCCTAACCCACCCGCTCTCGACGTGGCCTTGCAGAAAAGGACGCGTTAATGGCCCAGTCAGGGCCCGGTGATGGCACTGTGTTGCCCGTGGATCACAAAGCCCCTACGGCCGTCATCGAGTCGGCCCACCGCCAATATGACCTGCCGTTCCAAGACACGACGGACTTCGACGACGCCGATCGCGGATTCATCGCCGCCCTCTCGCCGTGCATCATCAAGGCCGCCG
>NZ_JAFBAT010000253.1 GCF_019247615.1 Mycobacterium sp. | reverse complement strand
GCCGGCCGTCCGATCGACCGGGCGGGGCGTGGCGCACTGGCGATGCGTGGCTGGCCGGGGGGACGTGGCTGTTTTCTGAGCCACAGCCCGCCGTGCGCCGGTTGGTCAACCTCGCCGAACTTGGCTGGCCCAGCCTGGTGCCTGATGCCGGGGGTCTTGAGATCGCCGCGACGTGCACGATCAGGGAGCTGCACGAGTTTGTGCCGCCGGCCGGGTGGCTGGCCGGCGCCCTGTTGCGCACTAGCTGTGAGGCGTTCCTGGCGTCGTTCAAGGTGTGGAATGCGGCGACGGTGGGCGGCAACATCTGCATGTCCCTGCCTGCCGGACCGATGATCACCATGACCGTGGCACTCGGGGCGACCTATCACCTTTGGTCCGCGGATGGAACCGAACGAACAGTCGCGGCGAAGGATTTCGTTGTCGGCGACCACCGAAACGTGCTGCGACCGGGGGAAATCCTGCGTAGTGTGCACATCTCCAACGACGCGCTGTGCAAGCGATACACCCACCGGCGATTCACGCTGACCAAGCTGGGCCGCTCCACGATATTCATGGTTGCGACCCAGACGCCCGCCACCGACGATCTGATGATCACCATCACGGCGGGTACCACGCATCCGGTCGTGCTGCGGTTCGACGTAGTGCCCGATGCCAACACGTTGCAAGACCGGATTGATGCGCTGCCGACGGAGGTCTGGTTTGCCGACCCCAACGGCACACCGGATCACCGGCGGCACCTGGCCAAGCACTACGCCGAAGAAATTCGGATCGAATTCAGGGGCCAGTGATGAGCTACGTCGTCAATGGCAAGACCTTCTCGCAGGAGCCTCGACCGGGTCAATGCCTGCGGACTTTCCTGCGTCACCTGGGCTGGCTCGGGGTCAAGAAGGGCTGCGACGCCGGCGATTGCGGCGCGTGCACGGTCTGGCTCGACGGTAATCCGGTTCACAGTTGCATCACGCCTGCGTTCCGCGCCGACGGGCATGAGGTGACCACGATCGAGGGGATAGGTTCACCGGAGAACCTGCACCCAATGCAGCGACAGTTCCGCGATGCTCCCGGGTTCCAGTGTGGCTTTTGCACTCCGGGCATGATCATGACGGCGTCTGCCTTTACTGATGAACAAAAAAGGGATCTGCCCAATGCGTTGAAAGGCAACCTGTGCCGCTGCACCGGCTATCGGGCGATCGAGGATGCGGTCAACGGCGTGGCCGCGATCGAAGAGGCAGCGCCCGGCCAGGCGGTCGGCACGAGTGTGGGTGCACCCGCAGGAGCCGATGTAGTGACTGGACGGGCCGAATACACGATGGACACCGAGATGGAGGGCATGCTCCATCTGAAGGTGCTGCATTCACCACATGCACACGCACGCATCGTCTCAATCGACACGTCCGCGGCGCTGGCCGCGCCCGGAGTGCATCGGGTGTACACGTGGGAAGACGTGCCCCGCAAGCTGTTCAGCACCGCGATCCACACCGATCATCTTGTTGACCCCGACGACACCTACATGCTGGACAACGTGGTGCGCTTCGTCGGTCAGCGTGTGGTCGCGGTGCTGGCCGAGACGATCCGCGCCGCCGAGGAAGGCTGCCGCAAGGTCGTGGTCGAGTACGAGGTGCTGCAGGCGGTGTTTGATCCCGAGCAGGCGATGGAGTTCGGCGCGCCGCAGCTGCACGGTTCCGACGACCCGTTCGTTCAGGACCCGGTGCATAACATCCTCGTCGAACTGCACGGCGAGATCGGCGATGTAGCAAGGGGTTTCGCCGAGGCCGATGTCATTCATGAAGGCACCTACTTTACGCCGCGGGTCCAGCACGCACACTTGGAGACGCACGGGTCGATCGCCTGGATGGAAGATGGCCGGCTGCACGTGCGGACCAGCTCTCAGTCCCCGTGGGTCTGCAAGGGCAAACTGGAGCACCTGTTCAACTTGCGCCCCGATCAAGTGCGGGTGTTCTGCAAGCGCGTAGGTGGCGGTTTCGGCGGCAAGCAGGAAGTGATCAGCGAGGATTTGGTGGCGCTGGCCGCCCTGGACACCGGCCGCCCGGCATGCTGGGAATACACCCGCGAAGAGGAATTCACCACCGCCTCCCCCAGGCACCCGATGAAGATCACTGTGAAACTCGGTGCACGTGCCGACGGCACGCTCACCGCCATTCATTTCCGCAATGTGTCCAACACCGGCGCTTACGGCAATCACGGCGGTGAGACGGCGTTCGCCGGAGCGTCCGCAGTCGCGATCTACCGCTGTCCCAATAAGAAGTTCGACGGTTACGCGGTGTACACAAACTCGGTTCCCAGTGGCGCGCTGCGCGGCTACGGCATGACTCAGCCGGTATTCGCGGTGGAGTCGGCAATGCATGAACTGGCCGTGGCGATCGGCATGGATCCGCTGGAGTTGCGCCGCCGCAACATCGTTCGGCCCGGCGAACCGCTGCTCGCGATCCACGAAGAGGCTGACGACGTGGAATTCACGGAGGACACGTTGGCTTGCTGCATCGATCGTGTCGACGGCGCACTTCGCTCCCACCCCAACGGAGAGACGCTGGGTGAGGACTGGCTGATTGGCACCGGCACGGCGAGTTCGATTCACGAAACCGCACCACCGACCGAACACATGTCTGTCGGGCTCGCCACACTCGGGGACGATGGTGTCTACGAAATAGCGATAGGAACTGTCGAGTTCGGCGAAGGAACGTCGACCGCCCACGTCCAGATCGCTGCGGCCGAGCTGGGCACCACTCCGGCGCGAATCCGGCTCATCCAGTCCGACACCGACCGCACCGGGTTCGACACCGGCGCATTCGCAAGCGCCGGACTGTTCGTTGCCGGCAACGCGGTGCAGCGAACTTCCAGGGCGCTGCGCGACCGGATCTTGCGCTTCGCTTCCGCACATACCGGGGTCGACTTGGCCTCATGCACCATGGACAACGACGCCGTGCGCTGCCGCCACACCCGTGTTCTACTGACCGAACTGGCGGCCGCCGCCGCGTGCCGAGGTGTGCGGTTGACCGAATCGCGCAAGGCATATGGCTCGCCACGAAGCCTCGCCTGCAACGCGCATGGCTTCCGCGTCGCGGTGCACCGGGTAACCGGGGAGATCCGCGTCCTCTACAGCGTGCATGCCACCGACGCCGGAGTGGTTATCAATCCGCAACAGGTTCGCGGACAGATCGAAGGCGGTGTGACTCAAGGCCTTGGCTTCGTGCTGACTGAGCACCATATGGTCGATGAGAACGGCGTAATGACCAATCCGACGCTGCGCAACTACCGCATCCCGACCTATGCGGACACTCCGCGTACAGAGGTGATCCTGGTCGAATCCACCGACTCGGCCGGCCCCATGCGGTCCAAGGGAATCGCCGAAATGTGCATCAATCCGGTCGCGCCCGCAATGGCCAACGCGGTTTATGACGCGACCGGCGTACGATATCGTGAGCTGCCATTAACGCCCGACCGGATCTTTGCGGCCCTACGATCGCACCGGCTGACCCCTACCGGCTGAGCGCCAGACATCGATGACCCCCGACGAGCTTGCCGACAACGCCGCCACCGTCATCATTGGCGAAAAGGTCCGGGCCGGCTGCGAAGAGGCGTTCCTGTCCTGGCAGCAGCAGCTGAATGGCGCGGCGTCGCATTATCCGGGATTCATTGCGGCGGAGATCAACCCGCCGACACCAACGCAGCCGCTGTGGTCGCTGATCTACCGCTTTGACTCAGTTGCGAATTTGCGGGCATGGATCAACAGCGCCACGCGCCAGGACCGGCTCGCCGAAGGGCGGCGCTATCTCGACGGACCCCCCACTCAGCAGATCGTCACGGGCAGAGCGGCGCTCCCCGACACCCTCATAACTACCGTCGTCACCCATCGGGTCGCGCCTGAGCACGTCGACGAGTTCCTGTCCTGGCAGGAGCGACTTCGATTAGCAGAGAATAAGTTTCCAGGTTTCCGAGGCTCTGAGATCTTCCGGCCGATCGAGGGCGTCCAGGACGAATGGACAGCGCTCTACCGCTATAGCAGCGCCGCCGACCTCGACAGGTGGCTGACGTCAAGCGAACGCCAACAGCTTCTCGATGAAGGACAGCGGTTCAGCGACTTTCAGCTGCGCACGATTGACAACTCGTTCGGCAGCTGGTTCACATTCGACGAAGACGGTGGGCAGGTCCGTGCGCCATCGAAGGCGAAGACAGTTATCGCGGTGTGGGTCGGCTTGTTTCCAACAACAACGCTGCTGAGCCTGGCGTTATCGCCGGCCGGATTGTCGCTGTGGCAAGGGATGCTGATCGGAAACCTGGCGTCCAGCTTCGTAATGACCTTCGTCACGATGCCGTTCTATGTGAACCCGTTGCTCAAACGCTGGCTGCACCCCGCTCCTGACGCCCCGAAAACGACGACCAACATTCGCGGCGCCCTGTTGATCGTCACGTTGATGGTGTTCTGGGCGGTGTTGTTCTGGCTGGTGACCTCCGTGTTCTGGAAGCTCCCGTGAAACGGCCACCGCCATGGGCGAACACCAGATGACCTCTTAACCGACACCAAATCCTGAAGGAGTAGCGACCCCTATGACCGAATCCAATGGCAGCGCGGTGCCGGACTTCATGCGCCCGGTCGTCGCAGACGAGCCGCCGGCGAGCGCGCGCGCGGTCGCCGAGCGCGCGGTCCTTGCGCTGAACGAGTCGATGTTGACGGTTTACGACGCATCCCTTGAGAAATTCAAACAGAACATGCGAGACCAGGTCCCCATCATCCTGGCGCTGTTCACCGGCCAGGGCGGGCAGATGATCCTGTACCCGCCCGGACAGCCACCCGAAGTCGCACCGTCGGTGCCGATCGTGTATCAGCTGTTCAAGTCGGTGGGCCACAGCACGATGGCCATCTACGAAATCGTCTCACCGTACTTGTCAAATGCCTATGCCAATCAACTGTGGCGCCCGCCGCTGGCGATGTACCGGGCACAAAACCAGACAGCTCTCGAAGGCCTTGACGCCCTGGACGTCTCCGATGACCAGCGCTCCCTGCTGCGCACGATCCTGCAAAACAACCTGGCTTTCATGGACGGGTGCCTGGCACGAGGTGGCTACGCCTACGACGACGTCGAGAACTTCATCCGCGACACCACACCCCATTCGGTCAAGACGATCGACGTCGCCTCGAGCGCCCAAGTGGGCCACTGGATGAGCGTCATCGAGGGGTGGAAAGCACGACTTGGCGACGCCTGGGATCGCACCTACGCGGTGAGCAACTCGCTTTACGTCGCGCGACAGAACAACATCCTGTTCAGCGTTCTCGTCCAGTTCATGGGCACCAAAACGATGGGTGACCGGTTGTTGCTGATCGAGACGCCGGAGTTCGAGACCACGCCCGAGAAGATGCTCGACGTGCTCGGTCGCATCGTCGCCGACCGTTCGCTGGGTCAGGTCTTCTTCCGCGACTACTTCCTCATGGACGCCGAGCTTCTCGGTGGCGGCGGCCGAGCGGCCATCGAGCGCGAGATGGCCAACCGGGGTACGGAAGCGTTGCTGCCTACGCTGGCGCCGTTCCGCTCCAACGACTGGCCGTGGAAGACCGACCCAACCAAAGGAACCGGCCCGGCACGGCTGGAGGACGCCCTGGCCTGCCCGGTCCGCCCACATTCGGTCGGCTGATGACAGCTTCGACTGTTCCCACGGATCCGGTGGACTTCGCGCGGCGCACCATCGAGATCGCTCGCACCAGTGTCGCCGAGGGTGGGTTGCCGTTCGGGACCGTCATCGTCATGGACGGTGAGATCCTCGCCGAAGGCCGAAATCTCGTTCACCAGACCCACGACCCGACCGACCATGCGGAGATTCGGGCCATTCGCGAGGCGTGCCGAAAGCTGGGCACAGAGCACCTGACCGGATGCACGGTCTATGCCATCGCGCACCCGTGCCCGATGTGTCTGGCTGCGTTGTACCATTGCGCGCCAGACGAAGTCGTCTTTGCGGCCACCCGCGAGACTACGTCGCCGTACATGGTGGGCGGCAACGACAAGTACATCGATCCCGGCAGTTTCTATGATGAGTTCGCCAAGCCGTGGGACCAGCGGCGCCTACCAATGCGCTACGAGCCCCACGACGACGCCATCGAGGTCTACAAGCTCTTCCGGGAAAGCAGGATGGGCGATCAAGGTTCGTGAGCGATCGAAAACCTCGGCCAATGACCCCAGCCCGCCCACTGAATCCACGGCACCACGACACGCGCCGCGGGAATCGGATTCCTCCGGTTGATCCTCCATGCAACCATGGGCTGGTGCACACTCTTGGCATGAAACCTTGTGATCTCACCGCCGTCGCACTCACCGCAGCACCCCAGTCTTCAGCGCGGCTGGCATGAACGTGAGCGCCAATGGACCTGGGCCGGAGCCCCGCCGCGTCCTAAACGGCCTCTCGGACGTGCGCGCGTTCTTTCACACCAACGCCGTGCCGCTGTACTTCATCTCGCCGACTCCGTTCAACCTGCTGGGCATCGACCGCTGGGTGCGAAACTTCTTCTACCTGACCTACTTCGACTCGTTTGAGGGCGTACATTCGCGGGTCTTCGTGCCGCGGCGACGCGACCGCCGGGATTTTGACTCCATGGGGGATGTGTGCAGCCACCTCCTGCGCGATCCCGAGACGCTGGAGTTCATCGCGGGCCGGGGGCCCGGGGGCAAGGCCTGCTTCGTGATGATGGACGAGGAGACGCAGGCCCTCGCGCGGCAGGCTGGTCTGGAGATCATGCATCCCTCGGTGGACCTGCGCAATCGGCTGGGATCCAAGACCGTCATGACGCGGCTGGCCGACGAGGCCGGCGTCCCGAGTGTGCCTCACGCAATCGGGCGAGCCAGCTCCCACGACGAACTGCTGAGTCTTGCGCACGAGGCCGGACTGGGAGACAACCTCGTCATCTCGATCCCCTATGGCAACGCCGGCAGCGGGACCTTTTTCATACGCGGCCAGCGCGACTGGGACGACCACGCCGGTGACCTGGTGGGCCAGGATCTCAAGGTGATGAAGTACATCCGCAATGTCGAGGTGTGCATCGAGGGCACCGTGACGCGCCACGGCACCGTGATCGGACCGCCGATGACCAGCCTCGTGGGTTACCCGGAGCTGACCACCGGCAAGGGCACCTGGTGCGGCAATGACGTCTGGCGCGAGGTGCTGCCGCCCGCACAGACGCACGCCGCACGCGAAATGGTCGGCAAGCTGGGCGACATCCTCAGCCGCGAGGGATACCGCGGCTACTTCGAAGTGGACCTGTTGCACGACTTGGACACCGACGAGCTTTACCTCGGCGAGGTAAACCCGCGCCTGTCCGGCGCCAGCCCGATGACGAACCTGACCACCGAGGCGTACGCCGACATGCCGCTGTTCCTGTTCCACCTGCTCGAGTACATGGACGTGGAGTACGAGCTCGACATCGACGAGATCAACGCGCGCTGGGAGCGCGGCTACGGCGAGGACGAGGTCTGGGGTCAGCTGATCATCAGTGAGACCTCACAGGATGTGGAGATCTTCACCGCGACGCCGCGCACCGGTGTGTGGCGCATCGACGACGAGGGCCGTGTCTCGTTCGCTCGCCCCGCTAACGACTGGGCAACGCTGCTCGACGGGTCCGAGGCGTTCTACATGCGGGTCGCGGCGCCCGGAGACTTACGCGCCGAGGGCGCCCAACTCGGCGTGCTCGTCACCCGCGGGCACCTGCAGACCGACGACTACCAGCTCACCGAGCGCTGCCGACGCTGGGTCAAGGGCCTCAAGGCAAAGTTCACGTCGACGGCCCTTACGCCGGCCGCGCCTATTGTCCCGCGGCTCGTTGCACGAGCGTGAGATTGACGAGCGCACGTTGGTTGCTCACTCGCACTTCTTCACGCCAGCGTGAATCTCGACGAAGATTCGCAGAGGCTCCACGGGGGGCCGGCGATCCCGGGAAGCCGGGCGCATGAGGGGTGGCGAACCTGGTCGCGTGCCGGCCGGTATCTCGTTGGAAAACTGGCTGTCGCCGCCACATTCGCACTGGTCCTTCCAGCACGTCGAAGACTTCGTGCCGACCGCGCTCATCTCGCGCGGGAGCGGGCCGGTCGCGTATGTGCCGGCCGCGAGTGCTTCACTGGCCGAGATTCCCGTGACCAGCACCGGCGGGCTGGCGACCACGGTTGGCGCCGTGATGGTAGCGACCGCCACCGACGGGTGGGCCGTCGCGTACCGCGGTTCGATGGTCACCGAGGAGTACCTCGACGGCATGATGCCCACGACCCGGCACCTGCTGTTCTCGGTGAGCAAGTCGCTGGTAGCGGCCGTGGTCGGTGCGTTGCACGGGGCAGGCGTCCTCGAGATCGATGCGCCGGTCACCAAATACGTTGCTGCATTGGAGAATTCCGGCTACGCCGGTGCGACGGTGCGCCATCTGCTCGACATGAGGTCGGGCATCGCCTTCTCGGAAAACTACCTCGACCCGGCCGCGGAGATCCACGTCTTGGAGCAGGCGCTCGGGTGGCAGCCCAAGCGCAATCCTAACGTCCCCTCCACGCTGTATGACTACCTGTTGAGCTTGCGGCAGAAGTCCGCCCACGGCGGCCCATTCGAATACCGCTCCTGTGAAACGGACGTGCTCGGCTGGATCTGCGAGGTCGCGGGCGGGGAGCGAATGCCCGAACTGATGTCGGAGCTGTTGTGGAGCCGCCTCGGCGCCCAATGCGACGCCACCATCGGCGTAGACACCGACGGCACTGGGCTTTTCGACGGCGGCGTCAGCGCCTCTCTTACGGACCTGATCCGGTTCGGGTCAGTGTTCTTGCGCGACGGCGTGTCGCTGACCGGCCAGCAAGTGGTGCCCGCGACCTGGATCGCCGACACCCTCGACGGCGGCCCCGACTCGCGTGCGGCGTTCGCCGCCAGTCCCGACGACACCGAATTGCCCGGCGGGATGTATCGCAATCAGGTTTGGTTTCCGTATCCCGGCAGCGACGTCCTGCTGTGCTTGGGCATGTGCGGTCAGATGATCTACGTCAATCGCGCCGCAGAGATGGTCGCCGCGAAGCTGTCCACCCAGCCTCATTCTCACGAGCC
>NZ_JAFBAT010000062.1 GCF_019247615.1 Mycobacterium sp. | reverse complement strand
TGGGTGGCTGTTTTGTCCGGCCGACCGCCCCGAGCGATTCGCCAAGGCCGCGGTGGCCGCCGACGTGGTGATCCTCGACCTCGAGGACGGCGTCGCCGCAGTGGACAAGCCCGCGGCGCGCAAGGCGCTGCGGGAGAACCCGCTCGACCCCGCACGGACGGTGGTGCGGATCAACGCCACCGGGACCGACGAGCAGGCGCGCGACCTGGACGCGCTGGCCGGAACCGCCTACGCGACGGTGATGCTCTCGAAGGCCGAATCCGCCGCGCAGGTGACGGCGCTCGCGCCGCGCGAGGTCGTCGCGTTGGTGGAGACGCCCCGTGGCGCCGTGTTCGCCACCGAGATCGCTTCGGCGGAGGGCACCGTGGCGATGATGTGGGGCGCGGAGGATCTGGTCGCCGCCCTAGGCGGCAGCGCCAGCCGGCGGGCCGACGGCAGCTATCGTGATGTCGCCCGTCACCTGCGCTCGACGATTCTGCTTGCCGCTTCCGCGTTCGGCCGGATCGCGCTGGACGCCGTGCACCTCGACATCCGCGACACCGATGGCTTGCGCGCAGAGGCCGACGACGCCGTCGCGGTCGGCTTCGACGGGACCGTCTGCATCCATCCGACTCAGATCCCCGTGGTGCGCGCCGCCTATCGCCCCGGCGCGGAGAAACTGGACTGGGCGCGAAGAGTTTTGGCCGCCGCCCGCACCCAGCGCGGGGTGTTCGCGTTCGAGGGACAGATGGTCGACTCGCCCGTGCTCAAGCACGCGGAAATGATGCTGCGGCGCGCGGGGGAGTCGGCCCCGGGCTGACGGCGGGACGCACCGCGTCGCACCGAAACGTACAGCCGGGCGGCGCCCGCCGGGTTCGCTACTTGCGTTGTGCCGCGGCCAATCTGCTTGCGAATTCCGGTGATTGGATAGAAGACACCTGCGGCCCGAGCTCCGTCCGCATGGCCAGTTCGTGTTGCTGGTTGTCCGTCGATCCCGGGCTGATCGTGGCGCGCATGGTGCGCTTGGTCGCGAGCACCACCTCGCGTGGCGCCGCCGCTGGTCCGGCGGCCAACTCGACCGCTGTGGCGACGGGGTCGTCGGCCAGGGTGAGCGCCAACCCGTGCCGAACGGCCGATTCGGCATCGAAGCGCATGCCGAACAACAATGCCGCGCGGGCCACTTGCGGGCCCACCGCGCGCTGCAACATCCACGTCGCGCCCCCACCGGGATGCAGCCCCAACTTTTGAAAACGCGCGTCGAACAACGCACCGGGGCCGGCTATGCGCACGTCGGCCGCCAAAGCTAGATTGAGGCCCGCACCGACTGCCGCGCCATTGACCGCCGCGACCGTGGGCAAGCAGCAGTTGCCCACCGACATGAAGCCGTCGTAGATCCGCTGCAGGCCGGCCTCCGCCGCTCCGCCGCCGGCAGAGCCGAGGGCGCTCAGGTCGGCGCCGGCGCAAAACGCCTTGCCGGCGCCCGTGACCACGACCGCATGTACCTCGGAATCGCGCTCGGCCCGCTCCACGGCCGCACGCAGACCCGCCGACATTTCATCGGTGAGGGCGTTGCGCCGGTCGGGATCGTTGACGGTGATGAGCGCGACGCGGTTGTGGACGCTGAACAGGACGAGCTCGGATGGGGCCATCGGGGTACCTCCCGGCTTGGCGCGGCTGTTGAGCCTTGGGGTCACGCCAGGCTACTGTGCGCCGCATCCGGACGCGCCACGCGTCCGTTGGCCGGATCAGGCCCCGCGGCATCACTCCCGAATTTCGATCTCGATGCGCTTGGCCTGCGGCACACCGTTGGGCACCGGCACGGAGATGGCGAGGATGCCCTTTTCGTAGCTGGCGTGAACGTCGTCGACGTCTGCGCCCGCGGGCAGCGGGACCGAACGCGCGAAAGACCCATAACTGAATTCGGATCGACCGTGGGATTCGACCGCCTGGCTGCGTACCGCCTTGATGGTGAGCACCCCGTCGTGCACCGTGATGTCGATGTCCCTCGCCGGGTCGACGCCTGGGATCTCGGCGCGCACCTCGTAACGTCCGTCGTTCAGCTCGTCCTCCACCCGGAGGAGATTGCGGTCGAACAGCGGACGCAGGCCGGCGAACAGGGGAGTGCCACCCAAGAGATCGGCGAAATCGGGCATCAGATTACGGGCCTGACGCTGCACTGGCAGAGTTGCCATGGAGTTCTCCTGAAATCGTTGTAGCTCTTACGATTTCGATCGAACCATTGTGTGCCCGCCGGTGCTAGACGACGCCCGCCGATGTTGCCGAGAGATTCATTGCGCGTTCAGCCCCCCGCTCCTGGCGGGCTAACCAACCAAGCCCAAACAATGACGCCTTCCAGGGCCAGGCCCACCCCGAGGAACACCCACTGCACTGCGGACATAGTGAGATGACAGCAGTGCCGGGCGGCATATGCAAGCTCCGGGCAGACTCGGGCCCGCGAACCAGCGATTGCGCGCCCGATGACGGCGGAGCACGCCTGCGTTGCAAAGGATTACGATACGACGGCTCGGCCGGGAGCCGGCGCTTTGCAGACCCCGACGGTGCGCGCCAACCCCGTGCGAATGCCGCCAGGCTCTGACCCCGTTCAGCCGACCCGCCCACAGGAGTACGGTAATGGCCTGTACTACTTCAGCAGCATAGGTAGGCGACGTGACCCAGATTTCCGAGAGCACCAACGGCTCGTCGCTGTGGTCGCCCCGGGAAAGCGAGTTTCTTGCGGTGACGCTTCGTCTGCTCCAGGAGCACGGATATGACGGGTTGACGGTGGACGCCGTGGCGGCCACCGCGCGCGCCAGCAAGGCAACGGTGTATCGGCGGTGGCCCTCCAAAGCCGAATTAGTTGTGGCCGCATTCATCGAGGGCATCCGCCAGGTCGCCGTCGCACCCGATACTGGCACGCTGCGGGGCGACCTGATGCGAGTCGGGCAGCTGGTGTGCGAGCAGGGCCGGCGGCACGCCGGCACCATTCGGGCGGTGCTGGTTGAGATATCTCGCAATCCCGCACTCAACGAGGCCATGCAGCACCAGTTTCTCGATCAGCGCAAAGCCTTGATCCAACACATCCTTCGGCGGGCCGTCGAGCGAGGCGAGATCCCCGAATCCGCCATCAGCGACGAACTCTGGGACCTGCTTCCCGGCTATCTCATCTTCCGGTCCATCATGGCGAGCCGGCCGCCCACCCAACGCACAGTGCAGGCGCTGGTCGACGACGTGCTCATCCCCGCTCTGATGCGACCTGTCCGATGAGCGGGAACCCGCGGCTGCTGTAGACGTTATCGTCTCTTGTGGGGCCCGGTCCCGTACCGTACTGTCGGACTGTCGATCCGCGCACAGTGCGAAAGGCCCGACGGTGACCAAAATTTCCTTCGCCCGTGGAGTCAGGCGCTGGTGGATGGCGCTGGTCGTTGCCGCGGTGGTGGCGGTGGCAGGTTTCTGCGTCTACCGGCTCCACGGGATCTTTGGGTCGCACAACAACACGAAGGCCGCCGGCGGGATCTCGGAACAGACCGAACCGTTCAACCCCAAACACGTCACCTTGGAGGTCTTCGGCTCCCCCGGGGCGGTAGCGACCATCAATTACGTCGACCTCGATGTCCAGCCACGCCAAGTCATCGACGCGGCCCTGCCGTGGTCGTTGACCATGGTGACAACGCAGCCGGGCGCCTTCAGCAACGTTGTCGCGCAGGGCAACAGCGATTCCCTGGGCTGCCGCATCCTGGTGGACGGTGAGGTCAAGGACGAAAGGATCGTCAACGAAGTGAACGCCTACACCTTCTGCCTGGTGAAGTCGGGATGAGCGACCAGCAAGCCCGGAGGCCAGCGTTGGCGCACTTCATTCGGCGGTTTTCGGTGCTGATCCTGCTGTTGTGGGCGGGACTTGCCGCGATCGCGAACATCGCGGTACCGAACCTGGAGGACGTCGCCAAGGCGCACAACGTCTCGCTGAACACGCCGGATGCGCCGTCCTTTCAGGCGATGCAACGTATCGGCAAGGTGTTCCACGAATTCGACTCCGACAGTTCGGCCATGATCGTCATCGAAGGCGATAAGCCCCTCGGCGACGCCGCCCACCGGTTCTACGACGCCCTGGTCCGCAAGCTCGAAAGCGATACCAAGCATGTGGAGCACATCCAGGATTTCTGGGGAGATCCCCTCACGGCCGCCGGCGCGCAAAGCAAAGACGGCAAGGCCGCCTACGTTCAGCTGTATCTGGCCGGCAACCAGGGCGACGCACTGGCCAACGAGTCCGTGGACACCATCCGCGAGACCGTGGCTCACACACCACCGCCGCCCGGGGTCAGGGCCTACCTGACCGGGGCGGCGCCTTTGGTCGCCGATCAGTTCGAAGTCGGCAGCAAAGGAATCTTCAAGGTCACCGTGATCACCGTGCTGGTCATTTTGGTGATGTTGCTGTGGGTCTACCGCTCGGTCACCGCCATCGTCGTGCTGGTGACGGTGATGATCGAAATGGCCGCCGCGAGGGGCATCGTCGCTTTCCTCGGAAACGTCGGGTTGATCGGATTGTCGACGTATGCGACGAATCTCCTCACGTTGCTGGTGATCGCCGCCGGCACCGACTACGCGATATTCTTCCTGGGCCGGTATCAAGAGGCCCGCAATAGCGGGCAGGATCGGGAAACGGCCTTCTTCACCATGTATACCGGGACCGCCCACGTGGTCCTCGGATCCGGCTTGACCATAGCCGGCGCGGTATTCTGCCTCCGATTCACCCGGCTCAATTATTTCCAGAGCCTGGGCATTCCCGCTGCAATAGGCATCATGGTCGCGCTGGTAGCCGCCCTGACGTTGGCCCCCGCCGTGATTACCGTGGGGAGTCTTTTCGGGCTTTTCGACCCCAAGCGCAGAATGGCGACTCGAGGATGGCGGCGCATCGGCACAGCCATCGTTCGCTGGCCCGGACCGATATTGGTGGTGGCTACCGCGGTAGCGCTCATAGGCTTGCTTGCCCTGCCGGGATACAAGACGAGTTACGATGCCCGCGAATACTTGCCGGCCAGTGCGCCGGCCAATATCGGATACGCGGCCGCGGAGCGCCATTTTTCTCAGGCTCGGCTCAATCCCGAGCTGCTGATGATCGAAACCGATCACGATATGCGCAACCCCGCGGACATGATCAACCTGGAAAGGGTGGCGAAAGCAATCGCCCATCTGCCGGGAATCGCCCAGGTCCAATCCATGACCCGGCCGCTCGGAACGCCGATCGAACACACCTCGCTGGCTTTCCAGATCAGCGCGGGCGCGATCGGCAACATCGAGAATTTGCAGTACCAGAAAGACCGCGCCGAAGACCTGCTCAAACAGGCCGACCAGTTGCGGGATACGATCGGCATCCTGAACCGGCAGTACGCCCTGCAGCAACAGCTCGCCGCCTCCACGCACGACGAGACGACGAGCTTCCACGACACGCTGGCCATCATCAACGACCTCCGCGATAAGATCGCGAATTTCGACGACTTCTTCAGGCCGATACGAAGTTACTTTTACTGGGAAAAGCACTGCTACGACATTCCGGTTTGCTTTGCGCTCAGATCCATCATGGACGCGCTCGACGGTATCGACCAGCTCAGTGCGCAATTCGAGAAGCTCACGGCGACGCTGGACACATTGGATGCGGGGCAACAAAAGTTGGTGACATTGTTGCCACCCCAGATTGCCGACCAGGAGAAGAATCTCGGACTCATACTGTCCAACTTCGCCACCAACTCCGGGATAAACGCACAGACCCGAGCTAACACGGACACCGCGACCGCCCTGGGACAAGCTTATGACGCCGCCAAGAACGACGATTCTTTTTACCTGCCTCCGGAGGCTTTCGACAATCCCGAGTTCAAGCGGGGTCTGAAACAATTTCTCTCGCCGGACGGAAAGGCGGCACGCATGGTCATCACCCATGAGGGTGATCCCGCGACCCCGGAGGGTATCTCGCATATCGGCCCGATTAGAGAAGCGGCCAAGCAGGCCGTGAAAAACACCCCGTTGGGGGACTCCAACATTTATCTCGCGGGCACCGCGGCAACGTATAAGGACATAGCCGAGGGCGCCAACTACGATTTGCTGATCGCCGGTATTGCCGCGCTGAGCCTGATTTTAATCATCATGTTGATCATCACCCGCAGCCTGGTCGCCGCGATCGTCATCGTGGGCACGGTGGCGCTTTCGCTCGGCGCCTCTTTCGGGCTTTCGGTGCTGGTCTGGCAGGACATCCTGGGCATCAAGCTGTACTGGATCTGCCTCGCGCTGTCCGTCATCATCCTGCTGGCGGTCGGGTCCGACTACAACCTGTTGCTGATTTCCCGGTTCAAAGAAGAGATTTCGGCCGGTTTGAAGACAGGCATTGTGCGCGCCATGGCCGGCACCGGGGCGGTGGTGACCTCTGCGGGCCTGGTGTTCGCCTTCACGATGGCCTCCTTCGTGTCCGCCACGTTGTTGGTGCTCGGTCAGATCGGGACCACCATCGGCCTCGGTCTGCTGTTCGACACCCTGATCGTGCGTTCCTTCATGACGCCGTCCGTCGCCGCGCTTCTCGGGCGATGGTTCTGGTGGCCGCAACGAGTGCGCCCCCGCCCGGCCAGCACCATGCTTCGCCCATACGGGCCGCGCCCCGCGGTACGTCAACTGCTGCTATGGGAAGACGGAGACCCCGCGGTGACGTCCGAATCCCCGGCACGCCCCAGCCGTCCGCGCGCGTGACGGGGAGCCGACGGGCCGGAGTTGCCGATCGGCGACCATCTTCGTCGTCGAGTCTCATCGGCCGGCGGGGGGGTGAAAAGCGTTGAGTCTGTTCGGCTATCTGGCAACAGCCGCGGGCGTCGCCGTGTTGGTGTCCGCTGCTTTCGCCTTGGCTTTCGTGAACCGGCTTCTTCGGCACGCACCCACGCCGATCAGCGAGGAGGTTGACAGCTTCAGGAAAGTCTTGGGGAAACTGCGCAAGGGCGAACCGATGTCGAAGGACGAGTTGGATTTCGCCAGGCAGATCGTCGCCGACCGCGGCTGCTTGATGGCCTATTCCATCCCGGCCGCAATCTTCGCCCTCGGATGCTTCTTTGTGTTCGGCGGCCTCGAAGCGCATGGAGTGCACTCGCTTCGGCCGTATATCGGAGTGTTCCCCATCTTCGGGTCGATGAATATCGCCATCCGACTGCTTCGGATCGCGGCCCTAAAAAAGCGATTGCGGGCGGTTGCCGAAACGGCATGACCGCTCTTAGAGGCGGCTCGCCACGAAAGTCGCGGCCTGGCTGGGCATCGCGGACTGCTTGTAAGACAGGTGCGCCGCGGAGAACATCTCGTCGTGCGAAGGCAGCGACAGGCCGCCGGGAGAGCAAATCGGATCGGCGGGCGCGCACAGGTCGATGGCCTTGGCTCCGTACCAGGGGCTGATCTCGCTTATCGGTCCGCCCAAATACCTGTCCGTCGGATTCCCGAAGACGGCGAGCGCAGCGACGTGATCGGCCTCGTCCGCCGATAGCGTCGCGGCGTTGAACCCGGCCACCGATGCGCGGGCGATCGTGACAAGATCTATCACCATTGCGCCCTGGGAATATCCACCGAGCACCAGCTTGGTATCGGGACAGTCGGCAACCATCGAGTGAACGTGAGCGCTTGCGTCGGTGGCGCCGGCCGATGCAGATGGCGGCCAGTCTTCGGTGGCGGGGTAGTTGACGGGATACACCCCGAGGGAACGATGCCCGACCTGAGAACGCAGCGAGTCGACGAACGCCTGTCCCACCCCACCCAGGCCGACGGGCTCGTTGGTCCCGCGGGCGAACGTCACCTCGACGTCGGGGCAGGTCGCAGCGGACGCGGACGCGGTCAGGATCGGCACGCTCGGTAGAGTCGCCGCGACTGCCGCCACGGCGGCACCCAGTAACGGAGCAAATTTGTGTCCGTACATGCAGTAATGGTCACATATCGCGAGCGAAGCGTCCGCACACTTCGCGCGAGCCTTACCAAGCCGGAGAAAGCCGTTGCCCTCGCGGTGGAAGTGGGTAAACGACGCAATAGCGCATGAGGCCGATGGCTTCGGACTCAACTCACTTATCGGAAGGCGGGATCGGATGGCCAGTGAACAGGACGGCCGGTGGGACGTCAGCATCAAGAGCGACGCGGTTTGCCTGGAGCGCGTCTCGGACGGTGACAAGCGATTATTCGAAGATCTGTTAGCACCCGAAGAGGCCCGCGAACTAGCTGGCTTATTGACGAAGTTCGCCGACAAACTCGGCGAGTCCGGCCACTCCGATAGGTCGGGCGACTCCGACAAGGGCGACGCCTCCGATGGATCCGAAAAGTCCCGCAAGTCCAATGACTCCGAGAAATCCGACGAGACCGCGGACGCGGAAGATTCCGAGGACAAATCTTCGGAGTAGGCGCCACGCCGGCCGACCACGTGCGTCGGCCGTAGGTCAAGTCAACGAGTTTCAACGAATCCTGCGGTTAACTGAGCACGCCTCGACTACCTTCGAATCGCGGACAACGGCGATGAGTAAGCCTGATCCAATCGATGAAGGGAGTCGATTTGAATTTCAAACTCACTCGCGTCAGCGCTGCGGTGTTGAGTTGCGCGGCGGCGTTTGTGTTGTCTTCAGCGATCGCCACCGCTGATCCGCCTGACCCGCATCAACCGGACATGACAAAGGGCTACTGCCCGGGCGGCCGATGGGTTACGGCAATTTGGCCGTGTGACGGCGAGAAGTACCCCGATGGGTCGTTTTGGCACCAGTGGATGAAAACCTGGATCGTCGGCCCTTAGTTTAACTACGACTGCGTGAGCGGCGACGAACCGCTTCGCGGCCCACCCCCGCCCGGCGGCTGCGGCGGAGCGATCCCGGCCTAGGTCCGGGAGGCCCGAGACCTG
>NZ_JAFBAT010000037.1 GCF_019247615.1 Mycobacterium sp. | reverse complement strand
TCATAGATCGAGAAGTTGGAGTTGAGGCCGTCGATGAGCGTCGCCTGATTGCGCAGGATGCGCACGCAGGTCGAGTGAAACGTCGAAACCCACATCGCGCGCGCACGGTTGCCCACCAGCCGGACCACTCGGTCGCGCATCTCGGCGGCGGCCTTGTTGGTGAAGGTGATGGCCAGGACCTGACCGACTCCGACACCCCGCGCCGCAATCAGATAGGCGATGCGCCGTGTCAACACCGCCGTCTTACCCGAACCCGCGCCCGCCACGATCAGCAGAGGCGAACCCTGGTGCACCACCGCCTGGCGTTGTGGTGGGTTAAGGCCTTCGAGCAGTTGCTCCGCTTCGGGGGCGGGCTTGGCTTCGCTCACGTGCACAGTCATGTCGGTCCAAATTTACCGCCGCCGACCGACTGCTTCGCCGGCCAGGGCGACCCGCGCGTCGCCGGGTCGCGGAAACCGAGTACGAGTCCGATTGCTGGGCAGCAGAATAAAATGATCGAAGCAGAATAATGAATTAGTCGACGGAAGAATGATAATAACGGTTTCCCGCATTTCTTTGCGCGCACGCGACCCGCAGTGGCACACTCGCTTTATGCTCGACAAGCAGCGTCGTCGGCAGCTCTCGGCCCACCAGTCCGAGTGCCGATTTTTCTACCGGCACCCGCCGGCGGTGCCCGTGGTTTAGCTGCTTCCGCAGAGCCCCGTGGTCCGCTTCCGGCTTCGGGGCTCGTCTCTTTTGTGAGGCCGATACCGGATGGACCGCCACCCCACATCTGGAGAAAGCGGTGTTAGAGAGATGAACGTAGACATGGTCGATACCCCCGCCAGCATCGAAGAGTTGCGTGCAGAGATCGATCGGTTGGACGCCGAGATCCTCGCGGCGGTGAAGCGGCGCGCCGAGGTGTCCCAGGCCATCGGCAAGGTGCGCATGGCAAACGGCGGCACCCGGCTGGTACACAGCCGCGAGATGAAGGTCATCGAGCGCTACAGCGAGCTCGGGCCGGAGGGCAAGGATCTGGCGATGCTGCTCTTGCGGCTGGGCAGGGGCCGGCTCGGCCATTGAGGCTTGCGGTCCTCGCCAGAACTTGGGCACAGACCTGATCCGTCGCGTCGGGCCGCATTAGGGTCGAACTCATGACCTCTGCGACCTCCGCACAATCGATACCCGACATCACGGCCAGCCCGGCATGGGAAGCCCTGCGCAGGCATCACGAACAGATCGGTGAAACGCACCTGCGCCAGTTTTTCGATGAGGATCCCGATCGCGGCCGCGAACTCACTGTCACGGTCGGCGATCTTTACATCGACTACAGCAAACACCGCATTACCCGAGAAACACTGCGGTTGCTCATCGATCTGGCGCGGGCAGCTAACCTGGAAGAGCGCCGCAATCAGATGTTCTCCGGCGCGCACATCAACACCTCCGAAGACCGCGCGGTATTGCACACCGCGCTGCGGCTGCCCCGCGACACCGAGCTGATCGTCGACGGCCAGAACGTCGTCGACGAGGTGCACGCCGTGCTGAAGGCGATGGGCGACTTCACCGACCGGTTACGCAGTGGTGAATGGACGGGGGCCACCGGGAAAAGGATCAGCACAGTCGTCAACATCGGGATCGGCGGGTCGGACCTGGGCCCGGTGATGGTCTACCAGGCACTGCGCCACTATGCCGATGCGGGGATTTCGGCGCGCTTCGTCTCCAATGTCGATCCGGCCGACCTGATCGCCAAGCTCGCCGGCTTAGACCCCGCCACAACACTTTTCATCGTCGCATCGAAGACCTTCTCGACGCTGGAGACGTTGACCAACGCTACGGCCGCGCGCCGCTGGCTGACCGACGCGCTGGGCGATGCGGCCGTATCCAAGCATTTCGTGGCTGTTTCCACCAACAAGCGCCTGGTCGACGACTTCGGTATCAACACCGACAACATGTTCGGGTTCTGGGATTGGGTCGGTGGGCGGTATTCGGTCGATTCGGCGATCGGGCTGTCGGTGATGGCCGCCATCGGCCGCGAAGCCTTCGCCGACTTCCTCTCCGGATTCCATCTCGTCGACGAACATTTCAAGACCGCTCCGCTGGAGTCCAACGCCCCGGTGCTGCTCGGCTTGATCGGGCTGTGGTACTCCAACTTCTTGGGCGCGCAATCGCGCGCCGTACTGCCGTATTCCAATGATTTGTCCCGTTTTGCCGCCTACCTTCAGCAGCTGACCATGGAATCGAACGGCAAGTCGACCCGCGCCGATGGCACACCCGTGACCACCGACACCGGCGAAATCTTCTGGGGCGAACCGGGTACCAACGGTCAGCACGCCTTCTACCAGTTACTGCATCAGGGCACCCGATTGGTGCCGGCCGATTTCATCGGGTTCAGCCAACCCATCGACGACCTTGCCACCGTCGAAGGCACCGGCAGCATGCACGACCTGTTGATGAGCAACTTCTTCGCCCAGACTCAAGTGCTCGCCTTCGGCAAGACCGCTGAAGAGATCGCCGCCGAAGGCACACCCGCAAACATCGTGCCGCACAAGGTAATGCCCGGGAACCGGCCGACCACCTCGATACTGGCCAACAGGCTCACCCCGTCGGTCGTCGGCCAACTGATCGCGCTCTACGAGCACCAGGTCTTCACCGAGGGCGTGATCTGGGGCATCGACTCGTTCGACCAATGGGGCGTCGAGCTGGGCAAAACTCAGGCGAAGGCCCTGCTGCCGGTGATCACGGCGGACGCATCGCCCGCGCCGCAGTCGGACAGCTCGACCGACGCGCTGGTCCGTCGTTACCGCGCCGAACGGGGCCGCACCAGCTGAGCCCGCCGTCTCAGTCAGGCGAACGGTTTGGTCAGTGGCGGTGGCAGCACCCGCATCAGCTGCACCAGCGGCACCCAGGGCCACCACGGCACCACGGCCCTGCCGGGTTCCCGTTCGATGGCGTCGACCAGCGCTTTGACGCCGGTTTCGTTGTCCACCATGAACATTGTGCTCGCCGACTTGGCCGTCATCTCCGATTCGATGTAGCCCGGCTCGATCACGGAGACCTTGATCGGACCCTTCGCGTATTCGGCCCGCAGCGACTCGCCCAGTGACCGCATGCCCGCTTTGCTCGCCGCGTAGGCGGCTTTGACGCCGGGCACGCCCTTGACGCCGAGAACCGACGACATCAGGACGAGATGCCCAGAACCGGTCTTGTTGAACATCTCCAGCGCCGTTTCTATCTGCACGAGGGCGGACACCAGATTGGTCTCGATGGTCGCCTTGTTCGCCCAAAGTTTGCCGGAGCCCAGCTTCGCGCCCTTACCGATGCCGGCGTTGACGATGACGCGATCGATGCCACCCAGCTCGTCGGCGAGTTCGGCGAAGACCTTCGGTACCTGCGCGTGGTTGTTGACGTCCAGGGCGGCGACGGCGATGTCGATACCTGAATACTGCTGCGTCAGTTCGGCTTTCAGCTCATCGAGGCGATCGGTGCGACGGGCGCACAGCGCCAGATCGCGGCCCTTGGCGGCGAACGAACGCGCCATACCGGCGCCGAGGCCGGCGCTGGCACCCGTAATGAGGATCTTCCGTCGAGTCACCCGGGCAGCATAGCGACTGCCCGGCAGGCGTCGAGTTGTCGGGCTCGACAGGGCATTTCCGGCACCACGAGTCGACGTTCGAGGGATTATTTGAGCAGCCGCGACATGCGGCGGTCGGCCAGCACCTTGCCGCCGGTCTGGCACGTCGGGCAGTACTGAAAAGACTTGTCCGCGAACGCCACTTCGCGCACAGTATCCCCGCATACCGGGCAGGGAAGCCCGGTGCGCGCATGCACCCGTAGTCCGGAGCGCTTCTCCCCTTTCAGCGTTGCGGCGCCCTGTCCGACGGACCTGCTCACCGCGTCGGTCAACACTAAAACCATCGCATCGTGCAGGGCGGTGAGCTGTTCGCCGGACAGCTTTCCGGCCGTCGCGAACGGCGAGATCTTTGCGACATGCAGGATCTCGTCGCTGTAGGCGTTGCCGATGCCGGCGATCACCTTCTGATCGGTGATGACGGTCTTGATCCGGCCGGTGTTGCCCGCCAACACGGCGGCCAGGTCCTCGGGGCCGAGGTCCAGCGCGTCGGGGCCCAGCGCGGCGATGCCGGGAACCACCCGTGGATCGTCGACGAGCCACACCGCGAGCCGCTTCTGGGTGCCCGCCTCGGTGAGATCGAAGCCGGGCGCCTGACCGGGCGTGCCCAAATGCACCCGCAAGGCTATCGGCCCCTTGCCGGGTCGAAGCGGCGCCGCCGCGAGCTGATCGGACCACCGCAGCCAACCCGCGCGCGACAGATGGGTGATCAAGGACAGTCCTCCGGCCTGCACGCCGAGGTACTTTCCCCAGCGTTGGGCCCCGGTGACCTCCTGGCCGTGCAGTGCGCCGATCGGCGGGTCGAAGGTCTTCAGCACCGACAGCGCGGCGACGTCGACGCGACCGACGGTCAACCCGACGGCGTGACGCCGCAAATGATCGACCAGCGCCTCGATCTCGGGAAGTTCCGGCACTCGTTCAGTCTGCCTTAAGCAAATAGGTATCCATGATCCAGCCGCGCCGCGCGCGGGCTTCGGCCCGCAGCGTCGCTATCCGAGTCCCGACCTCGCCGACGGTGCCCGCCACCAGCAGCTCCTCGGGGGTACCGAGATAGGCGCCCCACCAGATCCGGGTCTCGGGCGGGCACAGTTGAAAGGAACACTCGGCGTCGAGCATCACGACAGCCGAGCCGGCCAGCCCGTGCGCCCGCAGCTGCCTGCCAGTGGTGATCAGAACCGGTTCACCAACCTCGTTGAGGGGGACCCGGTGCCGAGCCGTCAGCGCCTGCACCGCGGTCACACCCGGAACGACGTCCAGAGTGAAGTCGACCTCTTCGGCTATCGCGTCCAGGATGCGCAGCGTGCTGTCGTAGAGCGAGGGGTCGCCCCACGCCAAGAACGCACCGACGCCATCGGCACCAAGCTCGGCGGAAATGGCCGTCGCCCAAAGCCGTGCGCGTGCCGCGTGCCACTTTGAAACCGACTCACGGTACTCGGCTTGCTGGGTTTCGGGGGTCGACCGTTTGGGATCCGGCAACTCAACGAAGCGATACCCGGGCTCGCGGATGAACCGCTCGCAGATCTGCCGACGCAGGGCAACCAGGTCGCCCGCGGCCTCCCCCTTGTCCATCGCGAAGAACACCTGCGTGTCGTTGAGCGCGCGGATCGCCTGGACGGTCAGGTAGTCGGGATCCCCGGCGCCGATGCCGATCACGTTGATATGCCGGCTCACTCCGCCAGTCAACCGAATCGCAACCAGAAAGGCCTAGTGGGGACCCCAAGTACCCGATACCATGGGTACCGATCGCGATCTTTCCCGATGAAGGGACGTCAAATGACCACGGCGGTGAAGCCCGATGGGCCGAGTCGCGAAGAGTTCTCGGACCGTTTGCTGAAGGGCTCGGTCAAGAAGTCCTACGAGCCGGTCGTCGACATCGACTGGGATGCCCCGCTCGATCCGGACAAGTTCTACCTGCCGCCCCGGCTGGTGTCGCTGTACAACACCCCGATGTGGGACGAGATGACCCGCGACCAGCAGATCGAGCTGTCCCGCCAGGAACTGGTCAACACGCTGTCGGCCGGGATCTGGTTCGAGAACATGCTCAACCAGTCGTTGTTGCGCACCATCCTGCATGAGGATCCGACCAGCCGGTCGACGCATTACAAGCTGACCGAGCTCGGCGACGAGACCCGGCACATGGTCATGTTCGGCAAGGCCATCGAGCGGATCGGCGCCAAGCCCGTGCGCCCGCGGCTCTTTCATCGGATGATCATCAACGCGCTGCCGATGGCTTTCCAACGGGGTTCGATGTTGTGGGTGGCCGCCCTCATCGGCGAGGAGATCTTCGACTCGCTGCAACGGCAGATGATGGACGACCCGGAATTGCAACCAATCATCCAGCGGCTCATGCGGATTCACGTCACGGAGGAGGCTCGCCACATCCAGTTCGCGCGCGACGGTGCGCGCAAGCGGGTCGCCGAGATGCCCCGGTTGAACCGGTGGTTCATGGCCAATATCAACGGTCTCGGTGGATACTTTTTCAATTACTTGTTCAGCAATCCGATCCCGTATGCGCGCACGGGCCTGGACGCCAAGCGAGCCCGCAAGATCGCCCTCACCAGCCCCCACCGCCGCGAGATGCAGGTTGCCGGATTCGCACCCCTGGCAGCGTTTTTGGCCGAGGTGGGGCTGATGGGCCCGATCGCACGCCGCGGCTGGAAGCGCAGCAGGTTTCTGTGACCCGGGCGCGCGGCCCCGCCGAGCCCTGCCACCACGTGGTGATCATCGGCGCCGGGCCCGGCGGATTAGCCGCAGGGGCAGCATTGAAGGCAAGCGGCGTCACCGACGTGCTGATGCTCGATGACGCCAGCGACGTGCTCGGTTCCCGGTTCGACGACCACACCGACACCTGGCTGCTGACGACGACTGGTGACGGACGGCTTCGGGCGCGCGTCGTCGTCGCCGCCCACCGGCCGGTGGGGGTGCCCTGGCTGCCGGACATCGCCGGACGCGACGAGTTCGGCGGCGAATCGTTTCACGCCGCACGGTGGCGAACGCAATTTGATCCGGCCGGTAAGCGCGTCGCAGTCGTCGGCGCCGACGCCACGGCGGGTCATCACCTCCCCCGGCTACTTCGTTCAGCGGCCTCGGTCACAGTGTTCGCGCACCCGCCGCGCCGGATCGTGCCCGACTTGCCGTTGCCGGCCACCCGCGCCAAACGCTGGCTGCGCCAACGTATCCGACCGGCCGCCACGGGTGGGCCGGCCCTCGCGCTGGTGGGCTCGGCGATCACCGCGATCACCCCGGCGGGCATCCGAACCTCAGACGGCTCGAACTATCGGGACCATGAAGTCGACGCCGTCATCTACGGCACCGGTTTCGCTGCTTCGGATCCCATTGCCGACACGATGCTGCTGGGGTCCGGCGGATTGACCGTCGGGCAGGCGTGGCACGACGGCATGGAGCCGTATTTCGGCGTCGCCCTGCGCGGATTCCCCAACTACTTCTTCATCAGCGGGCCCGACGTCGGCGCGCAGGCTCGCTATGTTGCCGAGTGCGTGGGTTATATGGAGCGCTGTGCCGGCACGCGAATCGAAGTGCGGCACAGTACACAACAGGTGTTCAATGAGCGGGTCTACCTGCAGCCCGCGCGGCCCCATCGGATGCCCTCGGCGTTCGACGTGTCACCCGTTGCCGGCGGCCATGACGGGACCTATGACGGCGCCGCGACGCTGACCATAGCCGGAGCCGAACACCCGGTGCGCGTTCGGCTCGCCGGTCACCTGGACCCGATCGACGGCCGTTATCACTGGCAAGGCACCGTGTTTGACGACTCTTCGCATCCCCTTCCGGATGAGGCGCTCAAGCAACCCCGAGACGCGGTCCTGACGGTGGGCCCGTGCAGCGCACCCGCGCGGATCATCGAAAAAACTCCCTGGGGTACCCACACAGTCGCGGGCGTGGGCGCTCCCCCGTACGCGCCGCGCTGAAACCGAACGGGTCCAGGGGCGCGCAGCCGGCCACGAATCGTCATTCGTGCTGCTTGCCGCATGTAGTCGGGTTTGTGAAGTATCGCTTATCTGGTAATGCCGTTAAGCTGATTCGTCACGGGGGATGACCACGCAGGGGTAACGGAGAACGGCATGTTCGACGTGGCAGGGGGCGGCCCTTCCGAAGGGTGGAGGGGTACAACGCGGCGTCATCACCGGCGATATCGGCAAAGGTCCCGCGAGAGTTAGACGCGTTGTGCGGCGCCGAGGGTGCCGATTCTCGAGCAGTCAGCCGGGCGGGGATGCGAGGAGCGGAGATGGCAACGGACCACACGGCCGAGTTGCGCAACCCGAACGCAATGACGGCGCCCAGGCTCTGTATGCGACCCGCGCGGCCACACAGGGTTACTCAATGCAGCGCGGTCAGCGAGGATGGAACCTCGACGGGTAACGGGTGCCTGCGGTGAGCGCGGTAGCTCAATCGCCGAGCTCGCTGGCCGTTTCGACCCGCACGGATCAGTCGGTGGTCAACATGACGGTCGAGGGAGTGCTTGACACCGGCAACACCGCGGCCCTGCGTGACGTCCTCGTGCAGGCGACCCACGACGAAAGCTCGGCGGTGATCGTCGATGTGACCGCGCTGCGGGTGGCCGCGGACTCGCTGTGGTCGACCCTCATCGGCGCGCGTTGGGAGGCTGGTACCAACGCGGAGGTCCCGATTGTCCTGGTCTGCGCCGATCGTGCGACCCGCGATGCAATCACCCGCAAGAATGTCGCCCGGTTTATGCCCGTCTACTCGACCGAGAAGGGAGCGATGAAGGCGCTCGGTCGGCTGAGACGTCGCGCCGTTGAACGTGCCGATGCCGAGCTCCCCGCCAACCTGACCAGCCTTCGGGAGTCGCGGCGACTGGTCCGCGAGTGGCTGACCGCATGGTCGCAGTCGACGCTCATCCCGGTCGCGTTGGTGATCGTCAACGTGTTCGTCGAGAACGTCTTGGAGCACACCGGCAGCGTCCCGGTGATGCGGGCTGAAACCGATGGTGCGACGGCGGTCATCGCGGTTTCCGACCAGAGCAGCACCCCAGCCCAGCGGTTGCCGTCACCGGACACGGGCGTCGACGTCTCCGGCTTGGCGATCGTCGAGGCACTGTCACGAGCGTGGGGCAGCGTTCCGACCTCGTCGGGCAAGACCGTTTGGGCGGTCATCGGCCCCGAGAACCAGCTCTGACACCTCGACCCCCGGCGCGGGCCAAATTAGAACACGTTCTAATCTCGTGGGGTGCCCCGTTGACGGAAGGTGGATGGCATGCGGTTTACCTACGCGGAGGCGATGACCGACTTCAGGTTCTACATCCCGCTGGCCAAGGCGGCTGAGGCCGCCGGCTACAACGCCATGACGATACCGGACAGCATCGCCTATCCGTTCGAATCGGACTCCAAATATCCCTACACGCCGGACGGCAACCGTGAGTTCCTCGACGGCAAAGAGTTCATCGAAACCTTTGTTCTGACAGCCGCATTGGGCGCGGTGACGTCGACGCTGCGGTTCAACTTCTTCGTTCTGAAACTGCCCATCCGGCCGCCGGCCCTGGTGGCCAAGCAAATCGGGTCATTGGCCGCGATGACCGACAACCGAGTGGGATTCGGCGTGGGCACCAGTCCCTGGCCCGAGGACTACGAGCTGCTCGGGGTCCCATTTGCCAAGCGCGGCAAGCGAATGGACGAATGCATCGAGATCATCCAAGGCCTCACCACCGGGGAGTATTTCGAATTCCACGGCGAGTTCTACGACGTTCCCAAGACCAAGATGCTCCCGGCGCCCACCAAGCCGATCCCGATCCTGATCGGCGGCCACGCCGACGCGGCGCTGCGGCGTGCCGCCCGGCTGGACGGGTGGATGCACGGCGGCGGGGACCCGGAGGAACTCGACCGGCTCATCGCGAAGCTCAAGCGGTTCCGGGAAGAAGAAGGTAAGAGCGGCCCGTTCGAGATTCACGTCATCTCGGTCGATGGTTTCACCGTGGACGGCGTCAAGCGGCTGGAGGACAAGGGCGTCACCGACGTGATCGTCGGTTTCCGCATCCCCTATGTCATGGGCAAAGACACCGAGCCGCTGGAAACCAAGATCCGCAACTTGGAGATGTTCGCCGAGAACGTGATCGCGAAGGTTTAGCGGAGGGCCGCCGCCATAACCTACGGCATTACAAGGGATCCCACTTCGGGGCGCGCTTCTCCCGATGCGCCTTGGCCGCCTCCGCCGGGTTATTGGTGAAACCGCTCAGAATTTGGGTGCGGTTCTCGAGCTCGATGGCATGCCGCAGGCTGGGGGCGTCCAGCGCCGCGTTGAGCCCGATCTTGGTCTGCCACACGCCATATGCGTTGTTGTCGACGAGCGAGCGGGCCAGTGCCAGCGCGGTCGGAATCAGGTCATCCGGGGCCACCACCGTGTGCACGAGGTGGATCCGATGGGCCTCCGGCGCGTCGATGATGCGGCCGGTCAGCATGAGTTCGCGCGCTACCCCGGCGCCGACGATTTTCGGCAGCAGGTAACTGGTGCCCATGTCCATCGACGAGAACCCGGCCTTGATGAACACCGATCCGAACCGGGCGTTTTCGGACGCGACCCGGATGTCACTGACGAGTGCGAACGCCAGTCCACCCCCCACGGCGACACCGTTCACGGCGGCGATCACCGGGATGGGCAGCTCGTAGATGCGGGTGAACAGGTCGGCCAGGCGAACCTGGGCGTCGTAGTTGACCTTGAACACCGGACTGGTCGCCCTGGGCTGGGTCCAGGGCTGGCCGGCGCCGCTCAGATCGGCGCCGGCGCAGAAGCCCCGCCCGGCACCGGTCAGGATCCCCACCCGATAGTCGCCCCTGCCGAGCGCATCCAGGGCGTGGTCGACCCCGTCGATCAGCGATCCGTCGATCGCGTTCAGGCGCTCCGGCCGGTTCAGGGTGATGCAGGCAATGTTGTCCTCGAGCGCTTCGAATTCCACTGCGGGCATAGGTGAACCGTAAGCGACTCAGCGGATGTTCAGGGGCCTGGCCTAGCATGCAACCATGACACGAAGCGAAGGTGATACCTGGGACCTGGCCAACAGCGTGGGCGCCACCGCCACCATGGTCGCCGCGGCGCGCGCGGCCGCCACCCGACTTCCGCAGCCGGTCATCACCGACGAGTACGCCGAGCCGCTAGTCCGCGCCGTCGGCCTGGACGTGTTCACCAAGCTGGCCAGCGGCGAGCTCGACTCCGACGACCTCGAGAAGGACGTCCCATTCCCCCGCATGGTCGACACGTTCGCCGCCCGCGCCCGGTTTTACGACGACTACTTCGCCGCGGCCGGCAAGGAGGGCGTGCGCCAGGTCGTCATCGTGGCGTCGGGGCTGGACTCGCGGCCGTACCGGCTTGCGTGGCCGGCGGGGACCACCGTGTACGAGATCGATCAGCCCGAGGTGATCGCGTTCAAGACCGCGACGCTGTCGGAGATCGGCGCGGCCCCGAGGGCCGAGCTGCGCACGATCGGCATCGACCTCCGCGAGGACTGGCCGGCGGCGCTGCAGGAGGCCGGCTTCAACCCCGCCCGGCCCACGGCGTGGCTCGCCGAAGGTGTGCTCATCGGCTGGCTGCCGCCGGAGGCCGAGGTTCGCCTGCTCGACTCCATCACCCCGCTGTCCGCCGAGGGCAGCCGCTTCGCCGCCGACTATGGGTCGCTCAACGACGCTTCGCAGCAGTCAAAGGAGCAGGCGTCGCGCACGACCGAGGGCTGGCGACGCCACGGGCTCGACATGGACATCTCCGCCCTGACCTACCCCGGCAAGCACACCGACGTCGCCGCACACCTGGGCGCCGACGGTTGGAACACCATCACGTTCTCTCTCGGCGATCTATTCACCGCGGCCGGCCTGCCGGAACTTCTCGAGTCCGAGCACGGCCCGGCCGCCACGATCAGTTTCGTGCGGGCGATCAGGGCCTGACGGCAGCTCTCACGCGGACCGCTTGGCCAGCCACTCGGCCTGCGCTACCAACAGGGCCAGCACCTCCAATTGCGGTGTCGCTGGGTCTAACTCGCGGTACCGCTGGTAGACATTGACCACTACCCGCTCGGCGTCCAGCCACGTCGCATACTCGCCGAGGTCGATGGTGTCCGCGGCCTCCGCCCAGGACAGTCCCTTATAGTGGGCAATCTCGGCCTGCCGGGCGACATGCGCGAGATAACCACGGACGGTGCGGATTCCGTCCGGGTCGGTCACCGGGCCGTGGCCCGGCACGACAATCGATGCGTCCAGGGCGATCATCACGTCGCACGCCGCGATCCAGTTGGCGATCGGGCCGGCCCACACGATCGGGGTGCAGCCGATGAACAGCAGGTCGCCCCCGAACAAGACGCCCGCGTCGGGCACGTGCACCACGGAATCGGCGGCGGTATGAGCGGGGCCCAGGTTCAGTAGATCGACCCGACGCCCGCCGACCTCGAGCGTCAGCTCCCACTCGAACGTCTGATCGGCGTTGCGCACCGTGATGCCGCTGAAGTCGAAGTGCCCGAAGCGATCTCGCGCGTACGGGGTTGCCACCGGGCCGAGATTGGCGGTCTGCACCATGGCCAGCATCTCGGGAGCCATCCCATGCGCGATCTCGTCGGCGGTGCCCCGGGCGGCGAGGATGCGCACCGACGGGTCGAGCAGCTGGTTGCCGTGGGTGTGATCGCCGTTGGAGTGGGTGATCAGCGCGTCGGTGATGGGCGCGCGCTCGGTGATGGATGCCATCGCGGTGAGCATTTCGCGGGTCAGCGCCAGGTCGAACAGGGTATCGACCAGCAGCGACGCGCCGTCACCGGCGACCAGCCCGGCGTTGCTCCACCCGTAGCCCCCGTCCGGGAGCGTCCACGCCCACACCCGGTCGGCGACCTCGTGCAGGCCGCGGGTGTAGGGCACCTTCGCCGGTGCCCGGTTGACCCGGACGGGGCCCGGCGCGGCGTCCGGGTTGCGTCGGGCGGCCAACGGGTGCGGCGGGCCGCTGGCGCGCACGGTTTGCCGGGTCTCCCCCAACCCCTCTACCCGCAGCGTGACGACGTCACCTTCGTGCAGCCAGCCCGGAAACGATTCCGGCGCAGCGGGATTGAGGTGCTCGACCAGCGTGCAGGTGGGCACGGTCCCGGAGCCGATGACGTCGCCGGGGGTGAGCGGCACGCCGCGCGACACGTAGGAGATGACTTCGCCGAAGGTCCAGTCCATTTGGGCGGTCGACCCCGAACCGATCACGGTGTCGTTGACCAACGCGGTCACCTGCAGGTCGAGCCTGCCAGGATGTGAGGGGTCCAGGTGCGGCTCGAGCTCGTCGGGCGTCACCAGGTACGGGCCCAGCGTGACCCCGCTATCCTTGCCCTTGCCCTGCCCGATCGCGAGCTGGCCTTCCCGCTGCTGCAGGTCGCGAGCGGACCAGTCGTTGAAGATGGTGTAGCCGATGATGGCGCGTTCGGCTTGCTCCACCGTCAGGTCCTTGCCGCTGACGCCGATGACGGCGGCGATCTCCAATTCGAAGTCCTGCCAGGCGCTTCCGGGCGCCGTCGGGGCATCCTCGTAGGGACCCAAAACGGTTGCGGGGCAGGCGAAGTAGAACGCGGGGATGCGGTACCAGGTGTCGGCGAGCACCCGGCCGCCGCCCATCGCGGCCTGGCAGTTGCGCATGTGATCCAGGAAGCACAGGGAGTCCCGGATCGACGGCGGGCGCGGGATCGGCGCCAGCAACGTCACCTCGTCGATCCGCACCCGCTGCGACGGGGAACGCAACGCGTCCTCGCCCGCCCGGCGCAGCCCATCGGCGCCGCGGCCGATCAGCTCGAGCAGCGTCACGCCCGGCGGCATCGCGTGGATGGTGTCACCGGAGAGCACCCCGGCGCGTTCGCCATCGTCAGCCCGAAAGGTCAACCACTTCACTCGCGCACCACCTCACTCGGTTCCTTGTCCGGCCGCAGCCCACGCCAACTCGATTGCCGCAACCGATCATCCGGGGTCCACTCGCTGTAGCGCACCTCGCCGATCAGGACCGGCTCGACATACGTCACACCCCGCGCCTCGGCCCTGGGCAGCGGCGGGTCGAACGGGCACCGGTCGGTGCGCAGCGGCGCCAACGTCTTCTTCAGGTTCGCCAGGTCGCGTTCGGTGAATCCGGTGCCGACCTTCCCCGCGAAACGCAGCCCGCCGGGAGTGGGGATGCCCATCAGCAGCGAGCCGATGCCGCTGGTGCGCCCGCCCTCCCCGGCCTTCCAGCCGCCGATAACGACCTCCTGGGTGTTCCAGTTCTTGTCCTTGATCCACGACGCCGAGCGCCGGCCCGGCTGATAAGTGGAGTCACGTTTCTTCCCGACCACGCCCTCCCAGCCGTGCTTGCGCGAGTGCTCGAGCGCCTGCGCACCGTCGCCCGGCAACAGGTCGGGGACGATCAGATTGCCGGCCCCGCCAAGGATTTCGAGCAGC
>NZ_JAFBAT010000137.1 GCF_019247615.1 Mycobacterium sp. | reverse complement strand
CAAGGCGATCAATGATTACCTCGGCCATGCCGCGGGTGATCAGTTCATCCGCGACTTCGCCACCAGGACGACGGAAGCGATCGAGGGGCGCGGCATGATCGCTCGGCTCGGGGGCGACAAATTCGTCGTCGTTCCGGCGTCCGCGATGGACCTCGGCGCCGCCACCGAACTCGCCGAGAGTTTGAGGTCCCAGGTGACCGCTCACGTCAGCATCGGCGGCGAGGTGCTCCACCGCACCGTGAGCGTCGGCGTCGCAGCCGGTGTCCCCGGCGAGGATTCGAGCTTGGATCTGCTGCGGCGAGCGGATGAAGCGCTGCTGACCGCCAAAGGAACCGGCGGGGACAGCATCGGCACCTTCTCCGCCGAGATGCTCACCCGGCGTGAGCTTCGCAATGAAATCGAGCTGCATCTGCCGGCCGGCATCGAAACGAATGCCCTTACTGTTCTTTACCTTCCCGAGATTGACATGGTGACGGGCCGGGTCCTTGCGGTCGAGGCGCTGGTGCGGTGGCAGCATCCCACCCGGGGGCTGCTGCTTCCCGACCAATTTGTTCCGGTCGCCGAATCCATGAACCTTGCAGGGGAACTCGGCGACTGGGTATTGCGCGCGGCATGTGCTCACCTGGCCGAGTGGCGGGCGCACGGGGTCGGCCTGAATACGATGGTGCGGATCAACGTTTCGCCGGCGCAACTGGTCTCGCACGACTTGGTCAACACCGTCAAATGCACCCTCGACGAGTTCGGCCTGGACGGCCCGTCGATTGGACTGGAAATCACCGAGAGCATGTTGATTCAGGACCTGGCGAATACCCGGGCTATCCTCGTCGAGCTAAGAGAACTGGGGATGGACATCGCCATCGACGACTTCGGCACCGGATATAGCGCGATGGGCCTGCTGAGAACGCTGCCCGTGGGCACGTTGAAAATCGATCGCAGCTTCGTACTGGACCTCGCCAACTCGGCCGACGACCTGGCCATCGTGCGGGCGATCATCGGCCTGGCCGACGCCCTGGACCTCAATGTCGTCGCCGAGGGAGTCGAGACCGAAGACGCGGTCCGAGTCCTCCTTGAGGAAGGGTGTTCTCGCGCACAGGGATTCCTGTTCTGTCGGCCCATTCCGGCCGAAGCCACCAAGATGTTGCTCGCCGAGGGTTCCGTGCCGGTAGGGATCAAACCCACGGCTGCGCGGGAAGAAGCCGAAACAAACCCGCCATGACCACGGTTAGTGCGGCTTGGCCAGCGGGAATGGCAGTGTCTCGCGGATGCTGCGGCCTGTGATGAGCATGATGAGCCGATCGATACCCATACCGAGGCCGCCCGTCGGCGGCATCGCGTATTCCATGGCTTGCAAAAAGTCCTCGTCGAGCTGCATCGCCTCGGGATCGCCGCCCGCCGCCAGCAGCGACTGTTCCTGCAGGCGGCGCCGTTGTTCCACCGGATCGGTCAGCTCGCTGTAGGCGGTCGCCAGCTCGACGCCCCACGCCACCAGATCCCACCGCTCTGCCACACCGGGTTGACTGCGGTGCGGGCGCGTCAACGGCGACACGGATGCCGGGAAGTCGATATAGAAGGTCGGATGTTCGGTTCGGTCCTCGACGAGGTGTTCGTAGAGTTCCAGCACCACAGCTCCTGCGTCCCAATGAGGCCGATAGGGGATGTGCGCGGCGCGCGATAGCTTGCGCAGTGCACTCAGGCCTGTGTTGGCGTCGATCCTTTCCCCCAGGGCTTCGGATACCGCGTCGTACACGGTCTGCACCCGCCAACTGCCCGAGATATCGATCGGTTCCAGGCGCGCATCGGCGCCATCGGCGCCGGTGCGGGGCCGCAACACGACCTGCTCACCGTTCGCGGCCTGGGCGGCGTTCTGGATGATCTCGCGGGCGCCGTCGATCCAGACTTTGTAGTCGGCGTGCGCCTGGTAGGCCTCCAGCAAGGTGAACTCCGGGTTGTGGCTGAAGTCGGCACCTTCGTTGCGGAAGGCCCGGCCAAGTTCGAACACCCGCTCCACGCCGCCGACGCACAACCGCTTGAGGTAGAGCTCGGGCGCGATGCGCAGAAACAAGTCCATGTCATAGGTGTTGATGTGGGTGACGAACGGCCGGGCGGCGGCTCCGCCATGGATCTGCTGCAGGATCGGCGTCTCGACTTCTATGAAGCCCTTCGCGAACAGCGTTTCCCGCACGGAACGCAGTACGCTGCTGCGGGCCTTGACCAGCTCACGCGATTGCGGGTTGACGGCGAGGTCGACGTACCGGGTCCGCACTCGCGTCTCGGGATCGGTCAGCCCCTTCCACTTGTTCGGCAACGGCCGCAAGCACTTACCGATCATTCGCCAGTCGCCGACAATGAGCGACCGGGTTCCGTTCTTGCTGAAGCCCATATGGCCGGTCATCTCGACCAGGTCACCGAGATCGATCGCCGCGGTGAAATCGGCGGTACGGCCGTGCTCCAGACGCGAATTATCAAGCAGCACTTGCATTTCGCCCGACCAGTCCCGCAACTGGGCGAACAGCACGCCGCCGTAGTCGCGGATTCGCAAGATCCGGCCGGACACAGAAACGGTTTCCTGGTCATCCGCGTCGAGCGCCCGCGCGACCGTGTGGCTGGGCGGAGATCCCACCGGGTAGGCGTCAACCCCGCTGCGCTGCAGCGTTTTCAGCTTTGTCAGGCGGACCCGAACCTGCTCGGGAAGGCGGGATCGCGACTCGTCTGCCTCCGCGGCGGCGCGTGGGCGCAGCCCACTCACGTCGGGTGCCGACCCGTCTTCATGCAGCAGCCCCGACTCCACCAGCCGCGCCGGGACAGCCGGGTGGTGACCGGTGTGAGCTTTCCGTCGCCCGAATGGGAATGCGAGGAACCCCTCGGCGAGAGCAGAGGCGACGCCGACGCGCGGAATCAGCCGGGCGTCCTCGTAGCACGCGTAGCGCGGAACCCAGTCCGGCTGATATTTCATGTTCGAGCGGTATAACGTCTCGAGTTGCCACCACCGCGAGAAGAACAGCAGAAACCCGCGCCACAACCGGGCAACCGGGCCGGCGCCCAGCTGGGCGCCCTGCTCGAAGGCGGACCGGAACATGGCGAAATTCAATGAAATGCGCATCAGCCCAAGTGCTTCGGCGTTCAGCGCCAGTTCGCTGACCATCAGCTCGATGGTGCCGTTGGGGGATTGCGGGGAACGGCGCATGAGGTCCAGGGAGGCGCCGGTGCTGCCCCACGGGACCAGGGACAGCATCGCCACGACGTGTCCATCGCGGCCCACCGCTTCGATGAGCCAGCAATCCCCGTCAGCCGGGTCGCCCAGCCGACCCAGCGCCATCGAAAAGCCGCGCTCGGTTTGGGTATCGCGCCAGGCATCTGCGCGCGCAATGGTGTCGCGCATCTCGTCGGCGGAAATGTCGCGGTGTCGCCGGATCCGCACCGTCAGCCCGGCCCGCCGCGCTCGGGTCACCGCCTGGCGCACCCCGCGCATGTCGGGGCCGGACAATTTGAAGTCGGACGTCCGCAGGATGGCCTCGTCGCCCAGCTCCAGCGCGTTGAGGCCGGCCTCTCGGAATGCCTGGGCCCCTTGCGAACTGGCGCCCATCACTCCGGGAGCCCAGCCGTACGTCTGGCACAGCCGCAACCATGCGTCGATGGCCTGCGGCCACGCGCGCGGGTCGCCCACCGGGTCACCGCTGGCGAGGCAGACGCCGACTTCGACGCGGTAGGTGACGGCCGCTCGCCCGCTGTGGGCGAACACCACCGACTTGTCCCGACGGGTCGCGAAGTATCCCAGGGAGTCGTTCTTGCCGTACAGCTCGAGCAGCCCCCGGATGGCGGACTCGTCCTCTCCGGTCAGCGCGTTGTCGGCGCGCTGGGACTGGAACAGCACGATCGCGGCCGCGATCAGCGCAAGCGCACCTAACAACCCGAAGACGGCGTTGAGGATGACGTGCGGCCGGCCGGTGAAAGCGTCGGGATCGACGATGGAGAACCCGACCACCCGGTTCACCACGTACCAGAAGCGGGAATCGGGCGCGAGGGTTCCGGGCCACATTTCGACCAGCGCCCAGGAAGCCAGGATTCCGACCACCCACCCGGCGACCAGCACCGCGGTGGCCTTGAACAAAGCGCCTCTTCGGACCTTGGCCCAGAACTGGCGATATGACAGCACCAGGAGGACGATCGCGACGATGTGCACGGCGAACCCGAGGTTCTCGCCGAACGTCTCTGCGGGAGTGTTGTCCCCGGCCGCGATGTCGGCGGCGTTCAACGCGGCGGCGAGCACCATGTTGCCGAGCAGCAGCAGCCAGGCGATGCGCTTGCGCGCGGTGAGCGCCGCCGCCAGCAGTGCCAGCACGAACGACCACGCGATGCTGGTGTCAGGGAAGTTGAACAAATAGTTGTTGATGAATTCCCGGGGCACCTTGATCAGCCACCGGAAGAAGGGGGACACACTGGCGATCAGTGACAGCGTCGCGATACTGCCGACGATCCAGCCGGCCGCCGCCGGTACCCAGCGATACCGGGAGTTTGACTGGCTGCCCGAACGGGACGTGGTCACTGTCACAGACCGCGAGGATATGCCTTCAACCCGTGAAAATCCTGGCGAAGCGCCAAGAGACCGGGCCCAGCACTGGACCGGGCCCGCCGGACGGGTCTAACGCACGCTGGAGGCCTGTCAAGGCGCAGAAGTGCTGGAAGAAGCCGCATGGCTGCTAAACTAGCGATCGCGACCATCTCGGCGAATGCCGGGACAGTTAAGTGGAGTCCCACTCCCACCGCCGGCCGAGAATTTTTTGAGGCTACGCGGTCCGGTCAACGGGCATCGTGAATGCCTGTTTCCGCAACGCGGGCGGCTTGAGCAGTTCAAGACGCGATCGGTCGGCATTGGGCCCTGCTTCTGCAGGGCCTTTCTGCTGATGGTGTGGTGCTTCCAGAACCCAACAAGGAGGCCCCATCAGCACTGAGACCCGCGTCAACGAGCGCATCCGCGTACCTGAAGTCCGATTGATCGGCCCAGGGGGGGAGCAGGTAGGCATTGTGCGCATCGAAGACGCACTGCGCGTCGCCGCCGACGCCGACCTCGACCTCGTCGAAGTGGCCCCGAACGCCAGGCCGCCGGTCTGCAAGATCATGGACTACGGCAAGTACAAATACGAGGCGGCGCAGAAGGCTCGCGAATCCCGCCGAAACCAGCAGCAGACTGTCGTTAAAGAGCAAAAGCTGCGACCAAAGATCGACGATCACGATTACGAGACCAAGAAGGGTCACGTGGTTCGCTTCCTGGAGGCGGGATCGAAGGTAAAGGTCACCATCATGTTTCGCGGACGCGAGCAGTCGCGGCCCGAGCTGGGCTATCGATTGCTACAACGGCTGGGCGCGGACGTCGCCGACTATGGATTCGTCGAAACGTCGGCCAAGCAGGACGGCCGGAACATGACGATGGTGCTGGCACCGCACCGCGGCGCAAAGACCCGTGCCAGGGCTCGGCACCCCGAAGCACCCGGCGCTGGCCCGGCCCCGGATTCGGATGCGGGAGCCGCCGCCGGCCAACCCTCACCAAACTGACCCGACACCGAGAACTCGAGGAAACCCAAAATATGCCCAAGGCCAAGACCCACAGCGGGGCGTCGAAACGGTTCCGTCGCACCGGAACCGGCAAGATCGCCCGCCAGAAAGCCAATCGCCGGCACCTGTTCGAGCACAAGCCGACCACACGAACCCGGCGGCTGGACGGCCGCACGACCGTTTCAGCCAACGACACCAAGCGGGTCAAGTCGCTGCTGAACGGCTGAGTGAGCGCCGCCACCCGACCACATTTACGTCTGAACGAGACCTGAACGAGAGTAGGAACATCCATGGCACGCGTGAAGCGGGCAGTCAACGCCCACAAGAAGAGGCGCAGCGTCCTGAAGGCCTCGAAAGGCTATCGCGGCCAGCGATCCCGCCTCTACCGCAAGGCTAAAGAGCAGCAACTGCATTCGCTGAACTACGCCTACCGCGACCGCCGCGCGCGTAAGGGCGAGTTCCGCAAACTGTGGATCTCGCGGATCAACGCGGCCGCACGCGCCAACGACATCACGTACAACCGGCTGATCCAGGGCCTGAAGGCCGCCGGAGTCGAGGTGGACCGCAAGAACCTCGCCGACATCGCTATCACCGATCCGGCGGCTTTCACCGCGCTGGTCGACGTGGCGCGGGCGGCGCTGCCCGACGACGTCAACGCCCCGTCGAATCCGGGAGAGGCCGCCTAGCCCGGCGACGCCCAGCTCGTCGAGATGGCGGCGCTCACCGAGCGGTCGGCCAGGGTGGTCGCGGCGGTCAAGTTGCATCGGCACGTCGGCCGTCGGCGTGCGGGACGGTTTCTCGCCGAGGGCCCTAACCTCGTCGAGGCCGCGTCGGCTCGCGGGTTGGTCCGCGAAGTGTTCGTCACCGAAATCGCGGCGGAACGGCACGCGTCGTTCCTGGCAGCGCAGCGGTCTCCGGTCCTCCTGGTCAGCGAGCGGGCCGCGAAAGCTTTGTCCGACACCGTCACTCCCGCGGGGGTGGTCGCGGTTTGCGACATGCCGGCGACCCGGCTGGAGCACGTGCTGGCCGATTCCCCTCAGCTGATCGCGGTCGCCGTCGAGATCGGCGAGCCCGGCAACGCGGGCACGCTGATTCGCATCGCCGACGCCATGGGCGCCGCGGCGGTGGTGATGGCCGGGCACAGCGTCGACCCCTACAACGGCAAGTGCGTGCGGGCGTCGGCCGGCAGCATCTTCTCGCTTCCGGTCGTCACCGCGCCCGACGCTCCGGCCGCCGTCACCGCCTTGCGCGCCGCGGGGGTGCGGGTGCTGGCCACGACGGTTGACGCGAAGGTCCGCCTCGACGAAGCGGACCTCGCCGCGCCGACGGCCTGGTTGTTCGGGGCCGAGTCGCGCGGATTGTCGGCCGAGATCGCGGCGGCGGCAGATCAGCGCGTGCGCATCCCCATGTCCGGCGGCGCCGATAGCCTCAACGTAGCCGCCGCGGCGGCTATCTGCCTGTACCAGAGCGCGCTTGCCCTGGGCCGCCTTCGCTGAGCCGTTCGCGGAGGTCTCACCCTCGACCCTGCGGTGACGGATTCGATCCTGCGGCCACAGTCGCTTCCAGGCCGAGATCGGCGATCCCACCCCAGGCTCGATGGACTACGCGGCCTTAATGCGGCGTTAAGCGGCCCTTGTGGGGCCGCGGGCGGGTCGCAGGCCGGTCAGAGAGAGCGTGCCGTGCACCAACGAACCCGCTCGCTCCATGAAGAACTTGGCGGGGTCTAAGGGGGACCGAGATCGCGGGGGAAAGTAATGCATGGGCAGTCCACGGCGATCGCGCGGCGGCGCCGTGAACGCCGGCGCCTCGACCAACGGGGCGTCGCTGGGGTCCCGTCCCTGGGCACGCCGGTAGGCGGCCAGCGCGCGTGGATGCAAGCGGATTTCGTCGGGAACTGCCAGGAACGCCAGCTCGACGAACTTCCCGAACAGGCGCAACAACACCTCGTCGCCGAAGGTCCAGTGCATGCCCGCCTTCTCGCGTACCGCCGGTTCGAACAGCCCCGCGGCGATCCAGCGCTGACCGGCCACCAGCGGCTTGAACAGCTGGTCCCAAATGGGCGTCGGCAGCAACACGAACCTCGGCTTGGGAATTCGTATCCGGAAGACGTCCAGCGTCGCCTGGTTGATTTCCAGCTCCTCGCGGCAGATCCGGTCCCAGTAATGCTGGAATTCCTCCCACGACTTGGGGACCGGCCGCATGCTCATCCCGTACATCCGGTACCACTGGACGTGCTCGTCGAACAGCTGTCGCTTCTCGGCCTCGGTCAGGCCTCCGCAGAAGTACTCGGCCACCTTGATAACCAGCATGAAGAACGTGGCGTGCGCCCAGTAGAAGGTCTCCGGGTTGAGCGCGTGATACCGACGCCCGGAGGCGTCGACGCCCTTGATGGTGCGGTGGTAGCCCTTGATCTGCTGTCCTGTTGCGGCCGCCCGGTCACCGTCGTAGACCACGCCCATGATCGGATACACCGATCTGGCCACTCGCTGCAGGGGCTCGCGCAGCAGGATCGAGTGATCCTCGACCCCGGCGCCCAGTTCCGGGTACATGTTCTGAATCGCGCCGATCCAGACTCCCATCATCCCGGTGCGAAGGTCCCCGAAGTACTTCCAGGTGAGTGAATCGGGTCCGAGCGGATCGGCGGATGTCGTTGGTATGGCAGTCATCTCGGCCTCCTGCTCCTAACTGCGCTCACGATAACTTTGACAACGCACGTTGTCCACGATTTCCGCAAATGACGCGTCTCGTTGTTATCGAGCGGCTACAGCCGCGACGCGACGGCGTGACCGGGGGTTCTCGCACCCCCCGTGGACCGCACGAGCGCCGCCGGACGGCCGCGGGCGAACTCCAGATTTGATTTCACCAGCTGGGCCTGGGGTGAGCAGCCCGCACAGAGTTTGTGTCCCACCGGCTGTGACGCAAACGGCGCGAGCGTGATTGCCCGCCTCTCCCAACACCACCTACCCTGGCCACGTGGACCTCGCGCCTCCCGATCCGGAACCGGGCGCGTCCGGCGAAGCCGTGACGACGGTGGCGCCCCCGGCATTCAGACGTCGCTCCGCCGTGCCGATTCACTCCGCGGCCGAATGGTTGCACAACACAAATCACAGCCCCGGCGTGGTGGCGTTCGTCCGCCGTGCGCGACGGCTGCTGCCTGGAGATCCCGATTTCGGGGATCCGCTGTCCACCGCAGGCGAGGGTGGTCCGCGTGCGGCGGCGCGAGCTGCCGACCGGCTCCTGCGCGATCGCGATGCGGCATCGCGAGAGCTTGGCCTGGGTGTGCTGCAGGTCTGGCAGGCGATGACCGAGCGGGTTGCGCGACGGCCGGCAAACCCCGAGGTGACGCTCGTATTCACGGACCTCGTCGGCTTTTCGTCGTGGTCGTTGGAAGCTGGTGACGAGGCGGCGCTCACCCTGCTTCGCCAGGTGGCGCGGGCGGTCGAGCCGCCCCTGCTCGACGCCGGGGGGCACATCGTCAAACGCATGGGCGACGGACTCATGGCGGTGTTCCGGGATCCGACCGTCGCCCTGCGGGCGGTGCTTGTCGCCAAGCAGAACCTCAGATCGGTGGAGGTCGCGGGGTACACGCCACGAATGCGGGTGGGCATCCACACCGGCAGGCCCCAGCGGATCGCCGCCGACTGGTTGGGTGTCGACGTCAACATCGCCGCCCGCGTTATGGAACGCGCCACAAAAGGGGGAGTAATGATCTCGAGTTCGGCGCTGGACCTGATACCGCAAACCGAGCTGGACGCGCTGGGTGTCGCCGCCAAACGTGCACGTAAACCGGTTTTTGCGGCCAAGACCGCCGGCGTTCCCGCGGACCTCGGGATCTATCGCCTCAAGACTCTTAGGGAGTTGACAGGCTCCGATCACGCTTCTGAAACAAATCAGCCGACATAATGGATGCCAATGATTGGGGGCATCTTCTCCCGGCTTGCCCGGGTTCGGTTCACCGTGGGGTACGTGGCGGTTCTGCTCGCCACCAGCTGCGCGATTCTCATGCTGGGTCCCCAGACGCATGACATGCTCGTCCGCCGCGCCAGCACCAACCTGCACAATCTGGCCCACGGCCACGTCGGCACCCTCTTGGGCAGCGCGTTGGTCGTCGACGCTGGTCCGCTGTACTTCTGGCTGCCCTTCCTGACGTGTCTGCTCGCGCTTGCGGAGCTGCATTTGCGTACCGTCCGGCTGGTCGTGGCGTTTCTGGTCGGCCATATCGGCGCGACGCTGCTGGTGGCCGCCGCACTCGCCACGGCGCTCGAGTTCGGCTGGGTGCCGTCGTCGATCACCCGAGCCAGCGATGTGGGGATGAGCTACGGCGCTCTTGCCGCGCTGGGAGCGATGACCGCGGTGATCCCGTCGCGGTGGCGAGCGGCGTGGGTCGGCTGGTGGGTAGCCGCGGGCCTTGCCGCCGCGATCATCGGTGCCGATTTCACCGACGCGGGCCATACCGTCGCCGTTGTTCTGGGCGTGCTGGTGTCCGCGCGGTTCCGGCAGTCGGTCACCTGGACGCCGGTGCGGTTGCTGATGCTGGCGGCGTCCTCGGGGTTCGGTTTCTTGATCCTCGCGCACCACTGGGGGACGATGGCCGCCGCGCCGCTGTTCGGCTTGCTCGGCGCGTACGTGGCCCACAAGCTCGTCCGGTTCGTCACCGGGCGCAATGCGGGGTCAATCGATAAGGGTTCGCCCGACGCCCTGACCGGTCCGCGGCCCGTCTTGGCCGGTTAACCGGCGCGCCGATCTTCCCGAGTCTTCTCAGCACGCCCCGGGGGCGCGCATGCGAATAACTTATGATCGGCACTTGCGCCGCCGCTGTGTCGCGCGCAATCCGACGTGAACAAGGAGAGTGCCGCCGCGTGGGCGATCAACCCGTCGACCTATCGCCGGAGGCGTTGGCCGAGGCGGTCACCGCCGCGCAACAGGCCATCGCAGGTGCTGACGACCTGGACACCTTGGCGCACGTCAAGACCGAACACCTCGGTGACCGCTCGCCGCTCGCGCTGGCGCGCCAAGCGCTGGGCAGCGTTCCCAAGGAGCTGCGCGCCGATGCCGGCAAGCGCGTCAACGCCGCCCGCGGCGAGGCCCAACGCAGCTACGACGAACGGCTGGCAACGCTGCGCGCCGAGCGCGACGCCGCCGTGCTGGTCGCCGAAGGCATCGATGTCACCCTGCCCTCGACTCGCCAGCCTCCCGGGGCGCGGCACCCGATCACGATTCTGGCCGAGCACATCACCGATACCTTCATCGCCATGGGATGGGAACTGGCGGAGGGACCGGAAGTGGAAACCGAACAGTTCAACTTCGATGCCCTCAACTTTCCCGCCGACCACCCGGCGCGCAGTGAACAGGACACCTTCTACATTGCGCCGGAGGGTTCGCGGCAGCTGCTGCGCACCCACACCTCACCCGTGCAGGTACGTACGCTGCTGGCGCGCGAGCTGCCCGTCTACGTCATCTCGATCGGTCGCACGTTTCGCACCGATGAACTCGACGCCACGCATACCCCGGTCTTCCACCAAGTCGAGGGCTTGGCGGTGGACCGCGGCCTGTCCATGGCGCATTTGCGAGGAACGCTGGACGCTTTTGCGCGCGCCGAGTTCGGTCCCTCCGCTCGCACCCGGATCCGGCCGCATTTCTTCCCCTTCACCGAGCCGTCCGCCGAGGTCGACGTCTGGTTTGCCGGCAGGAAGGGCGGCGCCGACTGGGTGGAGTGGGGCGGCTGCGGGATGGTGCATCCAAACGTATTGCGCGCCGCGGGAATTGACGCGGGAGTGTATTCCGGTTTTGCATTCGGAATGGGCCTGGAACGCACTTTGCAGTTTCGCAACGGAATCCCGGACATGCGCGACATGGTCGAGGGCGACGTCCGGTTCTCGTTGCCGTTCGGGGTGGGCGCCTGATGCGCGTTCCCTATAGCTGGTTGCGCGAAGTCGTCACCGCGGGAGCACCGGGGTGGGACGTCGCCCCCGGTGATCTCGAGGAGACGCTGGTGCGCATCGGCCACGAGATCGAAGAGGTCATCAGTTTGGGCCCGGTGGCAGGCCCGCTGAGGGTGGGGCGGGTAACCGGGATCGAAGAGCTCACCGAGTTCAAGAAGCCGATCCGGGCCTGCCTGGTGGACGTAGGGGAGGGTCAGCAGCGCGAAATCATCTGCGGTGCAAGTAATTTCGTGCTCGGTGACCTGGTTGTGGTGGCGCTGCCGGGCACCACGCTGCCCGGCGGATTCGCCATCACGGCCCGCAAGACCTATGGCCGTAACTCCGACGGAATGATCTGCTCGGCGGCCGAACTCGGTTTGGGGGCGGACCATTCCGGGATCTTGGTGCTGCCGCCCGGCACCGCGCCACCGGGAGCCGACGGGGCCGCAGTGCTCGAGCTGGACGACGTCGTCTTCCACCTGTCGATCACTCCCGACCGGGGCTACGCCATGTCCGTGCGTGGCTTGGCCCGCGAAATCGCATGCGCATACGACCTGGATTTCGTCGATCCGGCCGGCGACGACGTCGTGAAGCCGTTGCCCGCGGAAGGTGAGGCGTGGCCGCTGAACGTGCGGGCCGAAACGGGCGTACGGAGGTTCGCGCTGCGCTCGGTGATCGGCATCGACCCGGCCGCGGTGTCGCCGTGGTGGCTGCAGCGCCGGCTGCTGTTGTGCGGTGTCCGCACGACCTCTCCGGCGGTGGATGCCACGAACTACGTGATGCTTGAACTGGGTCACCCCATGCACGCGCACGACCGCAACCGCATCAGCGGGAGTCTGGGCGTGCGGTTCGCCCGGGCGGGCGAGACCGTCGTCACCCTCGACGACGTCGAGCGCCGGCTCGATCCGGCCGACGTCCTCATCGTCGACGACCGGGCGACCGCCGCGATCGGCGGCGTTATGGGCGGGGCAAGCACGGAGGTGCGCGCGGATTCCACCGACGTCCTGCTCGAGTCCGCCGTGTGGGACCCGGCCGCGGTGTCGCGCACCCAGCGCCGGCTGCACCTTCCCAGCGAGGCCGCCCGCCGGTACGAGCGCGGCGTAGACCCGGCCATTTCGGTCGTCGCGCTCGACCGCTGTGCCGCGCTGCTGGCAGAAATCGCCGGGGGAGCGGTGTCGCCGACGCTGACGGATTGGCGAGGTGACCCGCCAGTCGGCAACTCGGTCGCCGATTGGGCTGGGTCGCCGATCCGGATGGCCGTCAACTTGCCGGACCGCGTCGCGGGCGTGGCCTATGCCCCCGGCACGACGGCCCGGCGCCTCACCCAGATCGGCGCAGCGGTGGACGAGAACGACGACATCCTGACCGTGACGCCGCCGAGCTGGCGACCCGACTTGCTGCAGTCCGCCGACCTTGTCGAGGAGGTCATGCGGCTCGAGGGGCTGGAGCTTGTTCCGTCGGTGCTGCCCTCGGCCCCGGCGGGAAGGGGTCTCTCCGCGGCGCAAAAGCGCCGTCGCGCGGTCGGCAAGTCCCTGGCCCAGTCCGGTTTCGTCGAGATCCTGCCCACACCGTTCCTGCCCGCGGGCGTGTTCGACCTCTGGGGCCTGGCGGCCGATGACCCGAGGCGCACGATGACGCAGGTGCTGAACCCGCTGGAGGCCGACCGCCCCCACCTGGCCACCACGCTGTTGCCCGCCCTGCTGGAAGCGTTGATGCGCAACGTGTCTCGCGGTCTCGTCGACGTCTCGTTGTATGCCCTGGCGCAGGTGGTCCAGCCGACCCAGAACACCCGCGGGATGGACCTCATCCCGGTAGATCGGCGACCGTCCGATGCCGAGGTCGAGATGCTGGACGCGTCGCTGCCCCGGCAACCGCAGCACGTCGCCGCGGTTCTGGCCGGTCTGCGTGAACGGCGCGGACCGTGGGGACCCGGCCGGCCGGCCGAGACAGCCGATGCCCTCGAGGCGGTGCGAATCATTGCGCGCGCCAGTGGGGTCGACGTTCGTTTCCGCGCCGTCCAATGCCTGCCGTGGCACCCGGGCCGTTGCGCCCAGGTGGTCGTCGGCGACACGCCCGTGGGTCACGCCGGGCAGCTGCATCCCGCCGTGATCGAACGCTCGGGCCTGCCGAAAGGCACGTGTGCGCTCGAGCTCAACCTCGATGCGATTCCGATCGTCGAGGCGTTGCCGGCGCCCAGGTTGTCGCCCTTTCCGGCCGTCTTTCAGGACGTCAGCCTCGTGGTGCCCGCCCACGTGCCGGCTCAGGCGGTGGCGGACGCCGTCCGCGAGGGCGCCGGTGAACTGCTCGAAGACATTCAATTGTTCGACGTCTTCGCCGGCCCGCAGATCGGCCACGATCGCAAGTCGCTGACCTTCGCCCTGCGTTTCCGCGCGCCCGACCGCACCCTGACCGAAGACGACGCCAGCGCTGCCCGGGACGCGGCAGTGCGGCGTGCCGCCGACGCCCTCGGCGCCGAATTGCGTGCCTAGCCGTTTTGGTTCAGGCGCGCGCGGTAATGTGAACGATCTAAGAAACTTCCAATTGGCCCCGAAGTCAGACGGCGCGCTATTACGCTCGTGTCTACTTGGTGAACGCTAGGTGGCGATCTTACGGGCTCGATGGGAGATCGGTATGTCGTTCGTCGTCGCCGCGCCGGAGCAGGTACAGGCGGCGGCTCAAAGGTTGGCGGGTATCCGCTCGATGTTGGGCGAGGCCAGTGCATCGGTCGCGGCGCCCACGACCGGGTTGCTGGCCGCCGCCCAGGACGAGGTGTCGGCCGGAGTCGCGGCGTTTTTCAACACGTTTGGACAGGAATACCAGCTGCTCAACAGCCAGGCGCAGGCATTCCATCAGCAATTCGTGAATTTGATGAACGCGGGGGCCGGTGCCTATCTGAGCACCGATGGCGCCAATGCCGAGCAGCATCTGCTGAACGCCGCGAACCCGACTGCGCAGGGATTGGTCGGGCAGTCCCGCGACGGCATCGGTGCTGTCGCGTCAGCCCTGGGCGCGGCCCGGGCGGCGGCCTTTCCTGGCTTTGCTGGCGGTGGCGTGCGCCATCTGCCTGGGAGTGCCACTGCGCTGCCCGGCGCGCTGACCGGACTGGCGCAGACCGGGGCGAGCGCCGGCTCGGTCGTCGGACCGTATCAAGCGCTCCTGCAGAATACCGTCGCCAATTGGCAAACCTTCACCGCTGGCACATCCGCGAATCCGAATCCTTTTCTGCACCAGGTAATCACAAACCAGATGGGTTATGCGAAAGAGATCAGCTCGCAGTTCGCGTACGAAATCCAGAACTTCCCCGCCGTGTTGGCCGGCGCACCCGCGACTATCCAAGCCGGCATTCAGGGGCTTTTGGCGTACAACCCTGGGCCTTATGTGCAGCAGATCATCATCAACCAGATGATCTATGGGGAACTCACCTACTCGTCACTGCAGAGCGCGGGATCCTACTTCAGTATGGGGTTGCGGGCCTTGCCGCCTTACCTGGAATCCGCCTACCACTACACGTTGATGGGCAATTACACCGCCGCGCAGGGCGAACTTTTCCAGGGCCTCACGGGTTTGTTCATCTCGCCGCCGTATGCGGAGATCACCGGTGAGAGCCTAAGTCTCAACATCACATTCCAGAACTTCTCATTCTTGTTCTTGGACCTCAGTCTGCCCGCGAGCGTCACCGCGAACCTTGACGCCGGTATCGTCCCGGTGGGCACTGTGGGAGCATTGTTGCCGATCCTCACCATTCCCGGAATGGAAGCCCAGGAGTTCACCAACCTGCTGCCCGGCGGCTCGATCGCGCAACAAATTGCGCAGAACTTCACCAACGTGGTCAACAAGGCTACGGACACAACCATCTCGTTGAGCGGAATACTCGGTATCGGTATCAATTGGGGGTCGGGCTTCTTACCCGCTATCCCCCCCGCCATCACCGGCACCCTTGGTCTGAATGCCAACTTCGGGCTTCCGGTGGCGCTTGGCCTCGATGCGGCAGGCGGGCCGGTCAACGCGTGGTACGCGTTCAACGCCAGCACGCAAGCGTTCAACAACGCGGCGCTGTCCGGACATTATGGACAGGCAGCCACCGCATTCATCCAGGCTCCCGCCAACATCACCAACGCCTTCCTCAATGGCCGCTCGACGATACCGTTCACCTCCGACATAGACGGCATTCCCATTACTCTGAATTTCCCGGCGGATGGAATTCTCGTCGGAACCACCCCCGCCACGTTGACGTTGGATAACATCCTCACGATTCCCATCGGAGGCACGCCGATCAGCGGCCTCGTTCCCGGGCTGTACTACGCATCCCAGCAGCTGGCGAACGCAATCACGCCATAGTCGTTGCGGCCGAGTGCGGGTGCAGGCCGCGGCGCCGAGTTAGAGATGCGGAGCAGTCTCTGTGGGGGTGTTGAGTGTGCCGGCCAGCAGGTTGCTCCGAGCGGTCATCGATCCGAACGGGCGCCGGCGCTACGTCCACGGGCGCTCTGGAGTGACGGGAGGCGGCGGCCCATCCGTCACCCGCTGGTGAAGCCCGACCACCAACACCGCCGCCGACCTGCCAAGCCTTCTGATTCGGCGGTCGGCCACCGAAAAGAATGTTGAATTTCTAGCGAACGTCGATGGCGTTAGATTATTCTCCGTTTACCTGGGGATCCTGGGCTGAGTCGAGTCGAGGGGAGTTGTCATGTCGTCCGTGACCGTAGTGCCCGAGTATGTGAAAGCGGCGGCGGGGGATTTAGCGCATATCGGTTCGACACTGGGACAAGCCAACGCTGCGGCAGCGACTCCCACCACCTCGATTGCGGCCGCGGCTGCTGACGAGATATCGAGCGAGATCGCGGCGATGTTCGGCACATATGGCCAGCACTACCAAGCACTGAGTGCTCAGGCCGCGGCTTTCCACAACGAATTTGTGGGCCTGTTGAATGGCGGTGCGGCGTCGTACATCAGCGCCGAGATCGCCAATGCTCAGCAGACCCTGCAGGGCGCGATCGGCGGGCCGGCCGCCACGGCGGCAAACCTCGGCGCCAACCTCCCGCTTCTTGGCGGTGTGCCCACCCCGTCCCTTCCGGCGCTTCCCACCCCGCCCACCGTCGGCGGATTGACCGGGCTGACATCTGGCTTGAGCGGCCTGACCTCCGGCTTCAACCCCAGCGCATTGACCGGCCTGACCTCCGGCTTCAACCCCAGCGCGTTGACCGGCCTGACATCCGGCTTGAGCGGCCTGGGCTCGGGCTTCAACCCCAGCGCGTTGACCGGCCTGACGTCTGGCTTGGCCAGCCTGCCCGGGCAGCTGGGCAGCGGAAGCTCGAGCCTGCAATCCCTGCTGGCTGGATTCTTCGCCGCGCCATCGTCTGGGCCGTTCGGCCAACCACCAACTGGCGGACCCGGCGTCTTCCCCAACCCCTACCTAGCTCTCATCCAAAACACGCAAACCAATCTGAGCCTGCTCAACGCTGCCTGGGCCGCGGACCCGTTCCCGATCGCGACCCAGATCATGATCAACCAGAGCCATTACGCGCAGGTTCTGCAGAGCCAGATCGCGTTCGACCTCCAGGGCTTCCCGGCGAACGTGCCCGCGAACATCCAACTTGCCCTTCAGGGTGCTTCGACGTTCAACCCGGCAGCCATCGGGCAGACGTTCGTCAACGGCGCCAACAGCTATTGGGGGCCGGCCATCGCGGGGCTGCAGAGGTTGCCCATGGACTTCGCGGCCGTAATGCCCAAGGTCCAGCAAGACCTTGGGATGATGAGCCAGGCGTTGTCGGTCGGCAATTACCACCTTGCAGTGCAGGATGCGGCACACGCCGTCCTCGATTCGTTCATCAGCGGATTCGACCTCAGCCATTTGACGGCGACTCTCGGTACTCCTGTTTTAGGTCTGAATCCTCTTATTACGCTCCCGGTCGCCATCGCGGGACCAATTCTCCTGCTGGGCCCCGCCGCGGACCTGCTCCCTCTCGTCAACGGCATCGGCCAGCAGGCGCAGGGCCTCGCCAGCCTGGTCCCTGCCGGCTCCATCGCCGGACAGGAGATACGCAACTTCGCCAACGGCATCTCTGCGCTCACCAACACGAACGTCACGGCGAATTTCAACGCAAACGTAGGGGTTGGATCCATAACACTGCTACCTCCGTCCTTCACACTCGCGGGCCTGACAATAGGCGGCTCGGCCATGTTCGGCCTGCCGTTGCAGCTGGGATTTGCGGCACTGGGTTCGCCGTTCGCCATGTTGGACGGGCTCGCGACGGGTGGGACCCAGTTCGGGCAGGCATTTGCGGCCGGGAGCGGCCTGGGAATGTTGAACGCCATCGGCGATACGCCGGCCTACATGTTGAACGGTTTGCTGAACGGCCAAATGCTGGTGGATATGACACTGCCGGCGAACGTGACGGTGCCGGTGACGTTGCCAGTGGTGGGGACCGTTGCCAGCATCCCCTTCAGCCTGGCCGCCACGGCGCACCTGCCCCTCGACGGGCTTCTGGTTCCGCCGGCGCCCCTGACGGCCACGTTGCCGCCCATCAACGAGTTCGGCATTCCACTCGCCCCCCAACAAACCATCGCCTTCGGCGGCACGAAATTCTCAGGTCTCCTTCCGTTCCTGATCAACACCATGCCCGACCAGATCGCCTCGGCGATTGCATGGCAAAACACCGCACCTCACTAAGAGGGGTGGCGTCGAAGCGGGTTGCTCATTTGGCGAGCGTCGAATTAACCTGCGAGCTCGTCGGTTAACAACGCAGCCAGTCGACGTTCGACTGGGACGCCGCAGCATGGATTTGCAGACTACTGCATAACCATGCATAATCATCGGAATGGCCGATGCACTGAGGGTGGCGGTTGCCGGTGCCACCGGCTACGCGGGCGGTGAGATCCTGCGGCTGCTGCTCGGGCATCCGGCCCACGCCGACGGCCGGCTCACGATCGGCGCGGTGACCGCCGCGACGAGTGCCGGCAGCGCCCTCGGAGAGCACCATCCGCACCTGATTCCGTTGGCCCAGCGCATCGTCGAGCCCACCGATCCGGGAGCGCTGGACAACCACGACGTGGTTTTCCTCGCCCTGCCGCACGGGCACTCGGCCAGGCTGGCCGAAGAGCTCGCCCCCGAAACCCTGATCATCGACTGCGGCGCCGACTTCCGGCTCACCGACGCCCAAGCCTGGGAACGGTTCTACGGATCCCCCCACGCCGGCAGCTGGCCGTACGGGCTGCCCGAGCTGCCCGGCGGACGAGAGCGGCTGCATACCGCACGCCGCATCGCCGTTCCGGGTTGCTATCCCACCGCGGCTCTGCTCGCGTTGTCGCCGGCGGTGGCCGGGGACCTCATCGAGCCCGCTGTCACGGTGGTCGCCGTCAGCGGAACGTCCGGGGCCGGTCGCGCCGCCAAAACCGAGCTGCTCGGCTCGGAGGTCATCGGGTCCGCGCGCGCCTACAACATCGCCGGTGCCCACCGGCATACCCCCGAGATCGCTCAGGGGCTGGGCGCCCTCACCGACCGCGACGTCACGGTGTCGTTCACGCCGGTGCTGATCCCGACGTCACGCGGCATCTTGGCCACCTGCACCGCCCGCACCCGCGCGCCGCTATCGCAGCTGCGGGCCGCCTACGAAAAGGCTTACGACACCGAGCCATTCGTCTACCTGATGCCCGAAGGGCAGCTGCCCCGCACGGGAGCGGTGATCGGCAGCAACGCGGCGCACATAGCGATTGCGGTCGACGAGGCGGCCGAGACGTTCGTGGCGATCGCCGCGATCGACAACCTGGTCAAGGGCACCGGCGGCGCGGCCGTGCAGTCGATGAACTTGGCGCTCGGTTGGCCGGAGACAGAAGGCCTTTCGGTCATCGGGGTGGCACCGTGACCGCCGTCAGCGACGAGTCGGCCCGTCTGGTGCGCGAGCAGGGCGTCACCGCCCCGGCGGGATTCCGGGCCGCCGGCATTGCGGCCGGGATCAAGGCATCCGGGGTCCGCGATCTGGCGCTGGTGTTCAACGAGGGGCCGGCCTACGCGGCCGCCGGTGTGTTCACCCGCAACAAGGTCAAGGCCGCGCCGGTGCTGTGGACCCAGCAGGTCCTGACCACCGGGCAGCTGCGCGCGGTGATCCTCAACTCCGGCGGCGCCAACGCCTGCACCGGGCCGGCCGGCTTCCAGGACACCCACGCCACCGCGGAGGCGGTTGCCGCGGCGTTGTCTGACTGGGGCACCGAGACGGGCGCCATCGAGGTCGCGGTCTGCTCAACCGGCTTGATCGGGGATCGGCTCCCGATGGACAAGGTGCTCGCCGGGGTGACGGCAATAGTCCGCGAGATGGCCGGCGGGTTGGGCGGCGGCGACGAGGCCGCGCGGGCGATCATGACCACCGACACCGTGCCCAAACAGGTCGCGCTGCATCATCGCGAGAACTGGACCGTCGGCGGCATGGCGAAGGGCGCCGGCATGCTGGCGCCGTCGTTGGCGACCATGCTCTGCGTCGTGACCACCGACGCGGCGGTTTCGTCGGCGGCGCTCGACCGGGCGCTGCGGCACGCCACCGCCCGGACCTTCGACCGGCTCGACATCGACGGCTGCTGTTCGACCAACGACACCGTGCTGTTGCTGGCGTCGGGCGCGAGCGAGATCACCCCGGCCCAGGCGGAGCTCGACGACGCCGTGCAGCGGGTCTGCGACGACCTGTGTACTCAGCTGCAGGCCGACGCCGAGGGCGTCACCAAGCGCGTCGTCGTGACGGTGACCGGGGCCGCCTCCGAGGAGGACGCGCTGGTCGCCGCGCGGGCGGTCGCCCGCGACAGCCTGGTCAAGACGGCGGTGTTCGGGTCGGATCCCAACTGGGGCCGCGTGCTCGCGGCCGTCGGCATCGCGCCGGTCACCCTCCAACCGGACCGAATCCGGGTGTCCTTCAATGGTTATGCGGTATGCGTCGACGGTGTCGGAGCGCCGGGCGCGCGCGAGGTGGACCTTTCGGGGGCCGATATCGACATCACCGTCGACCTGCGCGTCGGGGAGGCCTCTGCCGCAATCCGGACCACCGACCTCTCGCACGGTTATGTCGAAGAGAATTCGGCTTACAGCTCATGACCATAAAGCTCGACGGCCTGCCCACGCAGGTCAAAGCGCAGGTGCTGGCCGAGGCCCTGCCCTGGCTCAAGCAGTTGCACGGCAAGGTCGTCGTCATCAAATACGGCGGCAACGCCATGACGGATGACACCCTGCGGCACGCCTTCGCGGCGGACATGGCGTTCCTGCGCAACTGCGGCATCCATCCGGTCGTCGTGCACGGCGGCGGACCACAGATCACCGCGATGTTGCGGCGGCTGGGCATCGAGGGTGACTTCAAGGGCGGCTTCCGGGTCACCACACCGGAGGTGCTCGACGTGGCGCGCATGGTGCTGTTCGGACAGGTGGGCCGCGAGCTGGTCAACCTGATCAATGCCCATGGCCCCTACGCCGTCGGCATTACCGGCGAGGACGCGCAACTGTTCACGGCCGTGCGGCGCAGCGTGACCGTCGACGGCGTGGCCACCGACATCGGCCTGGTGGGAGACGTCGAGCAGGTCAACACCGCGGCGGTGCTGGACTTGATTGCGGCGCGGCGCATTCCGGTGGTGTCGACGCTGGCGCCGGACGCCGAAGGGGTGGTGCACAACATTAACGCCGACACCGCCGCCGCGGCGCTGGCCGAAGCGCTGGGAGCCGAGAAGCTGTTGATGCTCACCGACGTCGAAGGCCTGTATACCAATTGGCCGCAACGAGATTCGTTGGTGAGCGAAATCGACACGGCCACCCTGGCGCAATTGCTGCCCACGCTGGAGACGGGCATGATCCCCAAAGTCGAGGCCTGCCTGAAGGCGGTCACGGCGGGCGTGCCCAGCGCCCATGTCATCGACGGGCGGGTCGAACATTGCGTGCTGGTGGAGCTTTTCACCGACGCGGGCACGGGCACGAAGGTGGTGAACACGTGACCGCCACCGACAACATGCAAAAGCGCTGGGAAGCCGTGATGATGAACAACTACGGCACCCCGGCGGTGGCATTGGCCAGCGGTGACGGCGCCGTGGTGACCGATGTCGACGGCAAGACCTACGTCGACCTGCTGGGCGGCATCGCGGTCAATGTCCTGGGCCACCGCCATCCGGCGGTCATCGAGGCCGTCACACACCAGATGACCACGCTGGGCCATACCTCGAACTTGTATGCCACCGAGCCCGGCGTCGCGCTGGCCGAGGAGCTGGTCGCGTTGCTGGGGGCGGAAGGCCGGGCGCGGGTGTTCTTCTGCAACTCCGGCACCGAGGCCAACGAGGTGGCGTTCAAACTGTCGCGGCTCACCGGGCGCACCAAACTGGTTGCGGCGCAAGAGGCTTTCCACGGCCGGACGATGGGTTCACTGGCGCTGACTGGTCAGCCGAGCAAGCAGGCGCCGTTCGCGCCGCTGCCCGGTGACGTCACGCACGTTCCGTATGGCGACAAAGATGCGTTGACTGCCGCCGTCGACGACAACACCGCCGCGGTGTTCCTCGAACCGATCATGGGGGAGAGCGGCGTCGTCGTCCCCCCCGAGGGATATCTGGCCGCCGCGCGGGAGGTCACAACCCGGCACGGAGCCCTGCTGGTGCTCGACGAGGTGCAGACGGGGATGGGCCGCACGGGAGCGTTTTTCGCCCACCAGCACGACGGCATCACTCCCGATATGGTGACCATGGCCAAGGGCCTCGGGGGCGGACTGCCGATCGGGGCGTGCCTGGCGGTCGGGCCGGCGGCCGAGCTGCTGACTCCCGGACTGCATGGCAGCACATTCGGTGGCAACCCGATCTGCACGGCGGCCGCGTTGGCGGTGCTGCGGGTGCTGGCCGCCGAGGATCTGGTTCGCCGCGCCGAGGTGTTGGGCAAGTCGGTGAGCCACGGCATCGAAGCTCTCGGCCATCCCCTGGTTCACCACGTGCGCGGCCGTGGACTGCTTTTGGGAGTCGTGCTGAGCGCGCCGCGGGCCAAGGACGCCGAGGCGGCGGCACGCGAAGCCGGGTTCCTCGTCAACGCGGCCGCGCCCGACGTCATCCGTTTGGCGCCCCCGCTGGTCATCACCGAAGCCCAGATCGAGAGCTTCCTTGTCGAGCTGCCGGGCATCCTTGACAAGGCAGGAGCCGCAGCATGATTCGGCATTTCCTGCGTGACGACGACCTGTCGCCCGACGAGCAGGCCGAGGTGTTGCGGTTGGCCGCCGAACTGAAGAAGGACCCGTTCGGCCGTCGTCCCCTGGAGGGTCCGCGCGGCGTCGCCGTCCTCTTCGATAAGAACTCCACGCGCACCAGGTTCTCCTTCGAGGTGGGGATCGCCCAGCTCGGCGGGCACGCCGTCGTCGTCGACGCCCGCAGCACCCAGCTGGGCCGCGACGAGACGCTTCAGGACACCGCGCAGGTGTTGTCGCGCTACGTCGAGGCGATCGTGTGGCGCACGTACGGCCAGGACCGGCTGGAGACGATGGCCGCGACCGCGACCGTGCCGGTGGTCAATGCACTGTCCGACGAGTTCCATCCCTGCCAGGTGCTCGCCGACCTGCAGACCATCGCCGAAAGAAAGGGATCGCTGCGCGGCTTGAGGCTCTCCTACTTCGGCGACGGCGCCAACAACATGGCGCACTCGCTCCTGCTCGGCGGGGCGACCGCCGGCATCCACGTCACCGTCGCCGCACCCGAGGGCTTCGCACCCGCCCCTGCGGTGGTGGCCGCGGCCCGGCACCGCGCCGAGGCTACGGGCGCCTCGGTCTGCCTGACCGCCGATGCCGACGCGGCCGCCAAGGGCGCTGATGTCCTGGTCACCGACACATGGACGTCGATGGGTCAGGAGAACGACGGGTTGGACAGGGTGGGGCCCTTCCGGCCGTTTCAGGTCAACGCCCGGCTGCTGGCGCTGGCCGACCCGGAAGCCGTTGTGCTGCATTGCCTTCCGGCCCACCGCGGCGACGAGATCACCGACGAGGTGATGGACGGGCCGGCCAGCGTGGTGTGGGACGAGGCCGAAAACCGGCTGCACGCCCAAAAGGCGCTGCTGGTATGGCTGTTGGAGCGATCCGGATGACGCGCCCGCCGCTGACGATGCAGTGGGGGCACCCCCAGCCGCGCTGGGGGCACCTCCCGCTTGCGGGGGACGGCGAGGGGGACGAAGCGATGAGGAGGAGCGGCGCAATGACCCCGCGCCGGCGACGATGCAGAGCGCAGCGATGCGGAGGAGCGGCGCAATGACCCGCAGCAAGGCCAGCCAGGAAACCACCCGCGCCGGACGGCAGGCCCGCATCGTGTCGATCCTGTCGTCGGCGTCGATCAGCAGCCAAAGCGAACTGGCGGCGCGGTTGGCCGACGAGGGCATCGAAGTCACCCAGGCGACGCTGTCGCGTGACCTGGAAGAGCTGGGCGCGGTGAAGCTGCGCGCCGCCGACGGCGGCGTCGGCGTCTACATCGTTCCGGAGGACGGCAGCCCGGTGCGGGGGGTGTCCGGCGGCACGGACCGCATGTCGCGCCTGCTGGGCGAGTTGCTGGTGTCGACCGATGCCAGCGGCAACCTCGCCGTGCTGCGCACGCCGCCCGGCGCCGCCCACTACCTGGCCAGCGCGATCGACCGCGCGGCGCTACCGTACGTGGTCGGCACCGTCGCCGGCGACGACACCATCCTGGTGGTCGCCCGTGAGCCGATGACCGGTGCCGAGCTCGCGGGCATGTTCGAGAACATTCGGTAAGGAGATCGGTTTATGTCAGAACGCGTCATCCTGGCGTATTCCGGCGGCCTGGACACCTCGGTGGCGATCAGTTGGATCGGCAAGGAGACCGGCCGGGAGGTCGTCGCGGTGGCCATCGACCTCGGCCAGGGCGGCGAGGACATGGAGGTGGTGCGCCAGCGGGCCTTGGACTGTGGCGCGGTGGAGGCGGTCGTCGTCGACGCCCGCGACGAGTTCGCCGAGGGCTACTGCCTGCCCACCGTGCAGAACAACGCGCTGTACATGGACCGCTATCCGCTGGTGTCGGCGATCAGCCGGCCGCTGATCGTCAAGCACCTGGTGGCGGCCGCCCGCGAGCACGGCGGCGGGATCGTCGCGCACGGCTGCACCGGCAAGGGTAACGACCAGGTCCGCTTCGAGGTCGGATTCGCTTCTCTGGCACCTGATTTGGAGGTGCTGGCGCCGGTCCGCGACTACGCCTGGACGCGTGAGAAGGCGATCGCGTTCGCCGAGGAGAACGCCATCCCGATCAACGTCACCAAGCGGTCGCCGTTCTCGATCGACCAGAACGTGTGGGGCCGCGCGGTGGAAACCGGCTTCCTGGAGCACCTGTGGAACGCCCCCACCAAGGACATCTACTCCTACACCGAAGACCCGACCCTCAACTGGAGCACGCCCGACGAGGTAATCGTCGGTTTCGAGCGCGGCGTGCCGGTATCCGTCGACGGTAAGCGCGTATCGATGCTGCAGGCCATCGAGGAACTCAACGCGCGCGCCGGCGCGCAGGGCGTCGGGCGCCTCGACGTGGTCGAGGACCGGCTGGTGGGCATCAAGAGCCGCGAGATCTACGAGGCGCCCGGAGCCATGGTGCTCATCACGGCGCACACCGAACTCGAACACGTCACGCTCGAACGCGAGCTGGGCCGCTTCAAACGCCAGACGGATCAGCGCTGGGCCGAGCTGGTGTATGACGGCCTGTGGTACTCGCCGCTGAAGGCCGCACTGGAGAGCTTCGTCGCCAAGACGCAGGAGCATGTGTCGGGTGAGGTGCGAATGGTGTTGCACGGCGGCCACATTGCGGTCAACGGCCGCCGGAGCGCCGAATCGCTATACGACTTCAACCTGGCGACCTATGACGAGGGCGACAGCTTCGACCAGTCGGCCGCGAAGGGGTTCGTCTACGTGCACGGGCTGTCGTCGAAGATCGCCGCCCGCCGGGACCTGCGGTGACTTTGTCCTGGCCACCAGACAGAGAATCGCACCGACACGCGCGACTGAGTGCGATTCTGTGTCTGCTCGCGGTAAAAAAGTGAGCACCAACGAGGGGTCGCTGTGGGG
>NZ_JAFBAT010000029.1 GCF_019247615.1 Mycobacterium sp. | reverse complement strand
GGAATGGGCGCCGTCAGCATGATCACCGGGTTGGCGCCGGCCAGCGTTGCCGTGTGCACCTTGGCGATCGGCTTGAGCCCCAACGACTTCGCCTTCTCGGCTGACATGAACAGGATGGCGGCCGAGCCGTCGGAGATCTGCGAGGAGTTGCCGGCGTGAATCACGCCGTCCTCCTTGAACGCCGGCTTCAGCGACGCCATCTTCTCCATCGGGGTGCCGCGGCGGATGCCCTCGTCCTTGAGCACCACGTTCCCGTCCTGATCCTTGATGCCGACGATCTGGTCGTCGAAGGCGCCGGAATCCTGTGCCGCGGCGGCCCTTTCGTGTGAGCCCAGGGAGAACTCGTCGAGCGCGGTGCGGTCGAGCCCCCACTGCTCGGCGATCATCTCGGCGCCGAGGCCTTGGTTGGGGATCTGGCCCTCGTAGCGGTCGATGAAGGCCTGCGGATACGGCCGTCCGCCGTTGGCCAGCGATGCGCCCATGGGGGTCCGCGACATCGACTCCACCCCGCCGGCGACGACGACGTCGTAATGCCCGGCCACCACGCCCGCCGCGGCGAAGTGGATGGACTGCTGGCTCGACCCGCACTGACGGTCGACGGTTACCCCGGGGACGGTCTCGGGCCAGCCCGCGGCCAGGAGCGCGGTGCGGCCGATGTCGAGGGCCTGCTCGCCGGCCTGCATCACGCAGCCCCAGATGACGTCGTCGACGATCCCGGGGTCGATGCCGGCCCTGTCGGCCAAGCCGTTGAGAACCTGCGCCGACAGGTCGGCCGGGTGCACCCCCGACAGCCCGCCGTTGCGCTTACCGATCGGTGAGCGGACTGCCTCGACGATGACGGCTTCAGCCATGGTGATGTCTCCTTTGAGTGGGTCTTGAGTCGATTGTCAACCAACGCGTTGGGCGGGCGCGGGGCGGGGTGGTCTCGCTGCTCTACCTGAAGCGCTATGGCGAAAGGTCTTCGAGTATTTCGTCGGCGACCGCGATGGGGAAATGACCCGCCGCCGGGACCCCCTGAGTGCGCCGATGGGCAATGCGTCTGCCAGACGACGTCTCCTCACACTCCGAACCAGAGATTTGTTCAGATCATGGCAGTATTGGCTTGTAGTCGAAAGCGAGGGGGACGGTGAAGCGGCTCAACGGCATGGACGCGATGCTCCTGTACAGCGAGACGCCGAACCTGCACACGCACACCTTGAAGGTGGCGGTGGTCGACGGCGCCGGCCGCGAGGGCGACTTCACCGTCGACGTGTTTCGCCGCACGCTGCTGCGCCGGCTGCATCTGCTGGATCCGTTGCGCTACAAGCTCGTCGACATCCCGTGGCGAATCCATCACCCGATGTGGCTGGAAAACTGCGATGTCGACCTCGACTACCATCTGCGGCGGGTCCAGGTGCCCGCCCCGGGCGGCCGGCGGGAGCTCGATGAGGTGATCGGCACCGTCGCCAGCACCCCGCTGGATCGCAGCCGCCCGCTGTGGGAATTCCACTTTGCCGAAGGCATGGCCGAGCACCGATGCGCGATCATCGGCAAGATCCACCACGCCCTGGCCGACGGGGTCGCGTCGGCCAATCTCCTGGGCAGGCTGATGGACCTGGACGGGCCGAGGCAGGACGAATGCGACAACGACACCACTTGCATACCGCCGTCGACGGCGGAGCTGCTGCGGGCCGCCGGGCGCGACCACGTCCGACAACTCGCGGCGCTGCCGGGGGTGATGGTGGACACGCTGTCGGGGGTGCGGCGCCTGCGCCGGCGCGCCCGCGAACGCGGTGATCACCCGGACCTGGCCCGGATGCTGCACGCACCACCGACTTTCATGAATCACGTGGTGTCACCGGCGCGGACGTTCGCGACCGCGACGCTGTCGCTGGCACAAGTCAAAGAGACCGGCAAGCACTTGCGGATCACCATCAACGACATGGCGATGGCGATGGTCGCCGGCGCGCTGCGGGAATTGATGTTGCGCTATGACGGCAGCGCGGACCGGCCCATCGTCGCGTCGGTGCCCGCCAGCACCGACCGGTCGCCGCACCGGGTCAGCGGCAACGAACTCGGCGGCATGGCGGTATCGCTGCCTACCCACGTCGCTGATCCGTTGGAGCGGGTGCGGCTGGCCTCGCTGGCCACTGGGATCGCCAAGGAGAACAACGAGCTGTTCGGCCCGGAGCTGTACGGCAAGCTGATCACCTACCTACCGCCCTTTGCTGCCCCGCCCGCCTTCAAGTGGCTAGGCCGCCGCGACGCGCGCAACACCCTCTTCAACGTCCCGGTGTCCAACGTCGCCGGGCCGCGCGTGCGGGGCCATCTCGCGGGTGCGCCGGTCAGCGAGATCTATTCGGCAGGGCCGCTGATCGCCGGCTGCGGCATAAACATCACCGTGTGGAGCTACGTCGAGCAGCTCAACATTTCGGTGATCGCCGACGACCGCACCGTCGACGACACCCATGAGGTGACTCACGCCATGGTTCACGCCCTCCGCGAAATCCGCGCCGCAGCTGGGCTTTCCGGCGCGGTGGCGATAGTCGAATCCGCGATGCCCTAACCTCAATTGCCCTGCTCCTCGCTCGCGCCGTTTCGGCGCTCGCCGTTACCGGGCTAGCCAACGATCGGAAACCGCCGCTGCCGGGCCAGGCGATCGAGCGCCGCCTGCATCACCGAACGGACGTGCGCGTCGACCGCGGCGACGTCCGGCTCCTCGCCGAACCGGTCGGCAACGTCGATCGGGCCCAAAACGTCGGTGACGATCTTGGTCGGTAGCGGGACGTTGGGCGGCATGATCACGCTGAATCCGAACGGGAAACCCAGGGTCACCGGCAGGATATCCGAGCGAAACCGCGACAGCCCCAATCGCTTTGCGAGCCAGGTGCCGCGGGTCAAGAACAGCTGGCTTTCCTGACCGCCGATGGAGACCGCCGGCACGATCGGTACCCCGGCCTCGATCGCCGACCGAACGTATCCGGTGCGGCCGTTGAAATCGACGACGTTCGCGGTCACCGTCGGCCGGTAGGCGTCGTAGACGCCGCCGGGGAACACCAGCACGACGCCGCCCGATCGGAGCGCCCCGGCGGTGTTTTCCCGGTTGGCCCGGATCACGCCAAGCCGAGCCAGGACACCCGACATCGGCCCGGCGAACATCCCGTCGTGGGCCAGCGTGTACAGCGGTCGGCCGTAGCCGAATCTCCGGTAGAACGCCGCGGCGAAGATCAGCACGTCGGGGGTCAGCATGCCGCCCGAGTGGTTGCCGACGAGCAACGCGCCGCCGTGGCGGGGGAAGTTTTCCAGCCCGCGAACCTCGAACCGAAACCAGCGCCGCGCAAGGGGTTCCGCCGCCTTGACCAACCGCTCGGTGAAGCGGGGGTCCCACCCGCTGATGCCAGGGTCGCTCACTTCAGACCCTCCCCTGCACCGACCGGCCCCTCCAACGTAGCTCGGAACAAAAGTTAGGTCAAATATTGGATGGGCCCGACAGCCGCCCACAGAGCCGCGTCAACCCCGGCCCGTCGAGCAGGTGCAGCAGCGCGGTCCGGCCGCAGATCGCCATCATCAGGGCGGCCACCGGCCCACGAATCTCGGCGCCGGTCCCCCATGCTCGGTCAATGTCGGTGGCGCGCAGGCTGATTCCGCGTCGTCGCCCGAATGGGACGAAGGCGAACGGAAACGGACCGGTCAAAAAGTCCATCGCCAGCGCCGCCAGGGAAGGATCCGGCGTGAAGGGCCGGCCAAGCGGGATCCGCACGTCGCCGCCGTGCACCAGGACGTCGGCGAGCGGGTCCACGGGCCCGAACAACGGCGGACTGATCCGGCGATCCGCGCACCGGTGCAGGCTGGCCACGATCTCCTCCGCCGGCGCCCGCGCGCGGCGCCGCGCCAGCTCGTCGATGGCGCGCGCCATGCTTGCCCGACGCAGGGCGAGCCAAAGGAATGCCCCGGTACCGTCGACGACCGTGCTGACGACGTGCGCGCCCACCGTCTTGACATCCCAGCCGGCACACAGGCTCGGCGTGGCCAACTCGGCGGCGTCCAAGCCGCCTATCAGGCGGGCGAGACGCCGTCGCTCCTCGGCGACGGCGGCGAACACGAACTCACGATCGGATCGCATCGCTCCCGCGCCACGCTCAGGGATCACACGGCCGGGTATGCCACCGACTTGATCTCGGTGTACTGGTCGAAGCCGGCGACACCGTTCTGCCGGCCCACCCCGCTGGCCTTGTAGCCACCGAACGGGGTGTCGGCGCCGTACGGAGCGCCGCCGTTGACGCCCATGAACCCGGCCTTGATCCGTCGGGCCACCGCGAGCGAACGCTCCAGGGATCCCGACATGACGTTGCCGGCCAACCCGTACGCGCTGTCGTTGGCGATGCGGATCGCGTCCTCCTCGTCGTCGAACGGGATGACGACCAGCACCGGGCCGAAGATCTCCTCCTGGGCGATCGTCATGGAGTTGTCGACGTCGACGAAAAGCGTTGGGCGGACGTAGAACCCCTTGTCGAAGCCGGTGGGTGCGTCGGGGCCGCCGACGAGCGCCGTGGCGCCCTCTTCGACGCCCTTGTTGATGTAGCCCAGCACCCGCTTGCGCTGCTTGTCCGAAATCACCGGGCCGCACAGCGTTCCGGCGTCCTGGGGATCACCCGGCATGACGTTGTCGTAGATGCTCTTGAGGATCGCCACGCCCTCGTCGTAGCGCGACCGCGGCAGCAGCATCCGGGTGGGGTTCGCGCAGCCCTGCCCGGCGTGCATGCACGGCGCGATGCCGATCGCGCACGCCAGGCCGAAGTCGGCGTCGTCCAGGACGATGGTGGCCGACTTGCCACCGAGCTCGAGGAACAGCCGCTTCATGGTCGCGGCACCCTTTTCCATGATCCGTTTGCCGACCGCGGTCGAGCCGGTGAACGAGATCAGGTCGACCTTGGGCGACAGCGTGAGCTCCTCGCCCACCAGGTGGTCCGACGCGGTCACGACGTTGACGACGCCGGGTGGGATGTCGGTCTTCTCGGCAATCAGCCGGCCCAGCCGGGTGGCGTTGAACGGGGTGTCGGGCGCCGGCTTGAGCACGACGGTGTTGCCGGTGCCCAGCGCCTGGCCGATCTTGTTGATGGTGACCTCGAACGGGAAGTTCCACGGCACGATCGCGCCGACGACGCCGACCGGTTCCCGCCAGACCTTGCGGGTGGTCAGCGTGCCGGTCAGGCTGATCACCTTGTCGCCCAGGTCGGTCTCCCAGGGGTACTCGTCGATGAGCCTGGCCGGGTACTTCAGCCCGTCCTCCAGCGGGGCGTCGAGCTGGGGGCCGAAGGTGATGGCCCGGGGCGAGCCGACCTCCAGGATGAGCTCCTCGCGCAGCTCCTCCTTCTCGGACTCGATCGCCTCGTGCAGCTGCAGCAGGCAGCGCTGGCGCCGCTTGTGGTTGGTCGACCAGTCGGTCTCGTCGAAGGCCCGGCGGGCCGCGTCGATGGCCCGCTGCATGTCCTCCTTCGACGCGTCGGCGACCTCGCCGAGCGGCTCCTCGGTGGCCGGGTTGATGTTGGTGAAGGTGCCGGCCTGGCCGTCGACGAGCCCGCCGTCAATCATCATCTTGGGCTCGAAGCGGACCTTTACAGCCTCAGTCATGTCTGTCACTCTCTTCTGAGTCGTCGAGGGGGCTCGGTGGAGCTTATGGAGAGCCTTACCGGAAACTAGCCGATTGGCAAGCTGCAACCGCTGCGGGGGTTCGCTACCTGGGGTCGAACAGCACCGGAAGGGCCGTCGGCGACCGGAACACCTGCCCGCGGATGTGCGGGTCGTCCCCGTCGGGGTCCAGCCGAAGATTGGGCAGCCGGTCCAGCAGCAGGTTGACGGCGGTGCGCATTTCCAGCCGCGCCAAATGCATGCCGAGGCACACATGCACGCCGTGCCCCCACCCCAGGTGCCCCCGCGCCTGCCGGAAGATGTCGAAGGTGTCCGGATCGGGGTAGCGGTCCTCCTGCCGGTTGGCGGCCCCCAGCATCGGCATCACCGTCGAGCCGGCCGGGATCGGCACCCCACCGAGTTCGGTGTCGCGGGTAGCAACCCGGGTGATGGTCAGCAGGGGCGGCTCCCAGCGCACCCCCTCCTCGATGGCCTGCGGCAGCAACGCCCGGTCCGCGCGGATGGCCTCCAACTGCGCGGGATCCGACAGTAGCGCGAAAAGCAGGCTGCCCAGCGCCCGGTACGTGGTCTCCACACCGGCGGGCAGCAGCAGCCGCAAAAACGAGTAGATCTCCTCGTCCGCCAGCTTCTCGCCGTCGATTTCGGCCTGGGCCAGGCGGCTGATCAGATCGTCCTTGGGGTCGGCGCGGCGGGCCTCCAGGATCGGTGCGAAGTAGTCACAGAGCGCGGCCGACGCGGCAAGGCCGCGTTCAGGATTCAGGATCCAGCTCAGCAGCGAGATGGACCAGCGTTGGAACTGCGGGTAGTCCTCCCGCGGCAGGCCGAGCAGCCCGGCGATGATCTGGCTGGGGTAGTCGAACGTGAACTCCTTGACCAGGTCGGCCTTGCCGTTCGCCGCGAACCTGTCGATCAGGCTGTGGCCGACGGGCCCCACCAGCTCGTCCTCCCACCGCGCCAAGGCCTTCTGGGAGAACGCCTTTGACACCAGCGACCGCAGCCGCCCGTGCACCGGTTCGTCCATGCCGAGCATCACGCCTTCGCCCAGCACCGGCCCGAACGCCGCGATGACGGCCGCCGACGAGAACGTCTCGTTGTCGCGCAGCATCTGCTGGGCTTCCTCATAGCGGTAGACGATGAAGACCGGCTTGGACTCCTCGTGGGGCATGCCGGAGGCATCCAATCGCTGCACCGGCTCCTCACGCCGCAGCCGCGCCAGTTCGGTATAGGGGTCGCGCACGTCACCGGACACCGCGTCGTCGAAGGCGCCGAAGTCTTCCAGGTCGTCGAAAAGTTGTTCCATCACTGCTCCTTCAGTTCGCTTTGCGGCTCGCCAGGTGCTGCAACACCCGCTGCGGAACGACGCGCGCCGCCAGCACCATCGCCCGTTGGGCCGAAGTCAAGGGCCACGCCCCGCCGCGCATCGAACCCCGCCTCGGAATGCCCAGCACGATCCGCGACACGTGGTGCATGCCCGAAGCCGGGAGGATCCGGTTGGCGGCCAACAGCATCGAAGCGTCCGGACCTACCCCGCGGCGCCGGAACGGCGCGCGGTCGCCTAGCGCCTTGACCAGCCCGTCGGTGAACCGCTCGGGCGCCCGAGCGAATCTGATCGCAAACCGCCCGCGGGTGTTCATGGTGGTGTGCAGCCGCGCGTACGGCCCGCTGAAATTGCGCTCGTCGGTGGTTCCGGCGTCGGTGATGATGTCGGTGTCATACATGCCCGCCACCAAGACGGTGACGCCGAGGCCGAACGGCGCGATCTCGCCGGCCAGCGATTCACCCCATCGCTCCAGGGCGCCCTTGACTGCGGAGTACGGGGCGGTGCCAGGCTGGCCGCGTACCCCGGCGGCACTGGACACCAGCACGACGCGCCCCTCCCCCGCCGCCCGCATGGACGGCAGCAGGGCCTTGGTGAGCGCGACGGGACCCCTGACGCAGGTGTCGAACATGGTCTGCCACAACGCCGTATCGGTTTCCTCCACCATTCCGGCCGCGGAGATTCCGGCGTTGTGCACCAGCGCGTACGGGGCCCCGACGGCCTCTTCGATTGCCTTGGCGGCCGCGGAGATCGACGCCGCATCCACGAGGTCGAGCTGCACGCCGATCAGCCGATCGTCGTCGGGGGCGGCGCTCGTCACCTCACGCAGCCGCGCCATCGCCGGGTCGGGCGTGCGCATGGCCGCGACCACGCGCCAGCCCTCCCGATACAGGCGCACCGCCGACGCGAACCCCAGCCCACGGGACGCGCCGGTGATGACGACCGTGCGGGGCTCAGCCATGCTTGGCCGCGGAAGCGGAAGTGGCACAGGGGCCTTCACCGGGCGGAGGTGGTTCGACGCTGGGGCGGCCGTTCGGCTCCCCGCTCGCCCAGGTCGACCAGATACCCACCGAGTACGGGCCTTGTGCGCCCGCCTTTTCGTAATAGCCTTGCGGGTCATAGACTTTGGCTTCTGGATAGGGCCAGGGGCAGGCCACCGAAGTGGCGGCGTGGCTCGCCTTGATGGCCCAGAACCATGCGCCGTAGGCGAAGTAGGACACGTTGATGATGGTGAACATCACCAGGAACGTGCCGAGCGCCGGTCGCGTGGGGAACAACTTCGCTTTTGCGGCAAGCTTTTCCGCTACCGACTTACCGGTGTCGTCGCGATAGCACAGGATCGCTGCCGGAATCATCACGAAGCACACCGAGAATGATTCCCAGATCAGCGGGAACTGGAAGGTGGTGCCAGCGAACACCGATCCCCACGGGATCACCTGGGAGTAAATGTACATGCCCCAGTGGATCAGGATGTTTTCCAGCATGGCATCGAAAACGAAACCGATCACCAGGGTGATCAGGCCCAGGCTGACCAAGGGGTGTCGCGACACATAGCTCCTGGGCCCGTACCTTGCCTGCAGTTTGCGCAGGAGCCACACCGCCGGGAAGTAGGGGCCGAAGTAGAACATCACGTAGCCGAAGACCACGAACGGTTCCACCGTCGGCGACAACGACACCAGCGGCCAGGATTCCGGCCAGTGAACGAGATCGGGGTTGTAGACGGCGAACGGTGACCAGTTCATGATCGGGTCCTGCCACACGATCAGCGTGGTACACAAGAACATCAGCATCACCGGGCTGCCGGGATTGCGGCGCCAGCCCCTGATGAAGACGATCAACAGCACGATCAGCGCGACGACCGTGGCAGCATCCAGGAAGGTGATGTAGTCCAGGCCGAACGTGAACTTCACCGGTCGCGGCCGGCCTTGCACGTTCGGGTTGGCGACGCGCGGGTCGAGGGCGGTGCGGCAGTTCGCGATGAAGAAGAGCACGAACGCGGCCAGGGCGGCGCCGGCGATCCAGCCTCCCCATCCGCGCTTGCGGTGGGTGGGCGTCTCGTCCGGCTTTAGGAGTATGGACTGTTCGGTCGCCACGCGTCAGCTCTCCTCTCCGAAGCGATCGGCCAGATGCGAGTTGACGCCGTCGGCGTCGAGGGTCCGAGCGACGAGGTAGCCGGCGCCCATCCAGGCCCGCCGCGTCCACTTGCCGAACGACACCCGGGTGCCCGGCGCGCCAGAGGCGGCCGGCATCATCTTCACCCGCTCCAGCGCCTCCTTGACGCCGCGCGGGCTGAGGGGGTGCGCGTCGGCAAAGGCGCGCACGAGCGTGGCGGCCACGTCGCGGTTGACCACCGACACGCAATATTCGGGACGGCTGCCGTCGTACTTTTCGGCGTAACGATCGAGGAAGTCCTGACCGACCCGATTCGCCTCGTCATACTGATCCACCCCGACCCAGCCCATGAAGGCGTTCCACATGATGGGGTTCACCCAGGCGTTCTGGAAAGCCGTGGTCGTGAAACGGGGCGGATCCCAATCGACGGCCCGCAACGCGGGGTTGATGAACACGATGCCGAATCCGAATCCCAGGTGCACGATCGCCTCGGACTTCGCATCGTGCAGGGTCCGGACGGCGTCGTTGATGTCCTGTGCGGTCTGCGCGATCGCCGCCTCCGCGACGATGCGAATCCCCTTGCGCCGGCACGCGCTTCGCAAATTCTTGAGATAGCTCTCGCCGATCAGGTTCTGCTCGACGAGCACCCCGATCTCGGAGAGTCCGCGTTTGGCGACCAGGTCCGCGATGAAGATCGGCTCGTCGGTCATCGATCCCTGCGGAAAGGAGAACGTCCACTCGCCCAACCAGTCGTCGGTGCCGGTGACGCTGATCGCCGGCACCTTGAACCGCTCCTCGATCGCTTCGCGGGTGGGCACGCAATTGTCGGTGATGTGCGGGCCGAACACCACCAGGCAGCCTTCGTCGACGAGTTCCCCGAACGCATCGATCACCGCCTTGACCGATCCCTTGGGCAACCCCTCCACCTCGCGGTAGATCATCTGCACCGGGCGATCGATCAGGCCCTGCTCACGGGCTTCTTCGAAGATGAGGTCGAAGCACCGCGTGAAACTCGCCAACAATTCTTCGGGGAACCCCGGCGGCAGCGTGAAGTCCATCAGGTAGCCGACCTTGATCGGCTCAGCGCTGCTCTCGTACGACATTCGACCTCCCGAGGACCGACTCACGCGCGCCTGGCGCTGCGACCTAATTTTTGTTCAGTACGCTAGCGAGAGCGCCAGACGGGGTCAACCACCGGAGCCGCCCAGATAGACCTCGATCATCTCGTGAAGCGCCTTGCCCACCGCCACGTCGTCGGTGAGCGGCCCGGCGATCGCGGCCCGAGCCGCCTCCGGCATGGTCAGGCCCTCCGCGATCAGCCTGCCCGCCGCGATGAGGACACGGGTTGACGCGACCTCACGCAACCCGCCGGTCTCCAAGCGGCGGATGGCCTGCCCAAAGCGCACCAGTTGGGCCGCGGTGGCGCCATCCACGCCGGCCTCGTGCGCGACGATCCCCTCCTCGACATCCGCTGCGGGGAAATCGAATTCGATGGCGACCATCCGCTGCCGCGTCGAATCCTTGAGGTCCTTGAGCACGCTTTGATAGCCCGGGTTGTAGGACACCACCAGGCCGAAACCGGGCGCCGCGTCTAGTGTTACGCCGAGACGCTCGATGGGCAGCTGCCGCCGGTGATCGGCGAGCGGGTGCAGCACCACCGTGGTGTCCTGCCGGGCTTCCACGACCTCATCCAGGTAGCAGATCGCGCCCTCGCGTACAGCCCGGGTCAGCGGACCGTCCACCCACACCGTTTCGTCGCCCTGCAGGAGATACCGGCCGACCAGGTCGGCGGTGGTGAGGTCGTCGTGGCAGGCCACGGTGATCAGCGGCCGGCCGAGATCGTAGGCCATCGCCTCGACGAATCGCGTCTTGCCGCACCCCGTCGGGCCCTTCAAGACGAGCGCAAGGCCCTGGCGATACGCCGCCTTGAAGACGTCCTCTTCGCTGCCGATCGCCTTGTAGTAGGGCCGCACCCTGTCCGCCTCGAAGGTCGTGCCGATCCGGTACATGAGCCCGGACTCGTTGGCCATGGCTTCCCTTCTTCGCCCGCGTTTCTTGGGAGCCTAATCGGAACAGATGTTTGTTTCAAGCGCCCTGACAAGCGGATTTAGGCCCGCCAGCGTGAACGGCATTCTGAGACACGGCCTCAGGACACCCTCCGGCGAACCTCAGCCGAGCGCAGCGCGGAGCGGAACAGCGGTCCGATCACCCCGGCGAGCTGATCCGGGCGCGCGATCGTCGCATGCGCGGTGCTGCCGAAGACCCGGCGCAGCGAACGCACGTCGGTTCCGGCACCGATCGTCAGGCATACACAGCCGGTGCCGCGGCGGCGTGCCTCGGTCAAGGCGCGGCGCGCGTCCGCGGCACCGTAGGCCCGCTCGTACCCGTGGTCGTAGGCGAGCCCGTCGGACAGCACGACCAGCAGCCGCCGCGACGTGCCCCCGCGCGCCTCCAACACGGCCGAGCCGTGCCGGATCGCCGCGCCGAGCCGCGAATACGCGCCGGGTTCGAGGCTGTTCAGCCGCCTCATGACTCGCGAGTCGAGGTGGTCGTCAAATCGCTTGACGGGCACCATGCTCACGGCGCGGCGGCCCTGCGAGTAGTAGGCGTAGAGCGCAACGCGGTCACCCAGGTCGTGCAGCGCAACCATCAGGTTCGCGACCGCCGCGCGCTGTTGTTCGTGCACCGTCCGCCCGACGGTTCCCGGCTCCGCCGACGACCCCGATACGTCCAAGAGGAGCAGCACCGACAGGTCGCGCCGGCGCCGCAGGCTATCCAGGTACACCGCCTCGTCGGGCACCGAACCGGCCAGCACCTCGACGCGCGCCTCGATCGCCGCGTCGATGTCGATGTCGTCTCCCTGCGACTGGCGGTGGCGGCGGTGCAGGCCCATCCCCAGTCGGGACAGCGGGCGCCGTAGGCCGATCGCGGCGTCGATGGCCGGGGTCGCCGATGCCTTGATCGTCGGTTCGACCTCGCGCACGGTGCACCACGCGGGCCGGTAGCTCTTGCGGGTGACGGCCCATTCCGGATACGTCGTGCCCTCCGCGTGGGCCTCACGGTCATCGACGTCGTCGCCAGAGGTCGACGCCAGCGACGACACCGCATGCAGACCGCGGTTCGCCGAATTCATGCGATGCGTCGGGGAATCCGCGCCGAGCGGCCCGCCGCCGCTGCCGGTCTTGCGCACCGACGACAGCATCTTCTTCAGCCACTTGCCGATGAAGCCGCCCCCGCCGACGGGGCTGGTGAACACATCCGGATCGTCGGAATCGTCGACCTTCCCGTCGTCGAGCTCCTCGAGCTCCTTCTTGCCGGGGCCACGCGGGACGTGTTCGGGATTCTTCCTGTCTTGTTCCCTTGTCGCCCTGGAACTCACGGCTAAGATCTTGGCGGCGCGGATCACGCCGAATTGCGGCGGCGGGTCCCCGATCGCCGCCCGGCCATTGGCGATTTCCAGCGAAGCGGCGGGCGAGTCGCTGCGACGCGCTATGTCGCGATTGCCCAACGACGTCAAGATGCCCGGCAGCACACCGCTATTGGCGACCAGCGCGCGGTGGCCCTCGACCCCCAGATAGCGCCGGGCCACCCCGGGGTGGCGGACCAGCGGACGCACCGCGTCAGGATCTAGGCTGCCGGCCGCGATCATCGACGCCTGTGCCGCAATGGCCTCGAGTCTCGTGCGAGCGGGCGCACTGGCGTCGACGTAGATCGTCTGGCCGTCGGTCCACGAGGGCTCACCCGGTCGCAGCGCGGCAACCGCCACGGCCCGGCCGGCAAGCGCGGACGCGAGCATGCCGAGGGCCGCCAACCGGTCGCCCAGCCCGTCGTCTGCCATCGACCTCCAACCACCGGAGCCTTTTGACCAAATATCTGTTCCAAGCGTAGGGTCCGCTCCGACGAACGGTCAAACAGGAGCGCACCCATGATCGACTTCACCGACCGGGTGGCGGTGGTCACCGGCGCCGGACGCGGACTGGGCCGGCTGTATGCGCTGGATCTGGCGCGCCGCGGCGCCGCGGTGGTGGTCAACGACCTGGGTGGCTCAATGCGTGGCGAGGGCTCCGACACCAAAGTCGCCGACGAGGTCGTCGACGAGATCCGCGCGGCCGGTGGCGCGGCGATCGCCTCCTATGACTCGGTCGACAGCCCCGCGGGCGGCCGGGCGATCGTCGACGCCGCCGTCGGCGCGTTCGGGCGGCTCGACGCCGTCGTCAGCAACGCGGGAATCTTCGGCAGTGTGCCGTTCGAGGAGCTGTCGCACGACGAGTGGAGCCAAATGCTGCGCGTGCATCTCGACGGCGGCTTTTTCCTCTCCCAGCCCGCGTACCGCGTGATGAAGAAGAACGGCGGCGGCAGGTTCGTGTTCGTCTCGTCCTCGGCCGGGATCTTCGGTCAGCCGATGGAGGCCCACTACGCCACGGCGAAAGCCGGCCTGGTGGGGCTGACGAACGTGATCGCGATCGAGGGCGAGGCGCACGGCATACTCGCCAATTCCGTTATGCCGACCGGGTTCTCGCGGATGGTTACCGAGACGGTCGGCCACGAGAAGTTCCTGGCCGAATCCGGCTTCATGCGGGCCATCCGCCCCGAACTCGTCGTGCCGCTGGTCACCTTCCTGGCAAGCAGCGCCTGCACGTTCACCCACCGCAATTACTCAGCCGCCGCGGGCCGCTACGCGCGGGTGTTTGTCGGCCTGAGCGAAGGCTGGTTGGCAGACGCCGAGAGCGAACCGACGGCAGAAGACATCCAGGCGCATCTCGAACAGATGTCGTCCACTGAGAAGTTCATGGCGCCCGCCTCGATCGTCGACGAGGTGCTGGAGGTGTGCGAACGACGCGGCGTCAGCGCGATGCCGGGCAACGCCGATGTGGCATTCCCTGAGCACCAACGTTAAGGTCCGGCTTGGTGGATTTCTCGTACCCAGCGGACGTGGAACGGTTCCGCACCGAGCTGCGCGACTGGCTGTCCGCGAACCTGACCGACGAGCTGATCGCCGCGCGCCGGCCCACCGGCCGCGACGACGCCGGATTCGAAATGCTGCGCGCCTGGAACCGGACGATGGCCGACGCGGGCTGGGCCGCCATCTCGTGGCCCCGCGAGTACGGCGGGCGCGGAGCCACGGTTCTCGAGCAGCTGGTCTACACCGAGGAAACCACGCGCGCTCGAGCCCCGATGCCGCTCAACGTCATTGGGATGAACAACATCGCGCCGGCCATCATGCAATACGGCACCGAATCCCAGAAGACAACGCTGCTTCCCCGCATGATGCGCGCCGACGACATCTGGTGCCAGGGCATGTCGGAGCCCGAAGCCGGCTCGGACCTCGCCTCGCTGCGCACCCGGGCGGTGAGCGATGGCGAGCACTTCGTGGTCAACGGCCAGAAGATCTGGACCTCGCTCGGGCATCGCGCGCGGTGGTGCCAGCTGTATGTGCGCACCGACCCGGAAGCCCCCAAGCACAAGGGCATCTCGTGCCTGATCGTCGACATGAGGCTGCCCGGCATCGAGGTCCACCCGCTCGTCACCCTCAACGGCGACACCGACTTCGCCGAAGTGTTCTTTCGCGACGTGCGGGTTCCGGCCGATGCGTTGCTCGGCCCCCTGAACGCGGGGTGGCAGGTGGCTACCACGACGCTCAGCCACGAGCGCGCCGGGGCGGCGCGGCTATACGCCGAGATGCAGGCGCGGCTGGAAGAGTTGGTCGACGACATCGCCGCGCACGGCGACGCGCTGGACGACCCGGTGACGCTGCGGCGCCTCGGCGAAATCGCGGTCCGCATCAAGTATCTCGAGGTGCTGTGCCAACGCTCGATCTCGGCCACGCTGCATGGCGGCTCACCCAAGGTCGCGTTCGGGTCGGCCAGCCTGGCCAAGACCGTCTGGGGCGAGATCGGGCAGGACCTGGCCGCCCTGGCCTTCGACGTGCTTGGCAGCCGCGGCAGCAACGCCCCGTGGGCCAACTACCGCCTGACGTCGCGCTCGCTGACCATCGCGGGAGGCACTACCCAGATCAACAAGAACATCACGGCCCAGCGCGTGCTCGGATTGCCCCGAACATGAACCTCGAACTGACCGACGAGCAGGCGGCGCTGCGCGACACCACCCGGACCTTCCTCGCCGAAAAGGCCCCGATCTCGGGCCACGTGCGGCCGTTGCTCGACGACCCCACCGGCACCACCGACGCAGTCTGGCGCGGCCTGGCCGACCTGGGGACCACCGGCCTGCGGGTGCCCGAAGATTGCGGCGGCGCCGGCATGACCATGGTCGAGGTCGGCATCGTCGCCGAGGAACTCGGCGCCGCGCTGCATCCGGGCCCCTGGTTGTCGACGGCGGTCGCCGCCACCCGCGCGCTGACCCGCCTCGGCGCCAACGATGCGGCTGCCAAGCTGTTGACCGGGATCGCCGACGGAACCACCATCGTCACCGTCAGTTTCCTCGGCAACGCCCCCGTCACCGCAAACCGGCGGGGCGACGGCGTCGCGCTGCGGGGCGAGATCGCCGCGGTCCCCGACGCCGCGGCCGCCGACGTCCTGTTGGCCCTCGCCGAGGATTCAGGCGGCATCGGGCTGTACGCGGTGAAGGTCGACGCAACCACCGTTTCGATGACGCCCGAGCGCGGTATCGACCAGACCCGCAAGCACTTTCGCGTCACGTTCGACGCGGCACCCGCCGATCGACTGGGAACGTTTCGGTCGCACGACGCCGCGGCGGTGGTCGACGACGTGCTCATCGCGGCCGCAGCGGACGCGCTCGGCGCCGCGCGGGCGGTCATGGACCTCGCGGTCGAGTACGCGAAGGTCAGAAAGCAATTCGGTCAGGTCATCGGCTCGTTTCAGGCGGTCCAGCATCTGTGCGTGGACATGTTCGAGACCGTCGAATTGGCCCGCAGCGGCACGATCCATGCGCTGTGGGCGGCCGATAACGCCGATGCCGGCGAACGACATATTGCGGCGTTGCGGGCCAAGGCATTCGCCGGGCGGCTGGCCACCGTCGGCGACACCGCCATCCAGGTCTTCGGCGGCATCGGCTACACCTGGGAGCACGACGCTCATCTCTATCTCAAGCGCCTGCTGAGCTGGAGCGCGTTGGCGGGCGGGCCGGACCGCTACCTGACCGAAATCGGTGCGCTGCTCGCCCAGAGAGGCCCTTGATGGACGTCGACTACCTCCTCACCGCGACCCGCTCGGCGCGCAAGTCGCTCGATCTGGAAGCGCCCGTCGACCTGGATGACATCCGCGAGTGCCTGCGCATCGGACTGCAGGCCGCCAACGGCTCCAATTCACAGACCTGGCGCTGGCTGGTGATCACCGACCCCGGGCTGCGGGAGAACGTCGCCGAGCTGTACCGCGAGGCCTACCTGTTGCGCGTCGGCGGGCAGCTCCTCGCCGACCTGCTGCCGGCAGGCACGCCCGAGGCTCGGCTCATGTCGTCGACGGAGTGGTTGGTGGAGAACATGTCAAGGGTGCCGTTGCTGGTGATCCCGTGCTACCAGCCGTACCTGCCGACGATCGACGGCGACGAGTCGTTTCCGCAGGCCACACTGTACGGCTCGATCTTCCCGCCGGTGTGGAACTTTCAGCTGGCGTTGCACACCCGCGGCTACGGGACGTGCATCACAACCCTGCACCTGCACCGCGAGGACGAGGTCCGCCGGCTGCTCGGGATCCCACCGACCTATGTCCAAGGGTGTCTGCTGCCGGTGGGGCGCCTTCGCGCCGGGCACACGTTCCGGCGGGCCCGCCGGCGGCCCCTCGACGAGGTGGTCGCGCGGGACCGCTGGGACGGGCCCGCGCTCTAGAATGGACCTGCCGCCGTTTCGCGCAGCGCATTTGTTTCACCAGGTCTGATAGCCTCTAACAAAGATTTGGTTCGGCGGGAGGACGAATGCGCGTGCATGCCGATTCGCACTCGTCCGCGCTGACGCGCCCCTAGCCATGGCCAAAATCGAGCCGCTGTCCAAAGGCAGGTCCACGGTCGTCCGCCTGGACGCCGCCGACGATTCCGGGACGCGCCGCACCGAGATCCTGCAGACCGCGGCGTCGTTGATCGCATCCTCGGGATTGCGGACGTCGCTGCAGGAGATAGCGGACGCGGCGGGCATCCTGCCCGGAAGCCTGTATCACCACTTCGAATCCAAAGAGGCGATCCTCGTCGAGCTGATCCGCCGGTACCAGGACGATCTGAATCGGATCGGGCAAGCCGCTCAGGCCAGGCTGGACGAACCCGATTCGCGGCCGGTTGCGGACAAGATCGTCGAGCTGGGCAAGGCGATCGCCAGTTGCGCCGTGCGCCACGGCGCAGCCCTGCAGATGTCGTTCTACGAGGGGCCCAGCGCCGACCCGCAGCTGATGAAACTGACACAGCAGCAGCCCGGCGCGATCCAGGAGGCGATGCTGCAAACACTGCGCGCCGGTAGATGGAGCGGCTACATCAAGCCCGATATCGACCTCCCCACGCTGGCCGACCGCATCTGCCAGACCATGCTGCAGGTCGGCCTCGCCGTCATGCGCCACAATTCGCCCGCCGACCAGGTGGCCGAGCTACTGTGCCGAATCATCTTGCAGGGCTTGGCGGCACGGCCGCCCACCGACTCGGCGCTGGACCGGTCGAACGCCTTCGCGGCGGCAGCCGACGTCATCGCGACGTGGGCCGACGATCGCGACGCCGATCCCCGCGACAAGGCGGCGCATGTCCGTGCGGTGGCCCGAACCGAATTCGGGCGCAAGGGCTATGAGGTCACCACCATCCGGGACATCGCATCAGCGGCCGGCCTGGGCACCGGAACCGTCTATCGGGTCATCGGTTCCAAGGACGAACTGCTGGCTTCCATCATGGAATCCTTTGGCCGAAAGGTCGAGGCCGGCTGGGTCGCCGTGCTCCGCTCGGATGCGAGCGCCATCGAGAAGCTGGACGCGTTGAGCTGGGTCAATGTCAACGCACTCGACCGGTTCTCCGATGAGTTCAGGATTCAGCTGGCCTGGATGCGGCAGTCACCGCCGAATACCCCCAACCCGGGCTGGCTGTATACCACGCGGCTTCGGCAAATGAAATCGCTTCTCTCCGAAGGCATCCGATCGGGTGACATCGTTATCGACGCGCCGTCCACAACGATCCTCGCGCGCTGCCTCATCGGGCTGCAATGGATACCGGAGAACATCCTGCGCGCCGTCGGGACGCGTGCGGCTTTGGTACACGCCCGCGACACCGTTCTGCGCGGGGTAGCGGTCCGCGACGGCTAGGTATTGAACCAAAAAACTGTTACCCATACAGTTGGGCATTGAGAACCGGACTAGCAGGAAACGAGAAGGGGATTTTCATGACTATTGTCGATCGGTTGCGCTACGACGGCAAACGGGCCCTCGTCGTTGGCGGCGCTACCGGCATGGGCGCCGCGGCCGCCAGGTCAGCGGCCGAGCTCGGTGCCGAGGTGATAGTGCTGGACTACGCGCCGGTGAACTACGACGTCGCCCAGGCGGTGCAGGTCGACCTGCGCGAGCCCGCCTCGATCGACGCCGCCCTCGAGCAGTTGAACGGTCCCGTCCACGCGTTGTTCTCGGCCGCCGGAATTGCCGAAGGGACAACGGATCTGATGGCGATCAACTTCATCGGACACCGGTATCTCATCGACCGACTCCTGGAGAGAAACCAGCTTCCCTCGGGCTCGGCGATCTGCTTCATCTCCTCGGTGGCCGGCATGGGCTGGGAAAACGACCTGGACCTGCTGACGGAGTTCCTCGCCAACCCCGACTTCGCGTCAGCCCAAGAGTGGGTGAAAGCGCACGAAGCGGAAGGAATCATCCACTACGGCTTCTCCAAGAAGGTTGTCAACGCCTACGTGGCGACGCAGGGCTATCCCCTGCTGAAGAAGGGCATCCGGATCAACGCGATCTGCCCGGGTCCCACGGACACCCCGTTGGCCCAGGCCAACGCCGATCTGTGGCTGACCTTCGCGCAGGACTACCGCGACGAGACCGGCTCCAAAGTTCACACCCCGGAGCAGATGGGCGACGTCATGGCGTTCCTCAACAGCGCCGCCGCCTTCGGCATCAACGGCATCACGCTGCTGGTCGACTACGGGCACACCATGGCGTCGCTCACCGGCGCCTACCCGCCGGGCAAGCCGATCATCGACCTGATCATGGGCCGCGTGAAGCTCTAGTGGCGAAGCCCTGCGCGCCGGCGTAACGCCGCGGCGACCTTTGGATCGAAATCTCGCCCTGGCGTTACGCCGGCCTGGCCTCCGACAGCACGTGCACCGGGACGTCGTCGGCCCAGGGCTGGCGCGTCACCATGTCGGCGACACAAACGTAGCCGCGCTCGAATTCCCCTGTCGCAGCATCGACTAGGCGATACTCCTGGGTCTGCCGATGGATCGGCTGCGCATCGAGCAAGACCACACGCACCTCACCGGGCTCGAAATGGCAGCGCTCCTGCAACGCGGCGATCAGTTGCTCGTTGTGCATGTGGCCGTCGCCGAAATTCCATCCGATGGCGGTGCTGCACAGCCGTTCTCCGTCGGTCAGGACGTAGTCGTCCTCGTTCTGGCCGACCATCGCCCGATGAGCCAGGGTGAACAGCGCTCTGCCGTGAGTATTCATGGCGCGAAACGCATATCCGAGGTACATCGGGATTTGCGCCCGATCCTTGCCATAAACACGCTCCAGCTGAGCCTGCGGCATGCTGGCGATCGAGACGATGTTGTGGTTG
>NZ_JAFBAT010000322.1 GCF_019247615.1 Mycobacterium sp. | reverse complement strand
ACCAGGACTAGCTGCCGGTGTGGTGCCGGCTATCCCGATGTCAGGCGGTTGGCGACGGAGACCACCCGGCGGGCAAGGTGGTCGAGGGCGTTCTGGGTGGCTCGGTCGGCATCCGAGTCGAACTCGTGGATGTTGTCGTGGGTGATGTAGAGCGCGAGCAGGGTCGTCTCTTGGCCGCCGTGCAGGGTGTTGGAGGACGTGAACGCCGCATAGACCTTGTCGGCAAGCTTGCCCTCGGCCCACAACCCTCCCAGCGAGTCAAGGAAGGTTCGCAATTGCGCTGCGGGAGAGCCGAATCGGGTGGGTGAACCGAAGATCACCGCGTCCGCCCACACGATGTCGTCGCCCGTGGCCGCGGGAAGATCCTTGGTCGCTTCGTAGTTCGCGGTCCATGCCGGGTTGTGGGCGAACGATTCGGGATCGTGGGTTTCGGTGACGTGCCTCAACCGGACCTCGGCGCCCGCGGACCCGGCCGCCACGGCGACGCGTTGTGCCATCGTGGTGCCGTGCCCGGTGGCCGAATAGTAGATGATCGCGAGTTTGGTCACGGGCTCAGCCTAGGTCCCCGGATCGGACCCCTCCGGGCGCGGAAAACCGTTGCGGTGAGGCCACCGGCCCGCTGCCGAGGGGCGGTGACGTCCACCGGTCAATCACAGCGCACAGCCCGGCCTATAGCCTGATCGGGTGAACTTGCCTGTTGTATTAATCGCCGACAAACTCGCCGAGTCAACCGTCGCGGCCCTGGGAGACCAGGTCGAGGTGCGTTGGGTGGACGGCCCAGACCGGGAAAAGTTGCTGGCCGCGGTGCCGGAGGCCGACGCGCTGCTGGTGCGATCGGCCACCACCGTCGACGCCGAGGTGCTGGCCGGGGCGCCCAAGCTGAAGATCGTCGCGCGCGCCGGGGTGGGGCTGGACAACGTCGACGTCGAGGCCGCGACGGCCCGCGGCGTCCTGGTGGTCAACGCCCCGACCTCGAACATCCACAGCGCCGCGGAACACGCATTGGCGCTGTTGCTGGCCGCCTCCCGTCAGATCGCGGCGGCCGACGCCTCGCTACGGGAGCACACGTGGAAGCGGTCGTCGTTCTCGGGCACCGAGATCTTCGGTAAGACGGTGGGCGTCGTGGGGCTCGGCCGGATCGGCCAGTTGTTCGCTCAGCGGATTGCGGCCTTCGGCACGCACGTGATCGCCTATGACCCGTATGTGGCGCCGACACGCGCCGCGCAGCTCGGCATCGAACTGCTGTCCCTGGACGACCTGCTCGCCCGAGCCGACTTCATCTCGGTGCACCTGCCGAAGACGCCCGAGACCGCGGGGCTGATCGACAAGGAGGCGTTGGCCAAGACGAAGCCGGGCGTCATCATCGTCAACGCCGCGCGCGGCGGCCTGGTGGACGAGTCGGCGCTCGCCGAGGCGGTGAGCAGCGGCCATGTCCGTGCGGCCGGTCTCGACGTGTTCACCAAAGAACCGTGCACCGACAGCCCGTTGTTCGAGCTTCCACAGGTGGTGGTCACGCCGCACCTGGGGGCGTCGACGGCCGAGGCCCAGGATCGGGCCGGAACCGACGTCGCGGAAAGCGTGAAGCTCGCCCTGGCAGGGGAATTCGTTCCCGACGCCGTCAATGTCGGCGGCGGCGTGGTGAACGAGGAAGTCGCACCCTGGCTGGATCTGGTGCGCAAGCTCGGGGTGCTGGTCGCCCGGCTGTCCGGCGGGCCGCCGGTGTCCTTGTCGGTGCAGGTGTGCGGCGAGTTGTCCGCGGAAGACGTTGAGGTGCTGAAACTTTCGGCCCTTCGGGGGCTGTTCTCGGCGGTCGTCGAGGGGCCGGTGACTTTCGTCAATGCCCCCGCGCTGGCCGCCGAACGCGGCGTCGCCGCCGAGATCAACTCGGCGTCGGAAAGCCCGAACTACCGCAGCGTCGTCGATGTCCGGGGAGTTGCCGCCGACGGGTCGGTGGTCAACGTCGCCGGCACGCTGGCCGGGCCGCAGCAGGTGCAGAAGATCGTGCAGATCAACGGCCGACACTTCGACCTGCGGGCCGAAGGGATCAATTTGATCATTCACTACGCCGACCAGCCGGGAGCTTTGGGCAAGATCGGGACGTTGCTCGGTGCGGCCGGGGTGAATATCCATGCGGCACAACTGTCCGAGGACCTCGAGGGTCCCCGCGCGACGATCCTCCTGCGCCTGGACCAGGACGTGCCCGAAGACGTGCGGTCGGCGATCGCGGCCGCGGTGGGCGCGAACAAGCTCGAGGTAGTTGACCTGTCGTGAAACTGGCAGTGATCGGCGGCGATGGTATCGGCCCGGAGGTGGTGGCCGAGGCGATCAAAGTCCTTGACGCGGTGCGGCCGGGCGTGGATAAGACGACCTATGACCTGGGCGCCCGTCGCTACCACGCCACCGGTGAGCTACTCCCCGACTCGGTGCTCGCCGAACTGCGGGAACATGACGCCATCCTGCTCGGGGCGGTCGGTGATCCGTCGGTCCCGAGCGGTGTGCTGGAGCGAGGATTGTTGCTGCGCCTACGTTTTGAGCTGGACCACCACGTCAACCTGCGACCGAGCCGGCTCTATGCGGGGGTGGGTAGTCCGCTCGCCGGAGAACCCGACATCGACTTCGTCGTGGTGCGTGAGGGCACCGAAGGTCCCTACGCGGGCACCGGCGGCTCCATCCGCACAGGCACGCCCAACGAAATAGCCACCGAGGTAAGCCTGAACACCGCGTTCGGAGTTCGTCGGGTGGTGCGGGACGCTTTCGAGCGTGCCCGCCGGCGGCGTAAGCACCTGACCCTGGTGCACAAGAACAACGTGCTGACGTTCGCGGGAAAGTTGTGGTCGCGGGTCGTTGCGGAGGTCGGCGAAGAATATCCGGACGTGGAAGTGGCGTATCAGCACGTGGACGCCGCCACCATCTTCCTGGTCACCGACCCCGGCCGCTTCGACGTGATCGTCACCGACAACCTGTTCGGCGACATCATCACCGACCTGGCGGCGGCCGTGTGCGGCGGAATCGGCTTGGCCGCCAGCGGAAATATCGATGCCACGCGGACCAATCCGTCGATGTTCGAGCCGGTGCACGGCAGTGCGCCCGACATCGCGGGGAAAGGTGTCGCGGATCCGACCGCGGCCATCATGTCGGTGGCGCTGCTGCTTGCCCACCTGGGCGAGGACGATGCCGCCGCCCGGGTGGACCGAGCCGTCGAGAGTCATCTGGCGACTCGCGGGAACGCACGGCTGGCGACCAGCGAGGTCGGCGAACGCATTGCGGCCGGGCTTTAGCAAGCCGCTCCTCGAGCCTGAAGCCACGCACGCCCGCGCCGGCGTGTCGCGCGCGTTGGTTCAGTGTCGCGGCGGGCTGTGACGCCCGGCTGCCGAAGCGGGGACTGCCCCTCACTAGGCTCGGGCAAATGCGTCTCGGTCGAATCGCCAGTCCCGACGGTGTCGCCTTCGTGAGCATCGAGGGCGACCTCGACGATCCCTCCGGGATGATCGCCCGCGAGATCGCCGAGCATCCGTTCGGCACCCCGACCTTCACCGGCCGATCATGGCCGCTTGCCGATGTCCGGCTGCTGGCTCCGATGCTGGCCGGCAAGGTGGTGTGTGTCGGCAAGAACTACGCGGATCACATCGCCGAGATGAGCGCCCTGACGGGGCCGGCGCCGGCGGATCCGGTGATCTTCCTCAAGCCCAATACCGCCATCATCGGACCCAACGTGCCGATTCGGTTGCCCGCCAACGCCTCACCGGTGCACTTCGAGGGGGAGCTGGCCGCGGTGATCAGCCGGCCGTGCAAAGACGTTCCGGCCGCCAAGGCGGCCGACAACATCCTCGGCTACACGGTGGCCAACGACGTGTCGGCGCGCGACCAGCAGAAGGCCGACGTTCAATGGACCCGGGCCAAAGGGCATGACACCTTCTGCCCGGTGGGGCCGTGGATCGTCACGGATGTCGACGCGGGGGATCTCGAACTGCGCACCGAAGTCAATGGCGAAGTCAAGCAACACGGCCGTACCTCCCTGATGATCCACGACGTCGGCGCCATCGTGGAGTGGATTTCGGCCGTGATGACGCTGCTGCCGGGCGACCTCATCCTCACCGGAACTCCCGCCGGCGTCGGCCCCATCGAGGATGGTGACACGGTCTCGGTCACCATCGAGGGAATCGGCACGCTGACAAATCCCGTTGTCCGCAAAGGAAATTCGTGACTGTCCGCGTCCGCTTCTGCCCGTCGCCCACCGGCACCCCGCACGTCGGGATGGTCCGTACGGCGCTGTTCAACTGGGCCTACGCCCGACACACCGGCGGCACCTTCGTCTTTCGCATCGAGGACACCGACGCGCAGCGCGACACCGAGGAAAGCTATGCGGCCCTACTCGACGCGCTGCGCTGGCTCGGCCTCGACTGGGACGAGGGGCCCGAGGTCGGCGGCCCCTACGGTCCGTACCGACAGTCGCAGCGCACCCAGACCTACCGTGACGTGGTGGCCACGCTGCTGGAAGCGGGGGAGGCCTACTACGCTTTTTCCACGCCGGAGGAGGTCGAGGCACGCCACATCGCCGCGGGCCGCAATCCCAAGCTTGGATACGACAATTTCGACCGCCACCTGACCGATTCGCAGCGCGCGGCATTCCTGGCCGAAGGCCGTAAACCGGTCGTCCGGCTTCGAATGCCCGACGAAGATCTGACCTGGACCGATTTGGTGCGCGGGCCCACCACTTTCGCGGCGGGCAGCGTGCCCGATTTCGCGCTCACCCGCGCGACCGGAGAACCGTTATACACCTTGGTCAACCCGTGCGACGACGCGCTGATGAAGATCAGTCATGTGCTGCGGGGGGAGGACCTGCTGCCGTCGACTCCACGCCAGCTCGCGCTGTACCGGGCACTGATCCGGATCGGCGTCGCCGAGCGAATTCCGGAATTCGCCCATCTGCCAACGGTGTTGGGGGAGGGAACCAAGAAGCTCTCCAAGCGCGACCCGCAGTCCAACCTGTTCGCCCACCGCGACCGGGGATTCATCCCGGAAGGCCTGCTGAATTACCTCGCCCTGCTCGGCTGGGCGATCGCCGACGACCACGACGTGTTCAGCCTCGATGAAATGGTGGCCGCATCCGACGTCGTCGACGTCAACTCCAACCCGGCCAGATTCGACCAGAAGAAGGCCGATGCGATCAACGCCGAGCACATCCGGATGCTCGGCACGCAGGACTTCACCACCCGACTGCGCGACTACTTCGACGCACACGGCCATCACATCGGGCTCGATGACGCGGGATTCGCCGCCGCCGCGGAGCTGGTGCAGACCCGCATAGTCGTCCTGGGCGATGCCTGGGATCTGCTGAAGTTCTTCAATGACGATGACTACGCGATCGACCCGAAGGCGGCCGCCAAGGAGCTGGGGCCCGACGGGGTCGCGGTGCTTACGGCGGCGCTGGCCGCGCTGGAGGGTGTCGCGGACTGGACCGCGGAACAGATCGAGGCCGCTCTCAAGACGGCGCTCGTCGACGGTCTCGGGCTCAAACCGCGGAAGGCGTTCGGTCCGCTCAGGGTTGCCGCCACCGGGACGACGGTCAGCCCACCGCTGTTCGAATCGCTGGAGCTACTCGGCCGCGAGCGCAGCCTGCAACGGCTGCGGGCAGCCCGCGACGGGCGGGCCTGACTTTTTGGTAGTCTGCACTGCGGTTCGCAAAGGTCGCCTACGGCCTCACCGCAGCGGTTCGACGGTGCCCACAAGGTCCGCAAAACCGCTGTGACCAGCGGTCTTAGGCAACCATTGGGGTATGGTGTAATTGGCAACACAGCTGATTCTGGTTCAGCCATTCTAGGTTCGAGTCCTGGTACCCCAGCACAAGATCGGTCGGGGGCGCGGCAGCGGCGGCAATTAGGTGCGCCTTCCGGGTTGAGCTATGCTGGCAGCTCGGATCGGTTCCGGCCCCGTCGTCTAGCGGCCTAGGACGCCGCCCTCTCACGGCGGTAGCGTGGGTTCGAATCCCATCGGGGCTACAAAAAAACCTAGTCGCCGGTCCCCAGCGCGGCCGGTGCGGTGGATCCGCCCACCGGCATGTGCGGCAGCCCGAGCTTGCGGTGATCCCACGAGCGGGCGCGGCGGACGACAATGCGCACGCAGACCCGCTTGTGCATCATCTGCTCGACGAACGGCTTCATCTCGTCGCTGTAGGGACCGGTGTAGCGCTCGAACACGCTGACTCCGACGCGATGCGAAACGTCGGGATCGTCGACGATCTCCGCGACGCCTTCGAATGACGCCCCCCGAAGCGTGTCGTAGGTGTCGCCGTCCTCGATCAGGAAGCTCACCCGCGGATCCCGCATGAGGTTGACCGCCTTCTGCGACTTGGCCTTGGTCTCCAGCCAGATTTCGCCGTCGACGACGGCGTACCACATTGCAGTCAAGTGCGGGTGGCCGCCGGGACCGACGGTCGCCAGCGTTCCGGTGCGGCTCTTGACGACGAAATCGGCGATCTCGGCGTCGGACATGACGATGGACGCGCGCTGATTCGATCCCATGGCGGTCAGTGTGTCAGGCCTTCCGCGGTTGCGTGTGCAGTGGTGGCTCTCCGCGCGGGTCTAGGGCGTGGGTCTAATCCTCAGAGCCGGCGGGTGAGCGCTTCGGCCGCGGACAACAGATCGGCGGCCCAGCGTGCCCCGGGACGGCGGCCGATCCGGTCGACCGGTCCCGACACCGATATGGCAGCGACGACGACGCCGCGGCCGTCGCGCACGGGCGCCGACACGCTTGCCACGCCGGGCTCGCGCTCGGCGACGCTTTGCGCCCAACCGCGCCTGCGAACTTCGGCCAGGGTACGGTCGGTGAATTTTGCCGACGGCAGTATGACCTTCTGCGTGCCCGCGTCCGAATAGGCGAGCAGCACTTTGGCCCCGGAGCCCGCCGTCATCGGCAGCCGCGCCCCGACGGGAACCGTATCGCGAAGGCCCGCAGCCGGTTCCAGGGCGGCGACGCAGACCCGCGAGGTGCCCTCCCTGCGATACAGCTGGACGCTCTCGCCGGTGGTCTCGCGCAACCTTTCCAGCACCGCGGCGCTTGCGGCCAACAGCGGATCGTTGACCCGGGCCGCGAGCTCGCTGACCGCGGGACCGAGCCGCCAGCGCCCCTCGTCGTCGCGTGCCAGCAGCCGATGAACTTCCAGGGCCGCGGCGAGCCGGTAGGCGGTGGCCCTGGGCAATCCGGTTCGTTCACACAATTCGGCCAACCCGCATGGAGATTCAGCGATCGTCTGCACGACGCCCACGGCTTTGTCGAGCACGCCGATACCGCTATGCTGTCTCATAATGAGATACTATCTTCTCATATTCTGAGACACCCGCTGAACACACACCGGATAGAGGCGAATTCGAGATGGGATCCGACCAGCCGCGCACGATGGCCGAAAAGGTTTGGGATGACCACGTTGTGGTCTCCGGGCGCGATTCCGAGCAAGCAGACGCCCCGGACCTGATCTATATCGACCTTCATTTGGTGCACGAGGTGACGAGTCCGCAGGCCTTCGATGGCCTGCGCCTCGCCGGCCGGCCGGTGCGGCGCCCCGACCTGACGTTGGCCACCGAGGATCACAACGTGCCGACCATCGACATCGACAAGCCGATTGCCGATCCCGTCTCGCGCACCCAGGTCGAGACGTTGCGGCGCAATTGCGCGGAATTCGGCGTGCGGCTGTACCCGATGGGCGACATCGAGCAGGGCATCGTGCACGTCGTCGGTCCGCAATTGGGCCTCACCCAACCGGGAATGACCGTCGTCTGTGGCGACAGCCACACCTCCACCCACGGTGCATTCGGCGCACTGGCCATGGGAATTGGCACCTCGGAGGTCGAGCACGTGCTGGCCACCCAGACCCTGCCGTTGCGCCGATTCAAGACGATGGCGGTCAACGTCGATGGGGGGGCCGACGGGCGGCTGCCCACCGGCGTGACCGCGAAGGACATCATCCTCGCGCTCATCGCCAAGATCGGCACCGGCGGCGGGCAGGGTCATGTCATTGAATACCGCGGCAGCGCCATCGAATCGTTGTCCATGGAAAGCCGGATGACGATTTGCAACATGAGCATCGAAGCCGGTGCCCGGGCGGGCATGGTGGCGCCGGACGAGACGACGTTCGATTTTTTGCGCGACCGCCCCCACGCACCGACGGGCGCGCAATGGGATGCGGCGGTCGAGTACTGGCGGCGGCTGCGCACCGATCCCGGGGCGGTCTTCGACACCGAGGTCTATCTCGACGCGGCCTCGTTGAGCCCATTCGTCACCTGGGGGACCAATCCCGCCCAGGGCGTTCCGTTGGACGCGGCCGTGCCGGACCCCGAGCTGATGGCCGACGACGGCGAGCGGCAGGCCGCCGAGAAAGCCTTGGCGTACATGGACCTTCAAGCCGGGACGCCGATGCGTGACATTGCAGTCGACGCAGTCTTCGTCGGCTCCTGTACCAATGGTCGTATCGAGGACCTGCGGGCGGTGGCCGACGTATTGCGCGGTCGGAAAGTGGCGCCCGGGGTGCGGATGCTCGTGGTTCCGGGCTCGATGCGCGTGCGCGCCCAGGCCGAAGCGGAAGGGCTGGGCGAGATCTTCACGGCCGCCGGCGCCGAGTGGCGGCAGGCGGGATGTTCTATGTGCCTTGGCATGAACCCCGATCAGCTGGCACCGGGCGAGCGGTGCGCGGCGACGTCCAATCGCAACTTCGAAGGGCGCCAGGGCAAGGGCGGCCGCACTCATCTGGTGTCGCCGGCCGTCGCCGCCGCAACGGCGGTGCGCGGCACGCTGTCCGCGCCGGCCGATCTGAACTCAAACTGACATAACGGAATCGAGGACGACGATGGAAGCATTTCGCACCCACACCGGGATCGGCGTGCCGCTGCGCCGGTCGAATGTCGATACCGATCAGATCATTCCCGCGGAATTTTTGAAACGCGTGACCCGAACCGGTTTTGCGGACGGATTGTTCGCGACGTGGCGGTCGGACCCCTCATTCGTCCTCAACCTCAGCCCCTTTGACCGCGGCTCGGTTCTGGTCGCCGGCCCCGATTTCGGCACCGGGTCGTCGCGTGAGCATGCGGTGTGGGCGCTCATGGACTACGGGTTCCGGGTGGTCATCTCAGCTCGCTTCGGTGACATCTTTCGGGGCAATGCCGGCAAGGCGGGACTGCTCGCGGCCGAGGTTTCCGAAGACGGCGTGGAACTTCTCTGGAAGCTCATCGAGCAGCATCCCGGGTTGGAAATCACTGCCAATCTTCAAGATCGAAATATCACCGCCGGAACGGCGGTGCTGCCGTTCAAGATTGACGACCATACCGCCTGGCGCCTGCTCGAAGGTCTCGACGATATAGCCCTTACGCTGCGCAAACTCGAAAAAATCGAAGCCTTCGAGGCGGCGCGTCCGCACTGGAAGCCGCGTACGCTGCCCGCCTCCCAAGGAGCAGACAGGGGCGGATTTTCTTCTCGCTCACCTAAGTAAACGGGACCGATTTTCCGCACCCGCCACCGGTCAAGGGCGGCAACCGGATTGCGAAAAATTTAGTTGTTCCGTCCTGAAATTGCGCGTGGCTCTTGGAAATTTGCTGGGTAAGGGTTTACCGTGTCCTCTAGTCGGTTCGCAAAACGAGGACCACTAGCTTCGGAGGATTTGGATGAACAAAGCAGAGCTCATTGACGTGCTCACACAGAAATTGGGCTCGGACCGTCGACAGGCAACCGCCGCCGTCGAGAATGTTGTCGACACCATTGTGCGTGCGGTGCACAAGGGTGACAGCGTCACCATTACCGGGTTCGGTGTATTCGAACAGCGGCGGCGTGCGGCCCGCGTGGCCCGCAATCCACGCACCGGCGAGACGGTAAAGGTGAAGCCAACGTCCGTCCCGGCCTTCCGGCCGGGTGCCCAATTCAAAGCGGTTGTGTCTGGCGCACAGCGGCTCCCGGCGGAAGGACCTGCAGTGAAGCGTGGTGTAGTGGCAGGCGCGGCGGCCAAGAAGGCGGCCAAGAAGGCGCCCGCTAAGAAGGCGGCGAGCAAAGCTCCGGCGAAGAAGGCCGCGAGCAAGGCTCCGGCGAAGAAGGCCGCAAGCAAGGCCCCGGCGAAGAAGGCCGCAAGCAAGGCTACGTCTTCAGGGGCCAAGAAGGCCGCGAGCAAGGCTACGTCTTCAGGGGTCAAGAAGGCCGCAAGCAAGGCCCCGGCCAAGAAGGCTCCGGCCAAGAAGGCAGCGGCAAAGCGGGCCGCCAGCAAGGCACCCGCCAAGAAGGCGACCTCGCGCCGCGGCCGCAGGTAGGAATTCTCCGCACGCGACATACCCTTCGGGATGGCAGCGACGCCACCCGAAGGGTATTCGCGTTTCAGGCCCGCACGTTGGCGGCCAAGGCACCACCGATGTGGTCCGCCGACACCAGACGCCCCGCCGATAGCGACAGCACCCAGGTGCTGCCCTTGTGGTTGCGTGCTTTGTCGGGCCGCACTCCATCGCGTTCACACCACCACGCGATCAAGTCCGGAATCACCTTGCCCTGCGTGCAGATCACGGGTGTGCCCTCCCGCTCGGCGATGCGCAGAATCCGTTGCCGCCCGCGTTTGGGGTTCTTGGCGTAGGCCTCCTCGCTGAGGGTTGGCTCGTTGTGGACGTTCACACCAAGTTCTTCGGCGAGCGGTTCCACCGTCTGGTGGCAGCGCAGCCGGTCCGCCGCATACACGTCGGACGCCCCGAACGCGAGTAGCTGTGGCACCAGGGCCTCCGCCTGCGCACGCCCCCGCTTGTCCAGCGGCCGTCTGGTGTCGTCACCCTTGAATCGTGATTTACTACCGGCGGTGCCGTGGCGCACCACCAACACAGTATGCGTGTCGGCCGGGTGTTTTCCGAACTGGCGCAATATCTTTCGATCATAAGGGTAACTGAGTCGCGTCATCGCTTCGGCGATCGGAAGCCACGCCAGTTCGTCGACCTCGCGGCCGGGGGTGAATTCCCCGCCCGTGCTGCGCGCCGCCCAGTAGTAGACCTTTTTGACGCCCTGGTCGATGGGGTAGCTCACCATGTCCAGACGCCTGCCGAGGATGGCGCCCTGGCCGGTCTCCTCGAACACCTCCCGCGTCGCGGCCACCGGGGCCGTCTCACCGGGATCCACTTTGCCCTTCGGCAGGGACCAGTCGTCGTAACGTGGGCGGTGGATCACGGCGACCTCGAGGCCGGGGTTCGCCAAATCGGTCGGTCGCCACAGCACGGCACCCGCGGCATACACGATCCGGCTCCCCGGGCGTCGGGCCGTGGACGAGTCTAGGATCGACACCTCAACTCCTGCGGTCCAATTCGGCCCTCGACTGCCTACGTCGCTCGCGGTCCCGTTGGTCTCCGTTGGTCCCGTTGGTCTCCGTTGGTCCCCGCTGGCCCCGTTGCCCCGGGAAAGCTACCACACGGCGTCAGGGGCTGCGGTGCCGCTCCATGAGCGACTCCTGATGGTCGCGCACGGTTCGCCCGTCCTGCGGCGAGGCCGTCCACTGACCGTCCGAACCGAGTTCCCAGCATCGCGTCGACGGATCCAGCGCGGACTCGAACAGTTCGTCCAGATAGGCGGTGAGCCTTGGATCCTTGACCTGAACCAGCGCCTCGACCCGCCGGTCGAGGTTGCGGTGCATCATGTCGGCGCTGCCGATCCAGAACTCGTCGATGAGGCTGAAATGCATGATCCGCGAGTGCTCCAGGAAGCGGCCGAGAATCGAACGGACCGAAATCTTGTCCGAGAAACCTTCGACGCCCGGGCGCAGCGCGCAGATGCCGCGCACCACGATCTCCACGCGGACACCGGCCTGGGAGGCGCGGTACAGCGCGTCGATGACCTGCTCGTCGACAAGCGCATTCATCTTCATCCGGATCCGGCCGCCCCCACCTTGGCGATGAGCCTCGATCTCGCGCTCGACGCGTTCGATGATGCCGCTGCGAATGCCGTGCGGGGCAACCAGAAGATTTCGGTAGGACAGCTTGCGCGAGTAGCCCGTGAGCGAGTTGAACAGGTCCGTCAAATCGGCCCCGATGTCCGGGGCGGCCGTGAGCAATCCGACGTCCTCGTAGAGCCGGGCCGTCTTGCCGTTGTAGTTGCCGGTGCCGATGTGGCAGTAGCGCCGGATCACCGTGCCCTCGCGCCGCACCACCAAACAGGTCTTGCAGTGCGTCTTGAGCCCGACGTACCCGTAGACCACATGCACGCCGGCTTGTTCCAGTGTGCGCGCCCAACGGATGTTGGCCTGTTCGTCGAAGCGCGCCTTGATCTCGACCATGGCCACCACCTGCTTGCCCGCTTCGGCGGCGGTAATGAGTGCCCGAACGATCGGCGAATCACCGGACGTGCGATACAGCGTCTGTTTGATCGCCAACACGTTGGGGTCGGCGGCCGCCTGCTCGATGAATCGCTGCACGCTGGTGGAGAACGAGTCATACGGATGATGAAGCAGCACATCGCCTTCGCGCAGCGTCGCGAAGATGCTCCGGGGCGTCTCCCGGTCCGCGAATGCGGGGTGGGTGTCCGGAACCCACGCCACGTCTTTCAGGGCGGGACGGTCGACGCCGTAGATCTGCCACAACGACGACAGGTCAAGAAGCCCCGGCACCTCGATCACGTCGCCGGGGTCCACGTCGAGTTCGCGCAACAACAGCTCGAGCATGCTCTCGGTCATGTCGTCGGCGATCTCGAGTCGCACCGGCGAGCCGAACCTCCTGCGCGCCAACTCCCGCTCCAGCGCCTGCAACAGATCTTCGTCGCGGTCCTCTTCGACTTCATAGTCGGCGTTGCGAGTAATCCGGAACGCGTGATGTTCAACGATTTCCATGCCCGGGAACAGGACCGGCAGAAAGGCCGCTATGAGCTCTTCCATCGGCAGGTAGCGGACCGCGGCAGGCCCTTCCCCGTCGTCTGCGGCGTCGCGTTCCCGGAGTTCGACAAAGCGGTCGACGTTGTTGGGCACCTTGACTCGGGCGAAATGCTGACCACCGTCCTCGGGTTGGCGCACCATCACGGCGAGGTTCAGACTCAACCCGCTGACGAAGGGGAACGGGTGAGCGGGATCGACCGCCAGCGGCGTCAGGACGGGAAAGACCTGTTCGTTGAAGTAGGTCGACAGCTCGCTTCGCTCGGCCTGATCAAGGTCCTCCCACGTGACGATATGGATGCCTTCTTCGGCGAGGGCTGGTCGCACCGCATCGAGGAACACGCGGGCGTGCCGGGTTGCGATGCGCTGCGTCTGCTCACCGATGCGGGCCAGTTGCTCACGCGGTGTCAGACCGTCGGCCGAACGGACCGACAGCCCCATCTCGTCACGGCGCTTGAGGCCGGCCACCCGAACCATGTAGAACTCGTCGAGATTGGAAGCAAAGATCGCGAGGAATTTGGCGCGCTCCAGCAATCGCAGCGAGCTGTCGGCGGCCAGCGCGAGCACGCGCGCGTTGAAGTCCAGCCAACTCAATTCGCGGTTGAGGTAGCGGTCGTCTGGCAACTCATCCCTGACCGTGGCGATGGTGGCCGCGGGCGGTGCTGTCACGGCAGCGCTATCCGGGCGCCACAGATTCTCGTCGGGCCGAGCCTCGGCTTCGATTTCAGTCACGAGGAGATCATTGCTCATTACCACTGGTGGTGCTAGCGTCCCGCGAACATCCATTTGCCGTTGGGGCGCCGTTCACCGCCCGGCCAGGTTGGGGCTCCGGCGGTTGCGCTAGTGCTGCGCGATGACGCGGGCGGTGGCCGCCCCGACACCGAGGCGGCGCGCGGCCGCAAGGTCGGAGGGTGTGTCGACGTCGCAACGCAAACCGGGCCAGGGCCCCGTCAGTTCGATCGCGCCCGAACGGCGGTGCCGCGCCGAGGAATCCGGACCGAACTGGGGATCGAGCGCGGTTCCGAACGCGCACAGCGACGCTGTTCCCGTCGCCAGCCGGTCGGCGACGAAGCTGCGCCGGTATTGACGCGCGGCGGCGATCGCCTCGGCCAGCTCCTGACTCTGCAATGCCGGCAAATCGCCTTGCAGCGCAACGATATTGGAAAACGATTCGGCCACGGCTCGTTCCGCCGTGATGATCGCATTGTTCAGGGGGTCGCGGTGGCCGTCGGGCGTCGGGTCGTCCAGCACGTCAGCTCCGTGCCGGGCCGCGGCGGCCGCCGCGGCTTCGTCGGGCGTGATGACGATGATCGACCCGAGCGCTGGGACGCGTGCCGCCGCGGTCAGGGTGTCGACCAACATGGCCAGCACCACCTTCTCCCGGGTCCGCGCCGAAAACACCGGGGCGAGCCTGGTCTTGGCGGCGGACAACCGCTTGACGGCGATGATCAGTGCGACATCACCCGAACCGCCGGAACCGTCAGTCGCGCCGTCGGCCCGCGTGCCGCCCATGTGCTCATCCTGCCTGGGAATTGCGCAGCGCGTGACGCCGGCCCGCCCCTGTTCTAGGGTGTAGCGGCTGCAGGTGCCGCGTGAACGGGTGCCAGACATGCCCGAGAAATGCCCGAGGCGACAGAGGAGTTGGTAGATGCCCAGCACGGGAACCGGTTTCATGGCCGGCTCGGAGGGCGCCGTCGCCGTGATGGGCGCGGGTTCCTGGGGCACGGCGCTGGCCAAGGTGCTCGCCGATGCCGCGGGGCCTGAGGGGGAGATCACGCTGTGGGCCCGCCGCCCTGAGGTCGTCGAGGAGATCAACGCCACCCGATACAACTCCGCCTACCTGCCGGGCACGTTGCTGCCGGCGGGCATCCGCGCCACCGCCGATGCGACTGAGGCGCTCGGCCGCGCGTCGACGGTGTTGCTGGGGGTGCCGGCGCAGACGATGCGGGCGAACCTTGAGCAGTGGGCTCCGTTGTTGGCCGACGGCGCGACGCTGGTGAGTCTGGCCAAGGGCATCGAGCTCGGCACCCTGATGCGAATGAGCCAGGTCATCGTTTCGGTGACGGGCGCGGATCCCTCGGAGGTGGCGGTCATTTCCGGACCGAACCTGGCCAGCGAGATCGCCGACTGTCAGCCGGCCGCCACGGTCGTCGCGTGCGCCGACTCCGGCCGCGCGGTCGCGCTGCAACGCATGCTGAACAGCGGGTACTTCCGTCCCTATACCAACAGCGATGTGGTCGGCACCGAGGTCGGCGGGGCGTGCAAGAATGTCATCGCGCTGGCCTGCGGCATGGCCGCCGGAGTCGGACTCGGCGAGAACACGGCGGCGGCGATCATCACCCGCGGCCTGGCGGAGATCATCCGGCTCGGGATGGCGCTCGGCGCCAAGGGGGCGACGCTGGCCGGGCTGGCCGGCCTGGGCGATCTGGTGGCCACCTGCACCTCACCGCGTTCGCGCAACCGGTCATTCGGCGAATGCCTGGGACGCGGCGCGACCATGGAAACTGCGATGCAGGCCAGAGGCGGCCACGTCGCCGAGGGAGTGACCTCGTGTGAGGCGGTTCTGGCATTGGCGTCCAGCTACGACGTCGAGATGCCACTGACCGACGCCGTGCACCGCGTATGTCACAAAGGGCTGTCGGTGGACGAGGCAATGGCTTTGCTGCTGGGCCGCAGAACCAAGCCCGAATGAGCCGCGCGGGCCATCGAAAGCCCAGCTAGCGGCCCGGCACTCAACCCGGGAGCGCCTCAACCGGTAGCCTCTTTAGGTTGTGAGTGCCAGCGGTCGCCGCGTGCGCGTCGCCGTCGTCTTCGGCGGGCGCAGCAACGAGCACGCCATCTCCTGCGTGTCAGGGGGCAGCATTCTGCGCAATCTCGACCCGCAACGTTTCGAGGTGATCCCGATCGGCATCACGCCGGCGGGCTCGTGGGTGCTCACCGATACCGACCCGGACGCGCTGGCGATCACCGACCGGAAGCTGCCCGAGGTGACCGAGGAATCGGGCACCGAGCTGGCCCTGCCCGCCGATCCGCGGCGCCGCGGACAGTTGGTAGCACTTGCGCCGGACGCCGGTGATGTTCTGGCGTCGGTCGACGTGGTGTTCCCGGTGCTGCACGGCCCGTACGGCGAGGACGGCACAATTCAGGGGTTGCTCGAGCTGGCGGGCGTGCCCTACGTCGGCGCCGGCGTGCTTGCCAGCGCCACGGGCATGGACAAGGAGTTCACCAAGAAACTGCTTGCCGCCGAGGGACTTCCGGTCGGCCCGTACGCGGTGCTGCGCCCCTCGCGGGCGGCGCTGGGTCCCGAAGAATGCCAGCGGCTGGGGCTGCCGGTGTTCGTCAAGCCCGCCCGGGGCGGCTCGTCGATCGGAGTCACCCGGGTAGCGAGCTGGGACCAGCTGCCCGTAGCGGTGGCGACCGCTCGCCGGCATGATCCGAAGGTGATCGTCGAGGCGGCGATCAGCGGCCGCGAGCTGGAATGCGGCGTGCTCGAAATGCCCGACGGCGCAGTGGAAGCCAGCACGGTGGGTGAGATCCGGGTGGCCGGGGTGCGTGGGCGCGAGGACGCGTTCTACGACTTCGCGACCAAATACCTCGACGACGCAGCCGAATTGGATGTGCCGGCGAAGATCGACGACGAGATCGCCGACGCCGTGCGCCGCTTGGCTATCCGGGCATTCAGCGCCATAGACTGCCAGGGCTTGGCGCGGGTTGACTTCTTTCTCACCGACGACGGCCCGATCATCAACGAAATCAACACCATGCCGGGTTTCACCACCATCTCGATGTATCCCAGGATGTGGGCGGCCAGCGGCGTCGACTATCCCACTCTGCTGGCGACCATGGTCGACACGGCGTTGGCCCGCGGCGTGGGTCTGCGCTGACGCGGTACGGCTTTCGGCTTTTCGGCGAGGGTGAAACCTGGGCGGCGACACGCCGACAGACCACGCGCCCACTTCACACGGGAAGTCGTCAGGGTTTGGCCGGGTCAATGGGTATGGCGGCCACCGCGCGGTCGATCACCTCGGAGAGCTGTTGGATCGGCGTTGGCCCCGACCCCGACGGCAATGTGAGCGCCACGTAGACGGGCCGGTCCACGGTGTACCACGTCGATCGGCCCGCTTCCCCGGCGGATTGCTGCCCGGCCTGCTCCTCGAACCACTGCACCTTGTCGACGACCTGGATGGGCGCACCCACAACGAAGTCCACGGGGCGATCGAGCCCGCAGCGCAGCACCACCGGCTCGGCCTCGGGCCCCATGCGCCAGGCCGCCGCGCCCGGGGGCGCCGGCTGCGCGAGGGCGGCGCGTTGATAGTCGCCGAGCCGTTGCGGCAGCGAGTCGGCCAGCGCCCGGCACGACGCGCTGTTGGCCTGCGGCGCCGGGACGGCGGACAGGACGACCGGTGGCGGCGGCGCCGGCCGGGTTGCCGCGATGACCAGGATTGCGCCGATCGCCGTCACTCCCAGTGCGACCGCGGCGATCAACAGAGCCCGCGGCGGTCCGGTGTCGGTACCGGAGGCGCCCGTCACCGGCGTGGCCACCTGGAGCTTTCGTAGACTGGCGCGGTCCGCATCAGGACCAACCTACTGCAGGTAGGGCGACATTCGGCCGCCGTGACGATCTGGAGGGAATGCAGTGCAAGACGACGCTACCGGGTCGCCGGCGTCGGCCCCGACGCTGCAGGAGCTCGGCGAGTTCGCGGTCATCGACCGGTTGGTGGGGGGCCGCCGACAGCCGGCCGCGGTCCTCCTCGGGCCCGGCGACGACGGCGCATTGGTGTCGGCCGGGAACGGCCCCACCGTGGTCTCGACCGATATGCTGGTGCAGGACAGGCACTTTCGGCTGGACTGGTCGACACCCCGCGACGTCGGCCGCAAGGCGATCGCCCAGAATGCCGCCGACATCGAAGCGATGGGCGCGCGGCCCACGGCCTTCGTGACGGGCTTCGGTGCGCCCGCTGATACGCCGGTGGCGCGGGTAGACGCGTTGGTTGACGGCATGTGGGACGAGGCGCAGCGGGTGGGTGCCGGCATCGTCGGTGGCGACCTGGTCAGCTGCCCGCAGTGGGTCTTGTCGGTGACGGTCCTCGGCGACCTGGACGGCCACGCGCCGGTGTTGCGCTCCGGGGCAAAGCCGGGATCGGTGCTGGCCGTTGCGGGTGAACTGGGCCGCTCCGCTGCTGGATACGCGTTGTGGCAGAACGGAATTGAAGACTTTCACGAGCTGCGGGATCGGCATCTGGTGCCGCGACCGCCCTATGGCCAGGGAGCGGCCGCCACCGCAGCAGGTGCCCAGGCGATGATAGACGTCTCCGACGGCCTGGTCGCCGACCTGGGGCACGTCGCCGAGGCGTCCGGGGTGGGCATCGATCTGTCCACCGCGGCGCTCGCCGAAGACCACGACGCGCTGGCCGCCGCGGCCGCCGCCGTGGACGTCGACCCCTGGCAGTGGGTGCTGGGTGGCGGTGAAGACCACGCCCTGGTCGCCTGTTTCGCCGGTGCGGTTCCCGTCGGGTGGCGAGAAATCGGGCGAGTGCTCGACGGGGCGACCCGGGTGCTGGTCGATGGTCGGGAATGGGGGGGACCCGCGGGCTGGCAGTCTTTCGCCCGGTGACGATGCGGGCCGCGCGCGGCCCGAGGAGGAAGCGGGCAATGGGGGCCACGCTAGGGTGGCGCAGTGACCGTCTACGCGATCGCCCAGTTGAAGTTCACCGACCGGGCAGGCTACGACCGGTACCAGGCGCGGTTCATGGAGGTATTCCGCCGTCATCCGGGAACGCTGCTGGCCGCCGACGATTCGCCTCAGGTCGTCGAGGGCCGATGGGACCGCGACAAGGTGGTGCTGATGTCTTTTCCGGACGAGGCCACGTTTCGCGGGTGGGCGCAATCGCCGGAATACCAGGAGATCTCGAAGGACCGGCTGGCGGGCGCCGATACGGTGGTGCTGCTGGTGGAAGGGCTGCGATGACCGCGCGCCCGCTGAGTGAACTCATCGAGCAGGGCTGGGCCGACGCGCTCAAGCCGGTGGCGGATCAGGTCGCCGAGATGGGGCAGTTCCTTCGCGCAGAGATCGCATCGGGGCGCAGGTACCTGCCCGCCGGCCCGAACGTGTTGCGGGCCTTCACTTATCCGTTCGATGACGTCAAGGTGCTCATCGTCGGGCAAGATCCCTACCCGACACCGGGACACGCTGTGGGGCTGAGCTTTTCGGTGGCGCCCGACGTGTATCCGCTGCCGCGCAGTCTGGCCAACATCTTCGATGAGTACACCGCCGACCTCGGCCATCCGCCACCCTCCTGCGGCGATCTGACACCCTGGGCACAGCGCGGCGTGCTGCTGCTCAACCGGGTGCTCACGGTGCGCCCCAACAACCCTGCGTCGCATCGGGGCAAGGGGTGGGAACCGGTGACCGAGTGCGCGATTCGCGCGCTGGTCGAAAGGAAGCAACCGCTGGTGGCGATTCTGTGGGGCCGCGACGCCTCCACACTGAAACCCATTCTCGCCGAAGGTGATTGCGTGGCTATCGAGTCGCCGCATCCCTCGCCCCTCTCGGCCTCACGCGGGTTTTTCGGCTCGCGTCCGTTCAGCCGCGCCAACGAACTGCTCGTGGGGATGGGCGCGGACCCCGTCGATTGGCGGTTGCCCTGATCGAGATGTAGGCGCTGCGCGTACACCGTCGCGGTGGCCCGGGCGGTGTGGTGCACGGTGGTGTCGGTGCATTGACGGTGCCACTGGCCGCCATCCTTCAACAAAATGAGCTCCTCGTATGACATCGTCATCGACACCGTCGGCGGTCAGACGCTGGAACGCTCCTACCTTGCCGGCACCACGGCCGGCGCGCCTGCCGGCGGGCGGGCAATACCGTCATCGTCGTGCGGGAGTGACGACG